>JAYVYD010000294.1:0-15580 GCA_043784605.1 Myxococcales bacterium | reverse complement strand
AGCTCGGTCACGGCCTCGGGCTTGGTGCCGGAGCCCTTCGCGATGCGCGTCGCGCGCTCGGGCTCGCGCACGAGGGTGTACGGATCGTGTCGCTCGGTGCGGGTGAAGCTGTTGATGATCGCCTCGATGCGCACGAGCTCGCGATCGTCGAGGTTCGCGTCCGCGGGCATCATCGCTTCCATGCCGGGCATCTTGCCGACGATGTCCTTCAACGATCCCATCTTCTGGATCGTGCGTACCTGCTGCAAGAAGTCGTCGAGGGTGAAGTTCCCCTCGAGCATGCGCATCGCGTCTTCGGCGGCTTTTTTCTGATCGACGACCTCTTCGAAGTCCTTCATCAGTCCGACGACGTCGCCCATGCCGAGCACGCGGCTCGCCATTCCCTCGGGGCGAAACTCCTCGAACTTGTCGCTCGTCTCGCCCATGCCGACGAAGCGAACGGGCGCGCCGGTGACCTCTTTGATGCTGAGCGCCGCTCCGCCGCGCGCGTCGCCGTCCAGCTTGGTGAGGATCACACCCGTGAGGTCGAGCGTGTTGTCGAAGCCCTTGCTGACCTTGACCGCGTCTTGACCGATCATCGCGTCAACGACCAAGAAGATGTTCTGCGGTGCAGTCGCCTTCTTGATGTCGGCGAGCTCGCCCATCAAGGCTTCGTCGATCGCGAGGCGTCCCGCGGTGTCGAAGATGATGACGTCGTTGCCGTTGGACTTGGCCTCCGCGAGGGCCTTGGTGCAGATCTGGAGCGGCGTGTCGCCGGGCACGTTGAAGACCGGCACGTCCACGGACTTGCCGAGCACCTGTAGCTGCTCCACCGCCGCGGGCCTCTGCATGTCCGCCGCGACGAGCAACGGCTTTTTGCCAGACTTCTTCAGGTAGCGCGCGAGCTTGCTGCAGCTCGTCGTCTTACCGGACCCTTGAAGGCCGACCATCATGATGCCGGTGATCTTGCCCTTGTCCGCGAAGGTAATCGCCTGGCCCTCGGCGGACATGAACGCGATGAGCTCGTCGTGGCAGATCTTGACGAACTGATCGCTCGCCGAGACCTTCATCGTCTGGCCGCCGTCACCCTTGGCGCGGATGCGTACGATCTCTCCGACCGCTTTGTCTTTCACGCGCGCGAGGAAGGTCTTCACCACGCCGAGCTCGACGTCCGCCTCGAGCAAGCTGAGGCGCACCTCGCGCAGCGCGCTCTCGATGTTTTGCTCGTTGAGCTCGGTCAGGCCTGCGAGCCGGTTCTTGGCCTGCTTGAAGCCTTTGGTCAGTGCGTCGAACATGCGTGGGGTCGGGGTTTACCACGAAAAACGCCCTGCGCGCAGATGCACGCAGGGCGTTTTACCGGGACGGATCAGAACTTGAGCGAGAAGCCCATTCCATTGCCCGATCGGGTCATGCCCATGCCCACCATCGGCGTGATTTCGCCGACCGCGTTCTTGCCGACCTTGAACTCGAGGGGGCTCTTCGCGTCGCCGAGGTCGTTGCGCATCAGGATGGTGCGACCCATCGCGCCCACGATGATCATCACGACGCCGCCCGCCTGCGCGAGCCCGTCGAGGACGAGGACGAAGCCGCCGCTGGCGCTGCCGGCCGCTGTACCGAGCGCAATGAACGGTCCGGCGACTGGGATCCAGAGGGGCCAGAGGGTGTTCGAGCAGTTTCGGCCGCCGTTGCAAACGTCGGTGGCGACCGACGCAACGAGCGCCGAGATCAGGTAGAACGCGCCGAACAGACCGGCACCTCCACCGATGAGACCACCGCGAACGTGGCTGACGGGGTGATAGCCGGGAGGAATCGGGTCACCCTCGTTCCAGTCCTTGATTTGGCGGGGACCGCTCATCGCGATGCTCTGCGGGACGTAGGTCTGCTGCGTCTGCTGCTGCATCGGCGCGACGTACTCGCCGTTCGGCGCATTGGCCGAGGGGGGCGGCGGCGGGGCCTGCTGCTGTTGCTGCTGCGGCAAGTAACCCTGCGCGAAAGACTGGATGGAAAGCGAAAGGACCGCAGTGGCGGTCGCACCGAAAAGACCTAGACGCATAGAGATAACCTCCCCGCCCGTTATGAAGCGGTTGTAGGCGACGAGTCAAGCAACGTACGTTCCACTCACGATCCCCGCGGAATTCGCGCTTGCCGCGACCTAAACGTGAATGCCGGGCTACGCCTCGATCGACTTGTGGGTCACTGGATCCGCTAGAGTTCGTACTTCATTCGGAGGGCGGTCACCTGGCGCTCGCACGCTTGGAGCGCTTGGTCCCCTTGGTCTCGGAGGCGTGTGGACTCCGCGAGCTTGGCCGGGAGAGCGCGCGCGATGGGGTCGTCCTTCGTGAGCTTGTTTGCGTTCAAGTCGGCGAGCCCTTGCTCCACCTCGTGCTGCAAGCGGAGGCCACGTGCCGTCGGATCGGCCGCCGCGACGCACGCGTCTCGGGTCGCGCAGACCTCCGCGTCCGTGCACGGGACCTTGGCGAGCGCGTCGGCCAGGTCGGGCTTGGCGACGTTCTCTGCTTGGCGATACCGATCGACCGCGCCGACCACCGCGGACGCTTCGCGCTTGGTGCCGCCGCAGGCAGCGCCCACGCACAAGAGGACGAGGATTGCCGCGCGCATGCGGGAGTCCGATAGCACGCCTCGAAGATCGCGTCCCTCACCCACGCCCGACTCTCGAGTTGCTCGCAACAATCGCGCGTGCGTGAGGTCTGGGATGGCGACCCGAATGCTATCAAACGCAGTCGATTGCGATATCGTGACGCCGATGAAGCGCCTCGTCGCAGTGTCGTTCATGGCCGTCGCCGCGGCTTGCGCGAGCGCGGATCAGACCATCGCTCCCGTGCTCGACGACTCGGGAGCCTCGGACGGCTCGGCACAGCGCGACGGGAGCCCAGGTGATGCGTCGAGAGCGAGCGACGCGAGCGACGCCGGCGGCTGCGGAGAGTTCACGGGCAACGCGCGCTTCGCCTGCAGCAAGGACGGCAACTCACGCGGCAAGTGCATCGCGCAAGCCCCTCAAATCGAGGCGTGCTCGCGTGGATGCTTGCGCAGTCAAGCGCCGACGGACGACGTGTGCATGGGCACTACGACGTCGTGGAGTTGCAACGGCCTCTACGGAACGACGAAGGCCTCGGACGGCGACTACTACCTCACCGCATTCGGATGTTGGGTGGACGCCAACGCGACGACGCACGTCGACCCGACCGACAACTGCATCCCAGCCTGCTTCGGCAAGGCGCAGTCATCGGGCTTGTGCCAGAAGACGGACACCGGACCTCAGTGCGAAGAGAAGGCGAATTGGTACGTCGCCGACTCCGGTCGCTTCGGCTGCCTCGCGCGCCTGCGGGTGGAGAACCCGAAGAACAACAAGAAGGTGATCGTAGTGGTGCTCGACGCTGGCCCTGGATGCAGCGTCGAGTCCAAAGTCCAGAAAGCGATCTTGGACGCGAGCGGCCGAGTCGACGAATACCTATTTGGAGCGCAACTTGGTTATTCCGATAAGGGATTAGTGCACGTCGTCGAGGTCGACCCGAGCACGCCCTTGGGGCCGATTTAGATCGTCACCCTGAGCCAGAGCGAAGGAGCCGCCGCCGCTTCGCACGTGCTCTCCCAACGGCGCTTATGCCCGCTTCGCGCGGGGAGCCTTCGCTTCGCTCACGATGACAACTGGGCGTAGAAGCTCTCGAGGGCTTCATCCAACTTGGCCGGATCGGTCCCCCCCGCTTGCGCCATGTCTGGACGACCGCCGCCGGAGCCGCCGACCTTCTGCGCGACGCCCTTGATCAGCTCGCCCGCTTTGTAGCGATCCGTGAGCGACTTCGAGACGGTGAGCACGAGCATCGCCTTGTCTCCCGCCGCGGCGCCGACGAGGACGACCGCGTCTCCCATCTTGTCGCGCAGCTTCTCCGCGAGCTCGCGCATCGTCGCGGCGTCCGCGACATCCACGCGCACCGCGAGCGCTCTTCCGCCCGGAATGTCGCGGGCGCGGGCTATCTCGGCCTCTGCGCCACCTCCGCCGCCCATCGCGACCTTGCGCTTGAGATCCGCGATCTCCTTCTCGAGCGCCTTCTTCTCGCCGAGCAGCTTCTCGAGCGCCTTCGGCAGTGCCGCGGGTGACGTGCTCACGGTCTCCGCCGCTTCATCGAGCGTGCTCTTCATCTGACGCACGTACGCGAGCGCGTTCAATCCGGTCGCGGCTTCGATGCGGCGCACCCCCGCGGCGACGCCACCTTCGCTCACGATCTTGAAGAGGCCGATCTCGCCGAGCGCTCGCGCGTGCGTGCCGCCGCAGAGCTCGACTGAGTCTTGGGTCATCGTGAGCACGCGCACGACGTCTCCGTACTTCTCCTCGAAGATCGCCATTGCGCCCTTCTTCTTCGCCACGTCGATCGGCATCACCTCCGTGAGGATGGGCGCGTCCGAGAGCACCTTCTGGTTGACCAGATCTTCGATCAGGCTGATTTCGTGGGCGCTGAGCGGCTTGTTCCACGCGAAGTCGAAGCGCAGTTTGTCTGGGCCGACGAGCGAGCCCTTCTGCGAGGCCTGCTCTCCGAGCACGGTGCGCAACGCCCAATGAAGCAAGTGCGTCGCCGAGTGGTTGCGCCGTGTTGCCGTGCGCCGGTCGTGATCGACCACCAAGCGCACCTCGTCTCCGACCGCGAGCGTCCCGTGCGTGACCTCTCCCGCGTGCTCGACGAGACCCTGGAACGGCTTGTGCGTGTCTTCGACGTGCATCTTGCTGTCGCCGAACACGATGACGCCATGATCGCCGACTTGACCGCCGGACTCTCCATAGAACGGCGTGGAGTCGGTGATGACGGAGACGCGATCGCCGACGCTTGCGTTGTCAACCAATGCGTCGCCGCGCACGATCGCCTTGATTTTGGCCGTTCCATCCTCGCGCTCGTAACCGGTGAAGCGCACTGCGGGCTGGAGCTCCTGCACGCGCCGCCACACGTCGGAGACGGCGGCGTCGCCCACTTTGCTGCCTGCGCTGTTGGACTTCTGCTCGGCGAGAGCCTTGTCGTAGCCCTCGTTGTCGACCGTCAATTCGCGCTCGCGTGCGATGACCTCCGTGAGATCGAGCGGGAACCCGAACGTGTCGTAGAGCTTGAACGCGACCGCTCCGTCGATGCGCGTGCTGCCCTTCTGGGCCATCGTCGTGATCTCTTCGTCGAGGATCTTGAGGCCGCGATCGATCGTCTCGCGGAAGCGGACCTCCTCTTGCTCGGCCACGCTCAGGATCAGATCGCGACGCTCAACGAGCTCCGGGTACTGCTCGCCCATCAGCAGGACGACCTTGTCGGCGACATCGTGCAAGAACGGACGCGCAATGCCGAGGCGGTGACCGTGACGGATCGCACGGCGCATCACGCGCCTGAGCACGTACTCGCGCGCGCCGCGATCGGGAAATACGCCCTCGGCGATCAAGAACGCTGTGGTGCGCGCGTGGTCCGCTATCACGCGCATCGACACGTCGTCGTCCGCCTGTGATCCGCCGTATTTCTTGCCCGAAATCTCGCTGGCGCGATCGACGAGAGCGCGGAGGAGATCCGTGTCGTAGTTGCTCGTCGTGTTTTGGATGACGCTCGTGATGCGCTCGAGTCCCATCCCCGTGTCGACGCTCGGCGCGGGCAGCGGCTCGAGGCGGGCGCCGTTCGCGTCCACGAAGCGCTCGAACTGCATGAACACGAGGTTCCAGATCTCGAACCAGCCGCGTCCATCCGCCGTGGGCTCCTGTCCGAAGAGCGAGTAGTCCGGCTCGCCGGCGCCGAGGAAGTAATGGACCTCGGTGCACGGACCGCACGGTCCCGTGTCGCCCATCTGCCAGAAGTTGTCGCCCGGGAGGCCGGGGATTCCGACGATGCGCTCGTCTCCGAAGCCCGTCACCTTGCGCCAAGTCGCGCGCGCCTCGTCGTCCGGCTGCACGCCTTCCGCGCCGCCGAAAACGCTGATGACGAGGCGACGCTGATCGAGGCCGTACTCCTTGGAGAGCAGCTCCCAGCAGAGGTTGATCGCCTCCTCCTTGAAGTAGTCGCCGAAGCTGAAGTTGCCGAGCATCTCGAAGAACGTGTGGTGCCGCGCGGTGACGCCGACGTTCTCGAGGTCGTTGTGCTTGCCGCTGATGCGGATGCACTTCTGCGAGCTGGTCGCGCGCTTGAAGGGCCGCGTCTCCTTGCCGGTGAAGACGTCCTTGAACGGGACCATCCCCGCGTTGACGAACATCAGCGTGGGGTCGTTCTGCGGGAGCAGCGAAGCGCTGGCGCAAACCTCGTGGCCTTTGGTGCGGAAGAACTCGAGGAAGGTTTTTCGGATGTCCGAGGAGGTTCGCGACTCTGTCATGGGGCTGCTCGATCTAGCATTGATCAGGCGGGATCAGCCCGTCTCGTAGAGGTCGTCGTACGCACGCGCGGCGACGGCTGGGCTGAAGCGCTCCGAGTACAGACGCACGCCGCCTTCGGTCTCGGACTTCAGTTCTGCACCGCCGCCGAGAGCGCGCACGAGCTCCTGCGCCAACATCGCGGAGTCACCGGGATCGATAAAACGTGCAGTCTGCACGCTCTCGAGCGGGCCGTAGCGCGCGAGCACGAGAGGCTTTCCGAGCGCGAGAGCCTCGATGACCACGAGCGGGACGTCGACCTTTCCGTACAGATCGTCCGCGGGCATCGCGATCACGGAAGACGCGCACAAGAGCGCGTGCATGTTGGGCACGTCGCCGACGAAGCGCACGCGATCGCCGAGGTCTCCCACGAGGTGCTTGAGCTCCTGCACGGCAACGGCGGCTCGCGCGGTCTTCATGCGGCAGGCGAGCACCACCGTGGCCTCGGGGATCTTCGCCAACAACCCCGCGGCGGCTTCGGCCACGGTGCGCGCGCCGGTCCCGATCTCGGCGTCTCCTGGGTAGAGCACGATCGGGCTATTTTTAGGCGCACCCAGTGCTGCTTTGACGGCGTCGATCTCGACTTGTCCGCACGCCATGGGGGCGGATGCGCACGGGGAGATCACGCGTAGCTGCGCCGCGCTCACGCCCGCGCCAAGCAAGCGGCCTCGCGTGTGTTCGCTCTGTGCGACGACGACGTCACCGAAGAGCAGGCTGCTGACGCCGCGAAACGATCGCGGCACGCTCGCGATCGTCTGTACGACCCTCCCGCGCCAACCGCGCCGACGTTGCGAGGCCTTCGCGAGCCACGCGGCGGAGGATGACGCTCGGTTCGGCGCGAAGACGAAGTGCCACGCGTCGAGCGGATCGCCGAGCATCAAGCGCGCGAGCACGCGCGAGTTCGCCATGAGCGTCGGCGCGAACGAGCCTCGCTCGCCGTAGACGGGCTCTTCGCGCACGCGACCCCCGATGGGCGACGATCCCGGAGACACCATGACCGTAGGCTCTGCGCGCACGA
This sequence comes from Myxococcales bacterium, assembly GCA_043784605.1. Lineage (GTDB taxonomy): Bacteria > Myxococcota_A > Polyangia > Polyangiales > Polyangiaceae > JANYHY01. The sequence goes on along the minus strand of JAYVYD010000294.1, from coordinate 8,204 downwards.
GGTGCATGGCCAAGTCGCGGACCAGGTTCTTGCTGCCGTCGTTCCACGGTGGCACCACGGGCTTGGAGACGAACAACACGCGCATGTTGCGCGAAGCTACTATTTCGCGGCGAGTAACAGCGGCTGATCTGCGCCGCGAAGCGCGCTCTCGACTGCGCCCTCCACGGCTTGATCTTGCAGCACCGCGACGACGCGCGCTTGCGTGGCCGTCGGCCCCTGCCCCATGCTCGTCGCGCGCCCCGACAGCACGCCCTTGAGCGTCTGATCCGGAATGCGCCGCATGCTGAACTCCACTTGCGCGGAGAACTGCGTGGCCTGTCCGTTCTGCGTCTGCGTGAGCGACAGCACAGTGCCGTCGAGAGCGAGCACCGGGACGTGCTTGCTAGCTGCGCGTTGCAAGAGCGCGATGTCCGAAGCGTCTGCCACGACCACGTTGTTCATCGAGCGCGCCTTGGCGAGCATCGACGCGCGGAGCACCAGCGCGAGGCCTTCTCCCCGGACGCTCGTCGCGTTCTTCATGGAGCCGATCTCGAGCACGAGCTGTACGCCCTGCAAGGTCGCCACCCTGTTGAGCGACGCGAGTGTCGTCGTGAGCTGCGACTTGACGCTCGGTGCCGCCTCGGAGCCGAGCTGTCGTTGAAGCGCGGCGATCGCGTTGATGTCTCCGAGTACGTTGAGCGCGGCGGCCGCGGCCGTACGCACTGCCGGGTTCGAGTCTGCGAGTGCCTGCTCGAGAACGGGCCTAGCCGTGACGTCCCGACTCTTTCCGAGGGCCAGCGCGGCGGTCATGCGGACGCGGAAATCGGCCGCGTTCACGACGTCGCGCTTCGCGTTGGACGTGTCCTCGGCATTCGCCATGGGCGCGAACAACGCCGCCCATGCGATCAGCAACAAGCCCGCCGCACGCGCTCTCGACACGCAGGACCTCCGAACGGAGACTAGGACGGACGTTGCGTGACCTTACATGCAACGAAAGAACGGCAGCGACGAGGAAAGAGAGCGGCGCGATTAGAGGAGGCTTTTGATTTCCTTCTCCATCTCGAGCTCTTCCTTCGGATGATAGCCCACGTGCGCGAACCTGACGATCCCGTTTCGATCGACGATGAACGTGGTCGGCATGGTCTTCGGGTTCCATTGGCCGGCAACCGATTTGTCTTTGTCCCAAGCGAGCGGGAATTTGGCGCTGTGGGCGGTGCCAAACTCGGCGATGCCCGTGTTCTCGTCGTCTTCCGAGATGCCGAGGAGCTCGACGCCGTTCGACTGGTACTTCGTGTAGAGCTCCTGGAGCTTGGGGAACGACTCTTTGCAGGGGCCGCACCAGGTCGCCCAGAAGTCGACGATGACCACCTTGCCCTTGAGCGGCGCGAGCGCGACCTTGCCCTTGCCGGTGCTGGAGTCGAGCGAAAATGCGGGGCCCGGGCTTCCGATGAGCGGGTGCGTCGCGCCGGCCGGAGTGTCGCTTCCACCTCCGCCGCCACTTGTCGAGCTGTCGCCGCACGCGAGCGCGGCCAGGGTCGTGAGCGTGAGGAGCGTGAGGAGAGCCAAGCGATAGGGTCGGGTCATGAGCCGAGTTTTTACCATTGCCCTTGGCAACACACGAGCATCACTTACATCGCGGCTTCGATCGCCTCCGACAACGTACGCACGCCGATCACCTCGATGTCGGCTGAGCTCGACGTGGCGCTGGCGGGAGCGATCGCGCGACGAAAACCCATCGCGGCGGCTTCGGCCAGTCTCGCGGCGACCCGCGCGCAACCGCGGACCTCTCCGGCCAAACCGATCTCGCCGAACGCGACGATGTCTGCGGCGACGGGGCGATCACGGTGGCTCGAAGCGACCGCGAGCGCGATGGCAAGATCAATCGCAGGCTCGTCGATCCGAGCGCCGCCTGCGACGTTGACGAACACGTCGCACGTAGAGACGCCGAGGCCCACCTTGCGATCGAGCACCGCGAGGATCATCGCGAGGCGAGACGAGTCCACACCGGTACACGTGCGTCGAGGAGAGCCGCCGCCAGCTGAGCCGACGAGCGCTTGGATCTCCACGAGCAGGCTGCGCGAGCCTTCGCTGGTCGCCGCGATGACGCTTCCGGAGGCGTGGATCGGCCGCTCTGCGAGGAACAGCTTGCTCGGTGAGTCGACCTCGCGCAGGCCTTCGCTCGTCATCTCGAACACGCCGACCTCGGTCGCGCTCCCGAAGCGGTTCTTCTGCGCGCGCAGCGTTCGGAGCGAGTGCCCGCGATCACCCTCGAACGCGAGGACGGTATCGACGATGTGCTCGAGCACCTTCGGCCCTGCGATCGAGCCGTCTTTGGTGACGTGACCCACGAGGAACGTCGCGATACCGTCTCTCTTGGCGCGCTCGACGAAGCGCGCGGCGACCTCTCGGAGCTGGCTCACCGTGCCGGCCGCGCTCTCCATGGTCTGCGAGCGCATCGTCTGGACGCTGTCGACGACGAGAGCGCGCGGCTTGCACTCGTCGAGCGCCCGCTCGATCGCGTCGAGATCGTTCTCCGCAAGCACGAGCAGGTCCTTGGAGCGCGCGGAGCCCGCGAGCCTTCGAGCGCGCGAGGCGGTCTGTGCGGCGCTCTCCTCGCCCGAGACGTAGAGCGCGCGACAACCTTTGTCGGCGAGGCCGGCGAGCGCCTGCATCAAGAGCGTCGACTTGCCGACGCCAGGATCTCCGCCGACCAGCACGACGCCGCCCAACACGGCCCCGCCGCCCAAGACCCGATCGAGCTCGTGGACTCCCGTCGGAACACGCGCGGCTCCGTCCTCTTCGATCTCGCCGATCGCTTGCACCTTCGACGCGCCTGGACCGGCGAGTTTCCCGGTCTTTTTGCGATCGGCCTCCTCCACGAGCGTGTTCCAGGCGCTGCAGGACGTGCACCTGCCCATCCATCGCGGGAACGCCGCGGCGCACGCTTGGCACACGAAGCGAGTCGAGGTCTTGCTCATTCTACGACCCCATCGACCGCGACGCGCCGTCGTTGCGCAGGAAGCGCAGGATGATCTCGTAACCTTCGTGCACGAGCGCGAGTGACGTGGACTCGTTCTTCTTGTGTGCCTGCGCGTTCTCGCCGGGACCGAAGTTCACCGCCGCGACTCCGAGCTGCGCAAAGCGCGCGACGTCGGTCCACGCTTGCTTGCGCTCGACGCCGCGCACGCCGCACTGCTCGAGTGCGTAGACGAGCGGGTGATCGCGAAACGGCATCGCCGCGGGGCTCAGGTCCGTGAACTCGATCTGCGCGCGCCCGTCGACCAATGCAACGAGACGAGACTGGCTCTCCTCGATGGAGTGAATGGGCGCAAACCTGTGGTTCACGTTCAAGACGAAGCGATCGGGCACGACGTTGCGCCCGCGTCCGCCGTCATTCGCGCGGGTGATCGTCGTGACCGTGCGGTACACCATGCCGTCTACGATCGCCTCTTCGGGCTGAATTTGGCCTACTTCAGCGATGAAGCTCGCCGCCTTGGTGATCGCGCTCTCACCCTCCCACGGACGTGCGCTGTGGGCGGTCTTTCCCTCGAACGTGACGGTCGCGTGGATCGATCCCGTGCACCCGAGGTGCAGCTTGTTGTCGCTCGGCTCCATGCAGATCGCGAGATCTACCTTGGACAGGTCGGGGTCCTGCGCGAGCACGGGACCGAGCTCGTTCTCCGCGAAGGGTCCCTCCTCGCGTGCGTAGAAGACGAGCGTCACAGAGCAAGACATCGCCCCGCGATCCATCGTCTCTGCGATCGCGAGCATGACGGCGAGACCGCTCTTCATGTCTGCCGCGCCCGAGCCCACGCAGCGATCACCGTCGAGGTGCGCGGGGCCGTTCTCCGTGCGCACGGTGTCCGTATGACCCACGAGCGCGACGTGTGGCGCGCCCTCTTTGCGAAACAGCGGCACCACGATCGAGTTCGAGTACCGCCGCACCGGCGCGGCCAATTTCAGCCGGTTCACGCGCGCTTCGATCGCGTCGCAGAGGGCCTTCTCTTCGCCGATTGGGCTCGCGATCGCGCACAGCCACAAGAGCGTCTCGTCGAGGAGCAGCGTAGGCGTCGCCATCTTCAGACCGGAACCGCGAAGTCGCGGAGTGCTTGGTTGAGGCTCACCTTCTTGTCCGTCGCAAGGCTGCGCTGGCCGATGATCAGAGCGCACGGAACGCCGAACTCGCCCGCGGGGAACTTCTTGTTGCGTACGCCGGGGATCACGACACTGCGCGGCGGCACCTTGCCGCGAAGCTCGACCACCTCGCTGCCCGTCACGTCGTAGATCGCGGTGGACGCGGTGAGCACGACGCCAGCCCCGATGACGGCCAGGTCGCCCACGATCGTGCCTTCGACAATGACGACGCGCGAGCCCACGAACACGCCATCGCCGAGGATGACCGGGCGCGCGCTCGGCGGCTCGAGCACGCCACCGATGCCGACGCCGCCGGCGAGGTGGCAGTCCTTGCCGACCTGCGCGCAGCTCCCGACGGTGGCCCAGGTGTCGACCATCGTTCCCGCGCCAACGCGTGCACCGATGTTGACGTAGCCAGGCATCACGATCGCGCCGGCCTCCAAGAACGCGCCGCGACGCACCACTCCGGGCGGCACCACGCGCACGTTGGCCTTGTCGAGCCCCGTCTTGAGCGGGATCTTGTCGTAGAACTCGAAGGGGCCGACCTCGAGCTTCTCCATCTTTTGAAGCGAGAAGTACAGCAGGATGGCCTGCTTCACCCAAGCATGCGTCGTCCATGCGTCCCAGGCCTCGTTTGGCCCTGGCGGCGATGCCACGCGAAGCTCACCGCGGTCCAGCGCGTCGATCGTCGCGAAGACAGCGTCCGAATTCTCTTTTGAAGCGAGGAGCGAGCGATCGGCGAAGGCCGCTTCTACCAGAGCGCGCAGAGATTCCATCCGTGATCGGTAGCACGGCACCGGCTCACTGCGTGGGCAGCGTGATCACGATAGCGTCGCCGTCGCGGCGCAAATCGATGCCTGCGGCGGCTGCGGCGCGCTTGGCGACGTCCTCGGTGGGCTCGATCAGGCGCTGGATGCGCATTGCGACACGCGGGGAGGCTGGCTCGTCGCGAGGCTCGACGCGCACGATGGCTCGCTGATCGGAGGCCTCCGTAGTGACGAGGAGCGACGAGCCCGTGGGTCTGTACGCGATGGAGACTGCGAGGGCGATCACGCGAGAAGCGATCTGTGGATCGCATACGACGACAGTGTCGGGGATGTTCGCCGAGACGTGGACATCGGCTGTCGCCTCCGCCCGCAGCGCAAGCGCCATCTGCAGCGACTCGCGCGCGAGCATCGCAAGAGAGAGCTCGATGGGCGCTGGGCTCTGCGAACGCTCCGCCAGATCGAGCAGCTCGGCCGCGGCCGAGAGATCGGCGCTCGCCTTCCCGATGAAGCCATCGCCCAGCGCGATTCGCTCGGCGGTCGTCGTCGGAACGGTCTGCGTGAGCACCTGATCGAGCTCGTCGATGCGACGAAGCGCGAAGGCGGCCAGCTTTTCGTACGTGGCGGGTGTTTGGAGGAACGCGTCGCGTAGGGTCGAGCACGCTGTTCCGATCTCCGAGAGCACGCTCGCGAGCAGCGCCTTGTCGACGGAGCTCGACCGCATGAGCGTGTCGAAGTTGCGAATCGTGGCGAGCGCGTCGCGAACGCGACCACTGTTGATCGACATCGACGGCGCGGGACCGCTCGAGCGAGCGCGAGGACGAGAGGCCGGGGTCTCCGTCCACCGACCGTCTATTCCAGGATCCGACTTGCGTGTGGCCATTGATGGGACTGCAATCGCTTGCGCAAAAGGAAAATGGGCGACGCAGACAGCGCGTCCCACCAACGCTCTCTACAGGTCGTGTCTAGAGTACCTGAGCGCGAAGAATCAGGCGGACGGAGCGACTTCGCTCGCCGCGAAGAAGTACGCGATCTCGTTCTTGGCGTTCGCCAGCGAGTCCGAGCCGTGGACCGCGTTCTCGCCGACGTTCGCTCCGAAGAGTTTGCGAATCGTGCCGGCTTCCGCCTTCGCGGGGTCCGTGGCGCCCATCACGCCGCGATACTTCGCGACAGCGTCGTCGCGCTCGAGCACGGCGATGACCACCGGCGAGCGAGTCATGAAGGTCACGAGCTCACCGAAGAAGGGGCGCTCTTTGTGGACGGCGTAGAAGCCCTCGGCGACGACCTTCGCGAGGTGCGCCCTCTTGAGCGCGACGACCGAGAAGCCCGACTGCTCCAAGAGAGCGAGGATCGCGCCGCCCGTCTTTTTCTCGACGGCGTCTGGTTTGATGATGCAAAGGGTACGTTCGGTAGCCATGGGACCGGTTCTCTTAGGGAATCCCTGACGAGAACGCAAACACTTCGCGACGGTTCTCCGAGTCGATAGGGTCGATCGCATGGGCGAATCGAGCGCGGATGTGATCGTCATCGCGGCGGGCACGACAGGCTCGGCGTCATCGGCGCGGGCGGTCGCAACGCCGCAAAGTGCCTACTGGCGGACTGACACCCGCTCCCGAACGCTCTGTTTGAAGGCGGGATCGGGATCGGGCGATCAGCTCATCATCGACTTGAGAGTGCTCGCCATGTCGCTGGGCGTCGGCGCGACTTTGCAGCCTGCGGACAGGAGCGCGTCGATCTTCGCTGCGGCCGTGCCCTTGCCGCCGCTGATGATCGCGCCTGCGTGGCCCATGCGCTTGCCCTCGGGTGCCGTCGTCCCCGCGATGAACGCGGCGACAGGCTTCTTCATGTGCGCCTTGATGTACTCGGCGCCGCGCTCTTCTGCGCCTCCGCCGATCTCGCCGATCATGATGACGCCGTGCGTGTCCGGGTCCGCGTTGAACAGCTCGAGCACGTCCACGAAGTCCATGCCCGCGACGGGATCGCCGCCGATGCCGATGCACGTCGACTGACCGATGCCGAGCGCCGTGAGCTGGCCGACGGCCTCGTACGTGAGCGTTCCGGACTTGCTGACGACGCCGATGTGCCCGCGCTTGTGGATGTGGCCGGGCATGATGCCCATCTTGCATTCGGTCGGCGTGATGATGCCGGGGCAGTTCGGTCCGATGAGTCGCGTCTTGCCGGTCAACGTCTCCAGTCGACGACGCACCTTCAGCATGTCCATCACGGGGATGCCCTCGGTGATGCAGACGACGAGCTCGAGACCCGCGTCGAACGCCTCGAGGATCGCGTCAGCCGCGCCGGGCGGCGGGACGAAGATGAGGCTCGCGTTGCAGCCGGTCTTCTCGACCGCTTGCTTGACCGTGTCGAACACCGGAACTTTCGCTTCAAAAGACTCGCCGCCGCGGCCGGGCGTGACGCCGGCGACGACCTGCGTGCCGTACTCCATGCACTGCTTGGCGTGGAACCCACCGGCCGAGCCGGTGATGCCCTGAACGATGACCTTCGTGTTTTTCCCGACGATGATGCTCATTTCGACGCTCCCGTCACTGCCGCTACGATCTTCGCTGCGCCGTCGGCCATCGTGTCCGCGGGGATGATGGCGAGCCCGCTCTCTCTCAAGATCTTCCTTCCGAGCTCCACGTTGGTTCCTTCCAAACGAACGACGACCGGGACCTTCAGCCCGAGGTTCTTGGCCGCGGCGACGACGCCCATCGCGATGACGTCGCACTTCATGATGCCGCCGAAGATGTTGACGAAGATCGCCTTCACCTTCGGGCTGCGGAGGATCATCTTGAAGGCCTTGGTGACCTGCTCCTGCGTCGCTCCTCCGCCCACGTCGAGGAAGTTCGCGGGGGACACGCCGTGCTTTTCGCCGGCGTGCTTGATGATGTCCATGGTGGCCATCGCCAGCCCGGCGCCGTTCACCAGGCACCCCACGTTGCCGTCGAGCGACACGTAATTCAGGCCGGTTTGCTTGGCCTCGAGCTCGATCGGATCCTCTTCGTCGATGTCGCGGAGCTCGTCCCAGATCTTGTGGCGGAACTCGCCGTTGTCGTCGAAGTTGATCTTCGCATCGAGGGCCACGACGTCCCCGTTCTTGAGAACGACGAGCGGATTGATCTCGGCGAGCGAGCAGTCTTCCTTGATGAAGAGCTCGTAGAAGGCGGCCATCAGCTTGACGAATTTCGCGACGGTCTCCTTGCCGTACTTGAAGAGGCCGAGCCCGACGGCGAGCTTGCGCGACTGGTACGCGGAGAGGCCGACCACGGGGTCGACGTGAATGGTGATGATTTTTTCCGGCGTCTCGGCGGCGACCTTCTCGATCTC
>JAYVYD010000293.1:0-9042 GCA_043784605.1 Myxococcales bacterium | reverse complement strand
GCCGTCGCCACAAGCGGGCGCAGCGCCTTCCGTCGTCATCGCGCCCGATCCGCCCGCGGTTCCGTGGAAGGACGAAGCGCCGACCGATCCGATCCAGCCGGAGCCCATCTTCCACGCGCCGCCTCCTCCACGCGCTGTGGCGTGGCCCGCGCCTCGCGTCGTGCACACGAAGCGGAGGTCGCGGGCGTTCGACCGTCGTCGCGCGACGACGCTCGCGTTGAGCGCACTTGCTGCGATGCTCTTTATCCTGGCGGGCATCATCATGATCATCGCGCTCCGCAAGAAGCCGGTGTCGGCCACGCCGGATCCGGTCGAGAGCGCGGTCCCGACCGCGAGCGCAAGCGCGACGGAGCTGCCTCCCATCGCGACGACCGTCTTCGTCGTCGCGCCCTCCACGCGTCCGCTGCAGAGCTCGGCGCCCGCTCCGACGACGAGCCCAGTCACGCCCAACGATTCGACCACGCCCACGCTCGCGCTCGGCCCGAAAGACTCCGAGCTCTTGATCGTGTGTGAGCCGCAGCCGTGCAATCTCGTGATGGTCGATCGCAAGAAAATGCTCGAGTACCCGGGACCCGCCATCGTCCCGCCCGGCGCGCACGGCGTAGGCTACGACGCAGACGGCTGTTGGGGCGGCTGGAAGCTCGTGACGACGAAGGCAGGCGAGCGAACGGTGCTCACGTTCACGTTGAACAAGCGTCCGCCCAGCGTTCCCGATCCGAATGGCACGAAGAAGAAGAAGCGGCCTTTCTAGGCACCGATTCAGCGCTTGCGCGAGCGGCGAGAGGGTACTGCCTCGTCGTTAGGGTCGTCGATTCGGGCCACGAGCTCACTCAACACGGTCTTGGCCTGCGCGATCAAGGTGCGCTCGTGCTCGAGTTCTTCGAGCGCCGCGCGTGCGGTGATCCCCTCTTGCTCCGCCGAGCGCTGCATCGCCCTCGTCTCCTCTTCACTCACGACCAGCTTCGCGCGAAGTTCGTCCGCTTGGCGTTGCAGCGCTTCGAGCTGCGCGGCGAGGTTCGCCTCGTTCTTCAGGCGAAGCCGGCGCTCACCGTCGAGCGCCTCTCGCCCAGACGTGAGCGCGCGTGAGAGCTCGGCGATCTGGGTCGAGACGACCTCCACGCGAGTGCCCTCGTTCGCGCGAACCTCGGCGAGCTTGCGTTCTGTCTCCGCGCGCAGCTCTCGGAGCTCGGCGGAGTGCTCGACCGCCGCCTCGTCTTGCGCCGTCTGTTCAGCGCGCGCGAGTTGCGCCGCGTGCTCGGTAAGGAGGGCGCGCGTCACACGCTCCTCGGTGTCATGCGTGACACGCTCCAAGCTGCTCGCGAGCGCGCGGTCTCGCGCGCCGATCGCGTTGCCGTGCGCCTCACGCAGCAGGTTGATCTCCGCGGTGTGCGCGGCGCGCAGATGCTTCTGGCTTGTGTCCGCGCGCTCGACCTTCTCCTTCGCGGTTCGCTCCGCCTGCGCGAGCTGTTCGGTGAGTGCAGCTTGTTCCGCCACGGCTCGCTCGCGCTCGGTGCGCACACGACCGAGCTCTTGGTCCAACGCTCTCAGCGCGAGCTCGGCCGCCGCGTGTGTCTGACCGAGCGACTCGAGCTCTACATGAACCTTCGCACGTGTGGAGTCCTCGACTTCGGCGCCTTGCCGTCTCGCGGTCTGCGCCTCGAACATCGTCTCGAGCGCAGTCTCGAGCTCCGTGACTCGCGAGTGCGCCGCCTCGAGCTCCGTGTGGGTCGTCTTCAGCTCCTCGCGCAGCCGCTCGGCGTCCGCGATCGCCGCGGTCTGCGCATGCTCGCGCGCTGCCACGTCCGACATGTGCCTTACGTACTGCTCCTCTGCACGCGACAGCCGCTCCGCGCCCTCGTCCTGGCGGCGATCGAGCTCTTGCCGAAGCTCGGCCTCGCTCGCCCTCGCGACGCGCCCCTCTTCGAGTAGCTTGGTTCGCTCCACCCCGTGGTGCGCGCGCAGCTGCGAGAGCCGCTTGGCCTGCGAGGTCTCGAGCTCGGCGCGCGCGCGCTGCACGTCCTCGAGCGAGCGCGTCGCGTCTGCCAACTTGCTCGCGAACTCCACGTCGTTGCCGAGTCGCTCGCGCCTCGCCGGATCGATCTGCTCTTTCGCCGCGCTCGCGGCGCGATCCGCGGCGACGCGTGAGGCGCGCTCCTTCTCGAGGTCGGCCTTCCCCGTGCCCGCGAGGAGGGTGAGGGCCTTGACTCGTTTGTCTTGCCGCTCTGCCGCGGCGGACATCGCCGTGACCTCTTGGCGCAGCCGCTCGAGCTCTGCGTCCGCGGTCGTCGAAGAACGGACGGCCTTCTTCGCCGCGCCGTCCGCTCGCTCGCGCTCCTTCTCCAGGTCGGAGCGCAGCGCAAGCAGCTCGTCGGCGAACGCCTGCGCGGTCTTGGCGGCCTCCGCTCGCTCTTGCGCTGCACGCGCGCGGATCAGTTCGAGCTGCTTGTCGGACTCGCCTTGCTTCTTGCCGACGTCCCTCTGCGCGCTGGCTGTAGCGAGCTCCTCGGCGCGCTTGGTCCGTGCTGCTTGCTCACGAGCCGTGATCTCGAGTGCGCGCACGCGCGCGTCTCGTTCCGCGACCGCGTTGCGCAGATCGATTCCTGCGTGGCGCTCCGTGTCCAGCGCCGCGCGTGCCTCCAGGAGCTCGCGCTCGCGCTTGTTGTATAGCTCGCGCTGCGCGGCCTCCTCGGCGGGCTTCTTCGGCGGGAGCGGTGGCGGTTTGCGCTGCGCGTTTTGCAGCTGCGCGACTAGCTCCACTTGTCCGGCGAGTCGCTTGCGAAGCTCGGCGAGCGCCGTCGACTGCTCCTCCGCCCGGTCGAGTGCCTTCGCGAGCGCGGCGGCATTCGGTGCGGTGGGCGGACGCTGGCTCGCACGCGGCGGAGGTCGCTGCGTCGCGCGCGCAGGAGGCGGCGGCGCCGAGCCGTTCGTGATCCTCGCGAGCATCGCGATCAGCTCGCCGATGACCACCGGCTTACGCAGGTAACCGTGCGCGCGCACGGGAAGTTTCTGATGCTCTTCGAAGCCGACGGTGCGGTCCGAGCCCATCAAGACGATGGGCGCGTTGAAGTTGGGGAGCTTTCTCAGCTTGCCGCACAGTCGAAAGCCGTTGATGCCCGGCAGCTCCGCCGACACCAAGAGCACATCGAAGCTCTCGTCCTTCACGCGCGCGAGGCCGGAGTCTCCGTCTCGCAACAGCGTGACATCGCGCCCCGAATCGGAGAGCCCGCGCACGAGGCCCTCCGCATAGGTAGCGTCCTCTTCGAGCAGAAGGACTCGCTGTTGGGACACGAGCCCGAGGTTATCTCAACCGGTGCCTCGAACCCAAACTAGGCGACGCGACGCTTCGTCGATCGCGCGCGCACAGATGGGGCCGCGAGCTTGTCGATCGAGGTGCCCAAGGCGTCGGCGATTCGCGAAGCGACGTAGAGCGAAGCTCCGAGCTCACCGCGCTCGAGGCGCGCGATGTAGTTCGGCGATAGCGCGGCGGCCTCCGCGAGATCCACCTGCGTCCACCCGTGCTTTTGGCGGAGCGCGCGGATGCGCTCGCCGACTCCGGTGGCGAAGCCAGACGTGTCCTCTGCTGCGTCGCCCGGCGTGCGCGCGGGAGCTACACTGTCGCTCCGCAATCGACGTCCGGTTGGCTCCGCCATAGTACAATCCTAGCAGATGGAATTCGACGTGGGCGACGTGATCGCCCACAAGTACGAACTCCGCCGACTCCTCGGAGAAGGCGGCATGGGCAAGGTGTGGCTTGCGAGGCACAAGTCGCTCGAGCAGTACGTCGCGATCAAGATCATGGCTCCGCTGAAGGTCGACGTCGACGAGGACGCGCGCACGACCCTGCGGCGCTTTCAGATCGAGGGACAGGTCGCCGCGGAGCTGTCGCGCACGAGCCGCCACATCGTTCGCGTAACCGATCATGGCGTCCACCAAGGCGTCGCCTACTTGGTCATGGAGCTCCTCGTTGGCCGCTCGCTCGAGACAGCATTCGAGGAGGGGCGATTGGAGGCACGCGAAGCGATCGGCATCGTGAAGCAAGCGGCGAAGGGCCTCGCGGCCGCGCACGCCGAGGGCGTGACGCACCGAGACCTCAAGCCCGGGAACGTCTTCCTCACCCAATCGGAAGAGGGCGAGCCTCTCGTCAAAGTCTTGGATTTCGGCATCGCACGCCTCTCGCGCCGGCTCGAGCCCGCGTCATCGGCCGCGCGAAGAGCCTCCGAGCCGACGAAGCTTACGCTCCACGGAATGGTCTTGGGCACCGCCGACTACATGAGCCCGAGCGCTCTCTTCACGGGGCTGGCGATCGGAGGCGTTGCCGTGTTGGGTGCGGGCGTGGTGCTCGTCCTTGCCAGCCCGAGACAGGTCGTCGCACTTGCTTTCAACGGTCGCGATGTGTCCGCAACGTGGACGTTCTGATGTCGCGCTGGCTCACTCTCGTCGTGGTGCTCGTGGGCTGCACGTTCCCGGACGTGACGTACAGTCGCGCCGACGGGAGTGTCGTTGACGCTGAACTCGACGCGCCCGTGTTCGACGATGGCCTCGATCCCGACGCGGCCGCCTGCGATCGCGATCACGACGGTTTCCAGTCGACCGCTTGCGGGGGCGCGGACTGCGACGATTTCGATCCGCGCGCACACCCAGGCGCAGACTTCCTCCAAGACCTCCCGACGACGACGACGAAGGGTGATTGGAACTGCAACAACGTCGTCGAGAAGCGAGACATCGTCGCGAACTGCGCCAGCGTCTCGTCGAGCTGCAGCTCCGTGCAAGGCTTCGCCAACGACGAGGGCTGCGGCGCGACCGGCGCGTTCGTGCAGTGTCAGGGCGTCGGCGTCTGCATATCGGCGGCATCGCCAGCGAACTGATTCTGGCGAAGCCAATCGGCTCAGTTGTTGGCGTTCGCCGAAGGCGACGACAAATTAGGGAGCCGCGGCGATCGCGTTCGCCACTCCAGGGACGCCATCCGTCTTGCCTGCGCCCTTGCCGCCGGCTTGGCCGAGCGTGATCTTCATGATCGTTGCGTCGTCAACCGTTGGCTTCGTGCCCGTGTAGACGACGCCGAACACGCTTCCACCCGCGCCTCCGCCACCGCCCGCACCCACACCTCCGGAGCCGCCGTTTCCGCCGTTGCAGCCAGGCGACGCGGCCGATCCGCCGAAGCCGCCGATTTGACCGGGCTGCCCCGCCGCGGCATCTCCGCCATTGCCACCCGCCTTCGTGACGAGCTCGCTCCTGAAGAGCGTGACCTTGCTCGCGACGACCGCGAGAGCGATCGAAGAACCGCCGCCTGCCCCGCCTACTCCGCCGCCACCACCGCATCCGCCGCACCCACCACCACCGCCGCCGCCGGCCTGCACCGACGTCGCGCCACCGCCGCCACCGCCGCCTTGACCTTGGCCGCCGGCCTTGCCGCTCGCGCCGTTGCTAGGGGTCCAACCCGTCGCGCCGAGCGATCCGACCGTCATCGCTCCCTTGGCCAAAGGCCCATCCGGCGCCGCTGCGCCGTTGTCTCCGGCTTTGCATCCGGACACGCCGCCGACTCCGTCGTTCGGCGCCTTACCCATCAGGCCCGGCGCGCCATCCGATCCGTCCGAGGGCTGGACCCCGCCAGCGCCGCCCTTGCCGCCGGTGCTGTTCTTCTGGTCCACGCAGAGGGGTACGTGCCCTCGCAGATGTAAACGCGCGGCTTGGCGCCGGCTTTTTGGATCGCGTACCCGATCGTCTTGAAGGGCATCGCCTTGGTGCCCAGGTTGCTGTCGCTCCCTGCCGTCGCGTTGACGAACACGCCGATGCCGTCGTCGACGCACGCGGGGCTGTCGGAGATGTCCTTGGTGAGATCGCAGCTGGTCGGAACGACAACGTCTTGGTCTCCCGCCTCGACGGGCCCGCCGTCCGCGCATGAAGCGCCAGAGCACTGCACCGGGTTGTTGTTGTCGCTGCCGCCGCACGCGAGGACCACAGCCCCGATGAATCCTAGACCACCGAGCATCGAATTGCGCATGATGAGAACCTCCCTGAAGCGGCGCGGTCGCGCGCGCCATCAATGTATACGTGATGGGATAGCAATGCCTAATCCCTAAAGGGATAGTTAGGCGAGTTGGCGCCATAAAATGCTACTCCATTACGGATAAGCATTATATCCCGATAGGGATATGTCACACGACGTGAGTCGGACCGCGCGCCACGGACCCGCGTCTCACCAACTATTCTCATCGAGAGAGGTGCGCGAACTCATGAGACCCCACGCACTTGCGACATGCATCGTCACCGGCGCGCTCGTCTCGTCCTTCTTCGTCCGAATCGCCGGCGCTGAACAGAGCGGGTTCGCGGTGAACAGGTCCGAGCCCTCCGAACGCGGCAGCGAGTGGCTCACGCTGGACTCGCTCGACCTGCGGAGCACGCGCAGCCGCGACATGGGCGCGTTCGTCGCCGCGGGCGTGGTCGGTGAGTACAACTCGTTCGGAGGAAGCGCCATCGGTGGCGAGTTCAATTTCGCGCTGAGCGCCGGCGTGCGCGCGCTCGATCGCAAGTTGCTGATCGGTCCGCAACTCTTCGGCCGCACGGTGACACGGGGCGTAGCCCCGAGAGGTTAGGAACAATGGGTCCGGGAACGATCACTGATTTGCAGCCTCAAGACGGACTTGGATGGATCACGCTGGATAGTGGCGAGCGCGTTCGATTTGGTAGTTCCGCGTGTCGCAACGTCGTGATCGAGATAGGCCGTCGAGTGAACGTGTTGGGGACGGCTCCCGGGTATGGGGGCGCGGCGAAGGCGACCGCTGTCGTGGAGCTAAACCCGCCCGCGCCCGCGGAGGCAGCACCGAGCTACCTGGCAAAGCTCGATGCCCTTCCGATCCGGCCGGAGCCATGGCTTCGTGAGATCGTGCAGCGCGCAGACTCGGACCGTGCCTTTTACGAGGACCTGCAGGTGCTCGGCTTCGAGGTGGAGCCGATGCTCGCCGACGAGCTCGATTGCCACGCACCGAAGTTCTTCGTCATCGCGATGAACGGAGGGGGCAGCGCTTTTGGCCTTTACGATCGCGGCAACGCAGCAGAGTCACTGCCGTGGGTGTTCTGGGAGCATGAGGACGACTCGCTCCGTTTTGTGGCGAAGGACATGGCTGAGTTCTTCACTCGCCTGTTGCACTTCGAAAGGAGCGATCCGTCTCGGGTCGAACGCGTGCGTGCGGTGCTACTCGAGCTCGGACTGCCTTTGGGCGATCCGACAAGCGGGGAGGAGACCTTTCCGAAAGGGGAAGTTGTCAGTTGGCTTCCGCAAGGGCCTTTGGGGTGAACTTCTGACGCGCTCAGAGATCACAACGAAGAAGTTCGGGCGCATGGATTCGAACCACGATAAGGAGAATCAAAATCTCCTGTCCTGCCATTAGACGACGCCCGAAAGATGGCGGCTGAAACTAGCCCAGCTGCCGACAAAAACAAGGCCGTGCATTGCATCAACGACGCGCGATAGCGTCGAGGACTGACTCGGCGGTCAGTAGGGGTTGTCGGAGTCGGTCGCGGTCGGCTTCGTCGTGGGGATGGGCTTCGCCGTAGCCGTGGGCACCGTTGCGGTCACGGTCGGAGTGGTCGACGTCGGCACGGTTGGATGCGCGGTCACGATCGGAGCGGTTGCGGTCACGATCGGAGCCGTCACGGTCGGTGCGGTTGCCGTCGTCGCTGGTGCCGCGTCGGTTGACCCTGCTTCGGGAGTGCCGTTCGCGACCGAGTTGCTCGGCGCGGCGCTCGGCGGGGCGCTCGCGATCACGCTCGGAGTCGGCGTGGCGCTCGGTTGGACGGTCGCCGAGGTCGTCGCCACAGGTGTCGACCCGCCGAAAATCCCCATTTGGTAGGCGCCAAACCCGCCAGCCAGGAGAACCACCACGACGACCGCCACGAACAGCGTGCTCGACGAGCTCTCCTTCTTGTCTGACTTGGCAGTGAGCACCGGCACGGGAGCCTTGTCCTTCGCGGATTCCGGCTCTTTCTTGGCCGGTTGGTCCTTCTTCGCGTCGGGCTGCGCGACCGCGACGACCGCCTTCGGTGCGTCATCGCTTGATGCCGCAATCGTTGACAGCGCAGGCTTCGGGACCTCGTCATGCGGCTTGTCCGCTTTGACCGGCTCGCGATCGGCCGCCTTGATCGGCTCTGGCGCGGGCCTCGGCTTCGCAATCGGCGCCATCTTGCCGACCTCGTCCATCGAGCCGCCGGCCTCTTTGAGCGCCTCCTCGAGGAGCTCTGCGGCCTGTTTCATCATCGTGCGCTCCTCGGGCGGCGGCATGTCCGCCTCCGAGTTGGTCTTCGGGAAGAAGCCTCCGCCGCTCGGCTCCGACTTGGCGACCGGAGATTGCGGCACGGTCTTCGAGAGGGCCGCCGACGGCTTCACTGCGCCACCCGCCGCGCCGAGACCCATCATCGTCTTCTTCACCGCGGGGCCCGCGGGCTTGGGCGCACCTACCGCCGCTGCAGGCGCGGGCGCGTCCTTCTTTTCGGGTGGCTTGCCGTCGCCGATCTCGCCGCCCTCGAAGGCGTCTCCCGCATCAGCGTGCTTGGTGATGAGCTTGTCGATGACGCCCTTGCTCGAGTCGTCGACCTTGATGAACTTGACGCCCATCCCCGCCGGACGCTCGCCGCCTCCGGCCTGCGCGGCCTCGCGCTTCCACACGACACGCCCGACGCCCGCGATCACTGGCTCGTCCGCCGCCAAGCGAATCTCGAACTTGAGCAACGTGCCGGTCGCGAACGGGCTGTTCGTCTTGATGAAGATTCCGCCCTTCGACACGTCGTGTGAGTGGTTCTCGATGAACTCGTCGACCGTTGCGCTTTTGTAGCGCACGTTCAGGCTCACGAACTTGGTGCGGGCGTCCTTGCGCGTGTCGTCACTCATTGCCCGGGCATGTTACTCAATCCCACGCCCAAATAGCTATTCGACCGCCAAGACCCCATTCGGCTTGTGTTACCGTCCTAGATCCATCGAGAGGCGGACGTGACGGCGCAGCGGGAACATAGGCGTTTTCGTGCGATCGCTCGAAAGCGGGTCTCCCT
>JAYVYD010000292.1:0-6376 GCA_043784605.1 Myxococcales bacterium | reverse complement strand
AGGGGTCACTGCGCGGCGAGCTCGTTGACGGCACCCGCGAACGCAGGCATCTGGTGCTGCACCGGCGGCGGGATCGGAACCTCGAGCGCAGCGCGCGTTGCCGCAGGCACGACCTTGCGCGACTTGAGGCGGAGGCGGCCTACCCCAGCCTTCCAGACGAAGGTAAGTCCATCGCCGTTCACGAAGCACGCGAGATCGATGTACGTGCGCTGGAGCAGTCGTGCGCGCCTAAGCACTTCGACTTCGATGACCACCGTGATGAACGGCAGCATGAACGCTATGTGCTTGGTGCGCAGATCGGCGAGCAGCGGGCCGAGCACGAGCGTTTCATCGAGAACAACACCGCGCTCGTGCCACCGTGCGGTACGACCGAGTTGAACAGCGGCGTTGCGGGCCATGATTGCGGCAGCCTCTCGACGACGGTCGCGCTCTTCGACAACAGCGCGATCAAAGCGCGAACGAAGAGTACGCAGAACGACTTCGTCACGATGACCGCTCGCTCGGGTCAACGCATCTACGTGCGTGTGCAACAACGGCGCGAGCTCGGCGGCGTGCTCGTTGACGTACGCTCCAACGGTAGTGCCGTCGGGCTCTGACACTCGAGCCAACCGCCCAAGCTCGCGCAGCAGATCACGCGGCATGCTCTTGCCTGGGCGCACTGGTCGAATCAGGCAATGAGACAGGCTCGGGCGTCGTGATGGGCATGGGACGCTTGGCGAGCATCGCCTTGAGTTTGGGCATGTCGATGCCGCCGAAGGAGAGACGTCGTACGAGACGAGCGACAGCAAATGGGTTTTGCCGACGCGGTACTCGGATGAAATCGACACCGAGCGATTTGAGCAAACGGCGCTCACGGAGATCTTGCGGGAGAAGAACGCGGCCACGAATACGCATTTGAGAACCTCCAAATGGAAGAAGGGCACCCCGCGTGATTGCGAGGTGCCCTTCGAGTTGATGTTGTTGTTGTTGGGTGAACTACGGATGTCGCGCGTAGGGATCGATGGGCCTTTGCCAGAGTTCGGGCTCGTCGAAGGGTGATGGCGAACGTGGACGCGGTGCGGGCGTGATGATCGACGGAGCTTGTTCTCGAACACCGAGGAACAAGATCACTTCTCCGCGATCGACGACGAGCAGACCAGTTACGGTCTCACCGTCGGTCGTGCGGATCGTCATCGGTGGCTTTGGCCTCACGACCTCGGCCACCTCTCCGAGCACTTCATCGATCGTCGACCGCACCTCTGGCCAGGCGAAGTCGAGTGCTGCGATGAGTGCGTCTCCTACTGCCGAGCTCAGCGATCGGTCGACGGCCACAACGCCTCGCTGACGACGGCGACGAGGATCGAAGTGACTGCGGTGGCGGCGCCCTTCTTCAGGACCTCGCTACCAATGACGCGGGAGAAGAACGACGGATTGGATTCGGACATGATGAACCTCCTGGAGGTGAAGTCCTCCACTGGTCTTATTCCGCGAACTAGGTCGTTGTTGCGTCGTCTCGCCGGCTCCTCAGCACAGGAGGCGCTCGCTCGCTGCTTTGTCCTGTTCGAGGACAAGGCGTGCGGCTACCCCACGCGAATCGACCATGAAGATATTGATTGGCAAGGTCATGGTTGGGTGAGGTGTGTTCTCGCTGATCATCGTGGGCTTCACACCTCCGAAATCATCCGATGAGCAGCAAGCCCACATGGTGCACCCGTTCCGACTCACGGCGCCGACGTAGATCGGAAGCTCGAACCCAGCGGCAATCACCTGCTGGAGCAACCTGCCAATGGCCTGCACCATCTCGTCGTGCGTGTCGCCGTGCGGACTTGTCTTGAGGCTCATTGTCTTGGTCCCTTCAGAAACGCTATTGCGGTTCGGACGACTCCTGTTGCGGCTCACCGCTACGGCCTTCGCTGAAGCCCGTTGAGGACGTTGGCTGGAAGGTAGAGACCTTGGAGCGGGGAACGAAGGAAGTGAGGCATTGCCGACACCAATGTCGGCAGATGAGCTTCGTCCCGCGCGACGGCGTACAGGGTCGCAAGCGCGGTCTGTTCGGAGATCGTTTCTCGCTCGCTCGAACACATGGTGTCGCCAACGGCGCGAGCGTAGAGGTCGCGACCCATTTCGACTGCGTGGCGAACGCTGACTTCGGGCATAGCAATGGCGGTCGTGGCACACTTGACCAACTCTCGAACGTGGGCGGAATCGGGAACGAGGCTCGCGAGCTGAGCGAGGCGGTTGATCTTCTCTGCGATGTTCAAACTGTCGTTCGCGATGAGAGCGGCAATGCCGACCGTGAGCGCATGACTCGGGTGGAGCACCGACTCGCGCTGGAAGTGATCAACGCAATCAGCCTCGAGGTGTCGAGTCGCGCGTAGCGCCCAGAGACCGCGGACCGCAACCGGCGTCGACTGCCGTGCAAAGCCGAGAGCGAGATCGAAAGTGATGGACCCGAAGCGCGCCTCGTCGAACGCAAACAGCGCGACCAGCATATGAGCTTGCGCCAACTGGCACCTGCTTAGGCGATCCTTGAGTTGCCGCCGCTGCTTTGGATGGCGGGCTAGAGCCAGCGCCTGCTCCAATTCGGCGCCAAAGGAATAGAAGTGTGAGAGCACGTCTACGACAGAGTTTGGGCCGAGCAGCGCCAGACCGGCGAGGGCTAGGGCGTCCTTAAGGTTTACATGCTCAGGCCGCTTGGTCACCCAACCAAGGAGGGCTTGTTCGACGGGGCCGCCAGAGCGCGGAGCGTAGCTTGCGAACGCCTCAATGTACGCCGCTGCCTGAGTGCTCGCCGCTAACACGCCGAGCACGACGTCGGGTGCGACTTGAACGACCGCGTTCGGTCTCATGCCCTTCGCAAGGCACGTGACGAACTTTCCCGTGCCCGTGATGATGATCCACGGGCCATCGATCGGGTCCGCGAGCGAAAGCGCGACGCGCTCTGTCTGGTCGGGTACTTTAGCCCGCGCGAGAATGACCTGAAGGAGTTGCGGAAAGTTGTAGAGGAGCTTGGCGTCTTCGAGTTGGCCGTCGTCCGTGAGTCGGTCCAAGCGGGTCAAGAAATGGTGTGCGTGGCCCATGGCCTCTCCAGTGCAAGCAACGCGACTTCCTCACGTCGACGCGGAATGCGTCGCCGTTGGCGAGAGGCGCGGTGCCCGCAGCGCGTTTCGCGCCTTCAAAGAGACCGTCGTTGCGACCAGGGCAGTGATGACAGTCCAGGGGGCATTTTTCTCGTTGACCCGCCCGGCGCTGAGGTCGAAGCTCGACTCGTGGGTGCTTCAGCAGCGGCAGAAGTCGAGCTTCGCGAGCTGCTGGCGGTGGCCCAAGCAGCACAAGGGAACCGTCGCTTCGACGCCCTCTTTGACCGCCTCTACCGTGCCTATCGACAAGAGGTGCTAAGCCACGCCCGACGCCGAGCGCCGGAACAGCACGCGGAGGACATCGCCGCCGAGGCGTGGGCAGCGGTCCCCCACGCTCTCGAGACATTCAACGGCGACGCCGCGTTTCACACCTGGCTGATGCGCATTGTGGCGTACAAGGCGGCCGATCTCCTTCGGCGCATCAAGGACCGCCGCTACGAGCGCCTCTCCGCCATCTGCTCGGCCTTGGCCGGGTCGGCACCAACTCCAAGTAATGCGGTGGCCACAAAGGAGCGCGCTCAGCTCCTGCATCGACTGATCGCAGATCTTGAGAGCGACGACGCCGACCTCGTCATACGCCACTACGGAGACCATGTGAGCGCGGCCGACATTGCTCGCGAACGCGGCATCGCGCCCAACACGATCGCCCAGCGTCTCGTGCGGCTGCGCAAACGACTCAAGGAGGCGCTCAACGCCGCTGGCGTCAGCCGCGCATCATAGGACGTGGAGACCACCAGCGCTGCGCAGTGCGAAGCCGTTCAAGTTCGACTGGAGCTCGGAGAGAGGCTTTCTTCGGAGGAAGCCGCACACGTCAGCGCTTGTCGTGAGTGCCGTAGCGCGGCAGAGATCTCTCGTGCGCTTCACGAGGTGCTAGGCAGCGGTCCCGCGTGGACGAACGGCGAGCGTGTTCTCGATCAGTACGAAATCGTCGACCAGCTCGGTCGCGGCGGTCAAGGAGCCGTATACAAGGCGCGAGACCTGGAGACGGGTCTCATCGTCGCCCTGAAGGTTGTTGCGCAGGGGGCTCACTCGGTTGATGAGGTCCTGCATGCCGCCGGCATCACGCATCCCAACGTGTGCCGAATCAACCACACGAAGTCAGCAGGACCGTTTCGAGTGATCGTGATGGAGTATGTGCGTGGCTCGGCCGACGTGGGGACGCTGCGCGACCTGCTCGCTCGTGGGCAGGTTCCGACGAAGGAGGGACTCGAGATCTTCCGTGGCATCTGCGCGGGCGTGCGAGCTGCTCACGAGCGGGACGTTCTCCACCTCGATCTGAAGCCCGGCAACATTCTGCTCAGGGACGGCAAGGTGCCGGTGGTGGCCGACTTCGGACTCGCCACGGTGAGCGGCTCTGGGATGCGAGGCGGCACGCCGGGCTACATGGCGCCCGAGCAAGAGCGCAGCGAGCCAGTCGACCGCCGCGCGGATGTGTTCGCGCTTGGGATCATCCTTTCCGAGCTCGTCACCAATCCTGGCCGACGACTGCAGTCGGTCATCGACCGAGCAACGTGTGCAACTATCGAGGAGCGCCTCTCGTCGGTTGACGATCTGGTGCGTCTCATCGATTCGTCGCAGCGGTCGAGAATACCCGTCGCTATCGTTGCGGGGGTCGTAGCCGTCGTGGTGGTCGCTGCAAGCCTCGCGGCTGCACGTACGACCCACCAGACGCAGCCCAGTGCAGGGTCGAATGCGGGTTTGCTGCCAAGCGCCCTAGTCGAGAGCAAGATCGAAGACGCACCGTCAGATTCGACAGTCCACGTCGCCAACGTTTCAGTCGATGCAAGTGTCGCAGTGCTGGTCGATGCAAGTGGTGCGGTGAACAAGGCCAACCGCGTAGAGGCCTTGGGCCGTGGCCAAAGGGGTGCCCGAAGCGTGCGTGATGTTACCGACCAGGGCATGAGTGCGCCTAGACTGCTGCGCCGTGAACTACGACGCTGCAAGCCCTCATCAAGCTCCGCGCGACAGTCTGGAGCGACGTCGAAATCCCGGGCGCGAAGCTGACCGCCGACAAGCGCGTCACCGACACGTTCGTCGCGTTCGACGCGAACGTGCCACCTGGCATCAGCATGGTCATCCAGAACTACTACCTCGATCACCACGCCGAGGGCATGTCCCGCGATCAAGCCGTGCGCGACATCGAGCGCCAACGGGACGAGCTCGCGAAACAGAACCGCGTCTTCATGATCATGATGCAGATTCGGAACGACCTGATCTTGGTCTTCTTGCGCGAGCAAGGCGCAAAGGACCTCGTTGCGCTCGAGGCGTGGCTCGACAGCGAGCCGCCGCCGAACAAGGTGAAGCTCCTGCTCGTCGTGGGCACCAAGCTGGGCTCTTCAACGTGCCGATCGTGAGCGCGGCCATGAGGAACTGACGGGCCGTCGCCCTTTGGTTGGGATCGCGTTACGCTGCGGCAGGCCGTGATAATTGACGATTTTACGCGTCGAACCGAGGCGACCACTCAGAAAGAGATCCGAGACGCGCTCGCTGTGCGGCACGGAAACGACTCGAACAGCTTTTGGTTGCATGCAAACGATGCCGAGTTCCCGGAACTTTCGATACTCGTTTGCGGTCCGTCGGCTACTCTCAACTACTATCCATCTCGAGAGGCTGCCGGGTTTGTATGCACCAGGGATCTCACGAGCTCGGGGGTAACGACGTTCTTCGCTTCCCCCTCAAATGAGGCAACCGAGTTCTCCACCAAGTATGTCGTGCCATGGGAGTTAGCCTTGGAGGCTGCGATTGAATTCGCAGCATCGACTGAAAAGCCACGCTGCATTACCTGGACTGAGCTGTGAGAGCACAAACCAACTGCGACGTTGCCTGGGTACGCCGAGCCAAACTTCGCACCTGGGAATAGCCCATTTACAACCCTCCCAAGCTGTCGCTACCACTACACGGTCGTCGCTCCCGCCGAGGCTCGTCACGGTGTTGCGAGGATGGAAGAGATCCCCGTGATGAACTCGTAACGCGACGTGCCCGCGCGTAGGTCTAGCTTGATGGTGCTCGGGGAGCCGCCGCATCCTCCCCCTTTGCGAAGCTCCCCGAGCTCTTCATCTTTGCCACTATGGCGACATCACGACGGTCTCTGCGCGGCCCAGGACGGGGTCCGTCGTCCAGCTCATCGTCAACGTCCCTTGAGCGCCGGTGCAGCTGATGTTGAACGGGATCGCCACGCTCTTGGCCCCCGCCTTGGGCCGCAGAGTGATCACGATGCCGCCGTTCCCGTCAGGTCCCTGCGCGACGAGCTCGGCGGT
>JAYVYD010000291.1:0-2879 GCA_043784605.1 Myxococcales bacterium | reverse complement strand
TCGCGAGCGTCGGCAGTCTCGAGCTCGACGGAGTAAAGGTCGCCGAGTCGGCTCGTTTGATGGGCGGCGAGAGTTTCGACGCGGCGACCCTCCGCTTCTTCGTCAAGAACGCGCTCGTCATGGCGGCCCGCGCGAACGGGTTGTCTCGCACGGCAGTGGAGACCACACGCGAGTACGTCGAGACACGCAAGGCGTTCGGCAAGCCCGTCGCGCACTTTCAGGCAGTCGCGTTCACGGTCGCCGACCGCGCGATGGACTCGGCCGCCGCGAGCGCGATGGTGCTGCGCGCCGGTTGGATGTGGGACGCGAAGGTGCCGGAGAAGGAAGCCCTGCTCGCCTCCGCGAACGCGATCAGCTTCGCCCTCGAGGCCGCGATGCGCTGCGGCGACGACGCGGTGCAGCTGCACGGGGGCGCAGGCTTCATGCGCGACTACCCCGTCGAGAAGATGATGCGCGACAGCAAGCAGCTCCAGCTCTGTGGGATACCGAGCGAGTGCGCCGATCAGCTCGCCGCGGCCGTGCTCGTCGGCAAACGCATCGACCTGGGGCTACTCCCTAATGCGGAATCACAAAGCGCTCTCGTCTAAGGGATAATCCAATGATCGAATTTTCACGGTCCGGCCGGCAAGAGCAGCTCTGCGAGATGATCCATGGCTTCGCGGCGAACGTCGTTCGACCGCTGTCGCTCAAGTGGGATCGCGAGCAGAAGATCGATGACGAGTTCCTCGCGAACTTCGTCGCGATGGCGGCCTCCATGGGCGGGCCCGCGGCTTCGTGGGGTGTCCAAGGCCTCGGCGCCTCTACTGCTGCCGCCGATCAGAAGTCGGCGACTGGCGAGAAGAAGAAGTCGACCGCGATGGTCACGACAGTGCTCTCCGCGGAGGAGCTCTCGTGGGGCGACGCCGCGCTCCTCTTGAGCCTGCCGGGACCGGGCCTTGGTGGTCCGCCGATCAAAGCGACAGGCACGGCCGAGCAGAAGGAGCGCTTCTTCTCGGTCTTCAAGGACATGTCGAAGGGCCTGAAATGGGGCGCTTACGCGCTCACCGAGCCAGGCGCCGGCAGCGACGTCGCGGGCATCCGCACCAGCTGTCGCAAGGACGGCAAGCACTGGGTGCTCAATGGTCGCAAGTGCTACATCACGAACGGCGCGCGCGCGTCGTGGAACGTGGTGTTCGCGACGATCGACCCCGCGCTCGGCCGCGCCGGTCAGCGCGCGTTCGTCGTCGACAAAGGCACGCCCGGCTTCACGGTCGGCAGGATCGAAGAGAAGATGGGCCTGCGCGCGAGCGAGACCGCGGAGCTCCTGCTCGAGGACGTGCGCGTACCCGAGGAGAACCTCGTCGGCGGCGAAGAGAAGTACACGAGCAAAGAGGGCTTCATGACCGCCATGAAGACGTTCGACAACACGCGCCCCATCGTCGCCGCGATGGCGATCGGGATCGGCCGCGCCGCCTTCGAATACGCGCGCGACTTCGTCAAAACCAACTACGCATTATCTCGACACACTCCGCGCTATGCAGCAATCGCCGAGCGACTCGCGCGCGTCGGACGTCAGCTCGAAGCCGCACGCCTCGCTACTTGGCACGCTGCCTGGCTGACGGACAACGAGCAGCCCAACGCCAAAGAAGCGAGCATGTCGAAGGCCCTGGGCGGTCAAGCCGCGATCCGTGCGTGCATCGAGGCGATCGAGATCTGCGGCGTCGAGGGCACCATCCAGCGAGATCACCAGATGCTCGAGAAGTGGTTCCGCGACATCAAGGTCTACGACATCTTCGAGGGCACCGGGCAGATCCAACGAATCGTGATCAGCAAGCGCCTGTTCGCTGATTTGAAGTCGTTCTGAGCCCCGGGCCGTGCGGAGCGGTTCACCAAAAGATCGGGAAGATAAAAAAACCCGGCCGGGGTCTGAGCTCAGACCAGTCTCGACCTTCCCGACCTTTTGATTTTTTGTTCCACATGTCTGGAAGAGTGACTCGACGTCGCGCGCCGCGTGGTCCGATGAGATCGTGACTGAACCGCTTGCCGCTGGCAGCCACGCCGCCACAGGCGAGGGTCGTTAGGATCGCACAGTAGGCTATTCGATTCATGGCGTCTCACTCGTCAGTTGCCGCAGGCGATGTGCAACGTCCATGAAGTCCTCTCGCTTCGCGTAGTGGGTGACGTGCAATTGCAAGTCTTCGTCGCTTTGGATGCGTGTGCTCACGGGCTCTCGAAACAATGTGCCCTTCGCACTCACTAGCCGCTTGCGAAGTTCGTCACGCGCTGATTCGTCGAGATCCAGCGGCACTTTACGAGCGCGATGGAACGGCACACAATTGTAAGCGAAGAGGACTCCCGACAGCATGCCAAGGTCCAGTCCACTTGCGTCCAGCGTGTATGCAACCATGCGTGCCTATTTATTTTGGTCGAGCCAAGTATTGACCGTAGTACTGACCTTGGCGTCCGGCGCATAGATGGCTCCCGAACCGGTAGTGACATCATCGATGAGGACCGTGTCTCCCCGCACGGTGATAACACTGCCATTCGGCGCCTGAATCGCCGTCCCATTTTCCCGGACATCGCGAATGGGATCTTCCACCTGCTCTGGGGTCTTGCCTGGAGCTCATTGGCAACACCCGCACCTCCGAAGGCCTCCGAGTGAAGGCACGGCTTGACACCGCCAGCTACCCCACCGGTTTGCGGTTCACGAACAAGCAGATGGGGTCGCTCGCCTTGTATAGGAACGACTTCCACGGCGACTGGAACTATGAGTTGCGGCCACAACCAACCTGATCAAGTAATTTCGATCAGACGCCTAAGCGCACCAAACGAAAACGGCGAAGCCCTTGCGAGCCCCGCCGTTGGTCGTCAAAGAGGCTGATTCACGCGTCGGGCGGGGC
>JAYVYD010000290.1:0-6271 GCA_043784605.1 Myxococcales bacterium | reverse complement strand
TTTTTTGGCAACCGCGAGACCGACTGATCGTAGCTCTCATTGAAGACGGTCACTGCCGCGCCAAGAGGTGCAGTGTGGGCCGACGACCGGCGTGATGCTCTGGGGGAGTGCGCGCCGTCCAGCCACCATCGGGGAGATTCCATCATGCGCAACGTCATCAGCCTCTCGCTCGTCACCATCGCGTGCCCGCCGCATCTGATCCGGTCTCACGACGCCTCCGGGGCGGACATCGTGCACGCCGAAGGGCAATACGCGCACAGCGATCGCTGAGCCACTATCCTCTCGATCTGATCTAAGTATAGTCGCTGGCGTGTGTCGATCTGCGATGGTGCGACCCGTCACTCTCCTCGTCTTGGCCTTGTCCGGGTGCATCGCAGCGCTGCCCGCCGTCGCGCCGGTCGCGGCGAAGCCTGCCGCGCCGTCGATCGCTCCCGTGCAGAGCGTGAGCGCTCCAGAGCCGCCCGCTCTCGCCGAGGTTCCCGCCCCGCCTCCGTACGATCTGCGAGTGGACATCGCGGCGATCACCGCACGCGCCAAGACCGAGCTGGGAGACGTGCAGATCGCGGCCACCCAAGACGTCTTCGTCCTCATCGCCGCGCCCGGTTGGAATGAGGCCTCGCTCGCGGCCAGCGAGAGCCTCACGGTCTCCGCGATTGACGCTTATCTCAACGGGCGCTTCGACAAAAAGCCCAATCACGCGATTGCCGTTTATCTATTTCCGAACGCGGTCGGATATCAGGCCTATTGCAAGCTCGCACTGGACAGCCCGTGCGACTCCCCGTTCGGCGCGTATTACAGCAACCTCAATCGAATCATCATGAACGCCGGCCCTGGCCTGGGCACGCTCACGCACGAGCTCGTGCATCCGCTCGTGGAGGTGGACTTCCCACGGGCGCCGACCTGGCTCAACGAGGGGCTCGCTTCGCTGTTCGAGGCACCCGCCATCGTGAGAGTCGGTGAGATCCACGGCGTCTCGAACTGGCGACTTCCGCGCCTTCTCCGAGGGATGGCAACGCCGGACGAATCCAATGAAGCGCGCCTCGACACGCTCTTCGGAATGACCGACGCGACCTTCCGCGACGACCGAGAGAAGCTCCACTACGCGACCGCGCGCTACGTCTGCCAATGGCTCGACAGCAAGGGGGCGCTCTGGCGCTTTTACAGGGGTTGGCGCGATCACGTGGACACGGACCCCACGGGAGAGAAGTCGTTTACCCAGGCTCTCGGGATGTCGCCAGCACAGGCGGAACACGTCTGGAAGGCGTGGGTCACGGCGATATCGAAGTAGCTACTTCGTATTGCGTTCGCGCAAGGCTCACGCGAGCGTGTCGCATGCCGACCGCCCACGAAAGCTGCTCGGTACTGCGGCGCCTTGTTGCCCGCCGGCGAGCCGGGCTCCACGACGCGCTGTCAGTTCTGCGGAACGGAGAACCGCTACGCAGAGGCTCCGGCGGCAGTCGTCGTGGTCGCGACCGAGCGCGTCGCCGCAGAGCCGCAGCCCAAGCCGCGCTCGGACAGCGCGCTCGCTTTGACATCCTTTCGAACACGCGCCTCCACGCGTGTCGTCGAGGTCCGCGGGTGCGACAACAACGTGCTGTATTCGTGCGGCTACGCGTCGCAACACGCAAGCACGCGCTCCCCGTGGATGTGCATGAAGAAGGGGCACCCGGACGGCGTCGCGAAGTAACGACCGATGCTATGGTGTCGTCCATGCGTCAATTCATCGCTTCCTTCTTTGGCATCTCGTTGATCGCGGCCTGCGGCGGCGCGGACTCCACGGACCTCTTCGCTTCTCCTGCGCCGACTGACGCGTCTCAACCGAACAAGGACGCATCGGTGAGCGATGCGGCTCAGGATTCGTCGCTGCCGCCCGGAGTTTGCGATACCGATGCCAACAACTGCAAAGGGGCGGACGTACCGCAAGGTTGGACGCCGGTCGCGTATTCGGACAGCCTCAAGACCTGTCCCAAAGAGTACGGCCCGGGAGCAGACGTCGTGTCGGACGCGACGCTCGGCGCGCAAGCGTGCACGTGCTCGTGCACCAAGACGCTAGACCCGGACTGCGAGACCGGCACCACGAGCATCAGCGGCGGGGGAATGTCATGCGGTGGGTTCGCGGTGAACGTGAACTTCGCGGGCGGCAAGTGCACCCCCGTCAACGGCACGGTGGATGCCTACGACGAGGCGGCGACGATCCCGGCCATGGGCGGTACGTGTACCGTGCAATCAGTCCCCAATGACGTAGCCATCATGAGCCAGGCTGCGCGCCTGTGCCCCGCCAGCCCCAAGTGCGAGTCGGCGTCGTGCGGCGGCTACGCGCCTCCGGGCTTTCTGTCCTGCATCGTCAGCGACGGCGACAAGATGTGCCCCGCGAGCTCGGCGTTCTCCAACAAGCACCTCGTCGGCGCGGCCGCGCACGTCGCATGCACCGGCTGCGGCTCTGCGTGCACCTTCGTCGGCAAGTGTGATTCGCCGAAGTTGAACTGGTACACGAGCGGCAACTGCAACTCGCTCATCGTCTCGATCCCCGCAGACGGCACCTGCGCGCAGACCGGCAAGGCGAACGCGCAAATCGGCGCACTCTCGTACACGGCAACGGCGAACTTCACCGGATGCACCGCGACCGCTACCCCAACGGCGTCCTTGGACCTACAAAAGCCGCGAACGGTGTGCTGTCGGTAACAAAAGTGCAGTGCGTTCAATACAGACACTGATCCCCTTTGCCTCGAGAACCAAGGGCTCGTCGTGCGATGCAAGACGGAGGGCCGTAGCGCGCATTGACCGACACGACCGTCGGCTGTCCGTCCGGAGCACCTCGACCGAAGATGAGAATGTGTCAATCAAGCGGCGCTGACTTCGACTCCTGCACGGGGTGGCCATTAGCGTCGTCGTCGCGGGGGCCATGATGCGGCGGCGAGGCAAGCTCGCATGCCGTTGATCGAGCTGCACACGGAGGTCGCGGCGCCCATCGAGCGCGTGTTCGACTTGTCGCGGAGCATCGATCTGCACGTCGCATCGACCGCACACACCGGTGAGGCGGCAATCGCAGGCGTGACGAGCGGACTCATCGGCCCAGGAGAGGAGGTCACTTGGCGCGCCAAGCACTTCGGACTCTGGCAGGAGCTCACGAGCCGCATCGTCGCGTTCGATCGCCCTCACCATTTCAGAGACTCGATGGTGCGCGGCGCGTTCTCGCGATTCGATCACGATCACCTCTTCGAGGCGCGTGGCGCTCATACTTTGATGATCGACCGCTTCGACTTCGACGCTCCCTTTTGGCTCTTGGGACGCATCGTCTCGCGACTGGTGCTCACCGGCCACCTCCGAGAGCTGCTCGTCGCGCGCAACCAAGTCGTCCGCTCGACGGCGGAGTCGGACGATTGGCGGACCTTCTTGGAAAAGAGGAAGCTATGAGACGAGCTTCGCGCGCAGCTTCGCGACCGCCTCGGGCGCGGCCTTCCAGCGAACGATGACGCCGGCCTCGTCGTAGCGCTCTTCGAGGACCAACCCGCCCTCGTGCATCTCCGACACGAGCTTCTGTTGCGCATAGGGCACCGTGATTTCAGCCTCTTCGTACTGCCGCTCGAAGAGCTCGATGAGCCGCTCACGAACGCGCGCGATGTCGGCGGGGTCATGCGCAGACACGACCCACGCGTCCGGAAAGCGCCTCGCCAACATCGCCCTCGCTGCGTCGTCGAGGCGATCGGCTTTGTTGAGGACGAGCGTACTTGGCACTCTGTCGGCGCCGATCTCGGCGAGCACGTCTTGCGTCACACGTAGCTGCCCTTCCCACCCTGCGTCCGAAGCGTCAACGACGTGGAGCAAGTGAGACGCCTCGAGCGCCTCGTCGAGGGTCGACTTGAAGCTCGCGACGAGATCATGAGGGAGCTTCTTGATGAACCCCACCGTGTCGCTCACGAGGATCCGCGGTTTCGGCTCGGGATGCAGCGCGCGAACGGTAGTGTCGAGCGTCGCGAACAGCTTGTTCTCCACGTACACGTCACTCCCCGTGAGCCCGCGCATGAGCGACGACTTACCCGCGTTCGTATAACCTACTAGCGCGACACGGCGCGCGTCTCTGCGGTGCGTGCGCCGCACGTCTTGATCGCGCTGCACCGCCGCGAGCTCCTCTTTCAGCTCCGCGATGCGATCACGTACTTTGCGCCTGTCCAGCTCGAGCCCGGCTTCGCCCGACCCACGGCCAGCCTGCCGCTCTTTGCCACTCGGCGACTCTCGAAGGCGTGGCGTCGTGTAGTGCAATCGCGCGATCTCGACTTGCAATCGCGCTTCACGGCTCTTGGCGTGCCGATGAAAGATCTCGATGATGACGCCGGTGCGATCGAGCACCTGCACGCCCGTCGCGCGCTCGAGGTTGCGCGCTTGGCTGGGCGACACGTCGTGATCGATCGCGACGAGCGCGGCCTTCTTCGGCGCGTCGTCGTCTTCCTCTTCGTCGTCTTCTTCGCCGTCCTGTGCGGCCTCTTTGGCGCGCTTTAGTCGAGCCTTGTCCTTCTTCTTGGGCGCCGCGCTCGGGACCTGCCCGGTGCCGCCCGTGAGCTCCGCGAGCTCTTGGAGTTTCCCCTCACCGAGCACGGATGCCGGCGAGAAGTGATCTCGACTCTGCGTCACACGCCCCACGACCTCGTAGCCGAGCGTCGTCACCAGTCGCTCGAGCTCTTGCAAACTCGCGGCGAATTCTGCGTCGTCCACGGTGGGGAGCTGCACGGCAACGAGGACTGCTTTTTGATTGTTCGGAGCTTCGGTCACGCGCAGCCAATAGCATGTCGCTGCACGCTCGACGCATCACCGTTACTTCCTGCCGACCCGGGAATGGGCCGGGCCGCCCGGAGCGTTCCGCGCGCGTGCGATTTCACGATCCGAGTTACACCGTCTCCATTGTCCCGTCCGTGGCGAGCTGCCTCCGTGCGGTGCTCTCGCTGATCGTGGGCGCCACCCTCCTTGGCAACCTCGTCATGGTGACGTTCAACGCAGGAAGACAGTCCGTGAGAACACCGACGCCTTCGTCGGATCCGACGCCCACTCCCGCTTCGACCGCGCCCCTCATCGTCGCGCCCGTCATCACTTCGATCGAGCCGCGCAGCGCCGAGTACACTCTGTCCGACGCCAAGATGTTCCCCGCAGAGGTCGGCTGGGCCGACACGGGACACGGGCTCGTGCGAACCACGGACGGTGGCGTGACCTGGACTCAAGTAGGCCCGTCCCTCGAGATATGTGGTCACTTTGCGCTGGACGCGAATCACGTGTGGGTCGTCGAGTGTGGTGCCGGCGGCGGGGTCGTTCGTCGCACGGTCGATGGCGGTACAACGTGGATGTATGGGAACCGCATCACGGAGATGGCCCTCATGCCACATGGCGATGATGGCATCGAGTTCGTCAACGCGCTGGACGGTACGCTCGCGCTTGCGTGGGGAATCGAAGGCGAGGACGACCGCCTTTATCGCACGCACGACGGCGGCGCGAGCTGGGCCGAAATCAGCCGGGACATGTCTACCGTGCGCTTCACCGACGCAACCCACGGTTGGATGCTCACTGGAAGCGCGAAGCCCACGCTGTCTGCGACGACCGATGGCGGAAAGACGTGGCAAGACGTCTCGACCTGATCGCGCACCGTAGCGGCCTTTCCAACGACGCAACGAGCGACCGCCATGGTCGTCGCGTCATGCCCTTCTGGAGATCGCGCCTTCTTCTCCGCCGACTATGGCGCCTCGTGGAAACCGGGCGAGCGCGTCAGTCGAGTCTCCGGGTTTGCGCCCTTCGATCCATGGCACTCGTGGGCGCTCGCGACCGACGGCACGGTTCTCCATACGTCCAATTCCGGAGTCACATGGACGAAGGGCCCATCGTTGGGAGACGCGGAGGGCATCTCGCTCTTGATGGTCTTGCCGACGTGCGGCCAAGCTCAACCTGGCGCGCCTCGAAATAGCCACCAGCGCCTATGACGCGGCCTCCACCCGCCTTGTCGCGGTTTTGAAGACCGAAGAAAAAAACGCCGAAGCGATGTATGAGATGTCGGTCATATCCGAGCGGCGCGGCAAAACGGCCGAGGCACAACGTTGGCTCGAAAAGGCGAATGACTTGTCCGGCCCCAAAGAGCTGCGTTGGGGTTTGGCATTGCTGGATTTTTTCCTGCGCAAGGGCCAAGCTGATTTGGCCCTGCAAGCCGCCAAGCGGCTGTCCGCCAAGGCCCCCGAAGACTTGCAGGTTTTGATGGCTTATGCCCGCGCGCATTTGGCCGTCGGCGACCCGATAG
>JAYVYD010000289.1:0-13603 GCA_043784605.1 Myxococcales bacterium | reverse complement strand
GTACCAGGGCGCGGTGGGTCCGTCGCTGAAGAGGTCCAGCTCGATCGTCTTGCTTTGACCCACCGGAATCTTCACGGCCTTCGTGTTGAACTGACCGCCGATGAGGACCGTGTCCGTCAGCACGGGCATCGCGTTGAAGTACGGCGTGCCTTCGTCCGGCAAGCACGGGTTGTGTCCGGCCTTCGCCGCCTTGTTCGACCAGCATCGCTGCGCCGAATAGCCGAGGTCCGACGGCTTGTAGAACGCGTTCTTGAACTGCGCGCACATGTCGCCGTTCTCGCCGCCGCCGAGGATGAACTCCCAGACGATGTGGTTCGCGTCGACCTGCGCGTAGCCTGGATCCTGCTGCGGATACGGATCGGTCACGGCCTCGAGGATCTCGTGGCTCGAGGTGCCGGTGACGACGTTGATACCCGTGAGTGATCCGAAGTTCGCACAGCGCGGCATGACCGCGTACGCCACCTTTTGCCCGTTGTGCGTGATCGAGTTGTGATAGCCGCCAAAGCTCTTGCAGCTCTGTCCCTGGCCTTCGCTGATCGTCGTGCCCGTCGGATAGTAGAGCAGGTAGAGGGTGTTCGCGTTCGGCGCAGGCAGACTCTTGGCGGTGATCTCACCGTCGAGCCAGGCTTGGATCTCCATGTCGGTCGTAGTGCCTGGCGCGGCCTCCAAGAGCTTCACCTCCGGCTTCAGCGAGGGCAGTCCCACTCCGTACTCTTCCGTCGGCGGCTTCCAGTACGCCGAGGTCGGGAGCTTGCCGAGGAAATCGAGGATCTTCCCGTCGAACGTCGGGTCGTCGTTCGAGAAGAACACCGGCACCATCTCCGCGTTCTGCAGCTGTGGGCCGCCGCCCGTGACGATCTGCGGCGCATCGACCTTGAACGCGGGGTAGTTCGTGTTGGTCGGAATCGGCGAGGTGTCCGGCCGATCTGCATCAGGCGAGACACCTCCGCCGTCGACGTCACCTCCGTCAGGGCCCGGGCCCTGCTGGTGCACCAAGAGGACGTCTCCTCCGCACGCGTAGAGGCTCGCAACCGACAACCAAGCAACACTGATCCCGATGACGGCGCGCATGTGCCTCCGATAACGTTCGCCATCGCGCACGATCGCGCGGGTCTGAACGTTGGTACTATTCATGTTGGCGGCAGTTAGGGCAACTGCGATGATTTCTCCAGCCTCACCGCAAAGTTGATGACGATCATCATATTTCCCATCGCCGGTCGTAAATTTTATTTCGTTTGAAGCGACCCATGCTCCTCGTTTTCGACCTCGACGGCACGCTCATCGACTCACGACGCGACATCGCGGACGCGTGCAACGTCGCGCTCGTCGCGGTCGGTCGGCATGCTTTGCCCATAGAAGAGATCGCGAAGTTCGTCGGAGACGGCGTGCGCAACCTGCTCTCGCGCGCGCTGGGATGCGCCGCCGATGATCCGCTCATCGACCGCGCGCTCGTCCCGCTGATCGATCACTACATGGCGCACCCGATCACGCACACGACGTGGATGCCAGGCGCGCGCGAGGCCTTGAATTTAGCCTCCGATCACGTCCTTTGCGTCGCGACCAACAAGCGCACAAAGCTCGCTATTGCCATCCTCGACGCCCTCCGGGTCACCGACAAGTTCGCCGCCGTCACGGGCGGAGGCGACGGACCTCTGAAGCCCGACCCCGCCGCAATCCATTGGCTCGTGGACAAGGTGCGCTGGACGGGCGAGCCGCGGAGCGTCTGGATGATCGGGGACGGACCGCAAGACATCGGCGCTGGCGTTGCCGCCGGTGCGACTACCGTGGCGGTCGCGGGTGGGTTCCATTCAAAAGAGCGGCTCGCGACTTTAGGCGCGGATTACTTGCTCGACTCGCTGTTGGAGCTGCCGGCGCTGCTCAAGGGGTCGTCGGCTTCGCCTCGATCTCCTTGAGGTTGCCGCGCGTGCGCTCGAACGCGGTGAGCATGGGCGTCAGCTGCTCGGGCTCGCCGGAGAGGTCGTGGAGCTCGCCGGGGTCGTTCGCGAGATCGAAGAGCTGGTAGTTCTTTCCTCCGAACCAGATCAGCTTCTTTCCAGGCGTCGGGCCGACGATCAGCGCCTTGTGCATCATCGTGTACGGACCCGCGGGCATGTCGACGAGTACGTCACGCTCCTCGGGAGCTGCGTCGCCGAGCGCGTCCGTCACGAGCGAGCGGCCCTCCATTGCGCTTGCGCTCACGTGCATAAGCTCGAGGATCGTCGGGACGAGGTCGATGTGACTCCGCTTCGGCGCGACATGACGCGGCTCTTGACCCGGCACGTACACGACGAGAGGCACGTGAATCAGGCTCTCCCAGAGCTCCACACCGTGCCAGCTCATGTTGTGTTCGGCGAACGCCTCGCCATGATCGCTCGTGACGATGATGGCGGTCTTCTCCGCGAAAGGCTGCCCGCGAATGTAGTCGAGCACGCGACCGATGTGCCGATCGGTGAACCAGACCTCGCCGTCGTACTGCGCGCGAGTGGCCACCTCACCGTCAACGCGGAAGTCCGGCGCGCCCTCGTGCGGCATGTACTGCTCGTGCGGATCGAAATAGTGGAGCCACATGAAGAAGCGGCCCTTGCTGTTCTCGGGCTTGGCAAGCAGGCGGAGCGCGACATCGCTTAATTGCATGCTCGTCACCGAGGTGTCGTTGTCGCCCTGCCCGCCCCGAGGCTGCGCGCTCATGTCCCAATCATCCATTCCGCGCGACAGCCCGCTCCACGGTTGGAAGTACCAGTGCGAGGCCGCGCCGAAGGTCCTCACCTTGGCCGCGCGCAGTCTCTCGGCAACGTTCGGATCGCCCATGAAATACGTGTTGAAGTGACCCGAATCGCGATCCGTCTCGGACGGGTACTTGCCAATCATCATCGGCCCGATGCTCTTGCCGGTGTAGGAGGCGAGCGAGTACGCGTGATCGAAGACGGTGCCCTTCGCCGCGAGCGCATCGAGGTTTGGCGTGGTCGGCTTGCCGTAACCCATGAAGCCGACGTCGGGCCGGAGGGTGTCGATCGTGATCAAGACGACGTTGAGATCCGCGGGGAGCTCGAACGTCTTCTTCGCCTCCACGACAACGGGAGCAGGAGGCTTCGGAGTGTCTGCGCCCGAGCAGTCCTCGTCGAGTCCGTTGCCTGGCTCGTCGATCAAAAAGGGAGAGCGCAACGAGTCGCAGTCGTCGCAGTCGCCGCCGCCGAAGAGATCCGAGGCGCCGTCGCGATCTTTATCCGTGACTCTCCGCAGCAACGCGAGCGACATACGTCCGAGCGGCGCGCCGCGCTCGAGCCCTCTCGCGACGTTCGGCGCCGTGTTGAGCGAGATGGCCGCGTGCGAAGTCGAGGCCACCGAGAGCGCGACGAGAATCGCCGAGAGCGGAAGCGTGAGCCGCACCGACCGCCGAGCGAACGCCAACGTCCCCACGTAAGCGCAGACGGCGAGCGTGGCGAGCGCCAACACGGGGCGGAGGTCGAGCTCGTCGCGCTTGAGCACGCCGAACACGCCCAGTGGCCACGCGCCGTCACCGCCGGTGTCTCCGCCGCGAATGCCGAGTACGAACGCCGAGCACGAGAGCCCCAGCGCGAGCCCTCCCGTCATCACTGGGTCGAGCAGCCAGGGTCGGCGGGAGTAGCCCGCCGCCAGGACTCGGCGCAGCGGCAGAAACGAGCCAGCGACGAGCGCCGCGCCCGAGAACGCGATCAAGAGCGACGAGAGCCCGAGCAGAGCGCCGGACTCTTTGGGTGTCCCGGCACCAAGCACACCGCGCCCCACGTTCGCGAGCGCAACGAGAGCGACGAAACCACCGACGATGAGGAGAGGCGCGAGAGCGGCCGTGTGAGTG
Source organism: Myxococcales bacterium (assembly GCA_043784605.1). Lineage (GTDB taxonomy): Bacteria > Myxococcota_A > Polyangia > Polyangiales > Polyangiaceae > JANYHY01. The sequence continues at coordinate 9,768 of JAYVYD010000289.1, read as the reverse complement.
CGCGTCATCACGGGCTCACGACGGGCCGAGCGCAGGCGTGACCACGGCCCCTGCACTTCACCTGGCTCGACCACCGCGTGCGCAAGCGAGAATGCGACGCCCATCCCCAGCGCCAGCGGCGCCAGCACGCCTGCGTCCGCCAGGAACAGTCGCGACAGTGACTCGCCCGGGACGGAGCGAAGCGCCGACCGCGCCTCCACCGCAGCGACCGCGAAGCCACCGAGTGAAGCGCCGACCAGGGACGCAACGAGACGCTTGATCAACGCGACCACGCGGCGAGTCCTTACTCGCGATTGGCGCGGCGCGCACGCGCGAGCGGATGAGCGGCATCGTAGGTCCTCAGCAAGTGCTCCATCGACACGTGCGTATAGCGCTGGGTCGTCGAGAGTGACGCGTGCCCGAGCATCTCTTGGATCGCGCGAAGATCTGCGCCTCCATCGAGCATGTGTGTGGCGCACGTGTGGCGGAGCGCGTGCGGGTGCAGGTCTGCGCGACCTGCGCCGAGAGCGCCGAGAGTGTGCACGGTCTGCTGCGCCGCGCGCGCTCCGAGCCGTTGACCGCGCTGCGAGAGTAACAGCGCCGTAGGGTGCTGTGTGCCGCGGCGCGAGACGATCTCGTTGCGTCGCGCGACATAGGCCCGCAGCGCCGCGATGCACTGCCCGCCGAGCGGCACCATGCGCTCCTTGTTGCCCTTGCCGAGGACACGTGCGCGGCCTGAATCGAGATCGACATCGCCGAGGTCCAGCCGAACGACCTCTCCGACGCGTAACCCCGAGCCGTAGAGCAGCTCCATCAACGCCCTGTCGCGCAGGCCGTTCGCGCCGTCCAAGTGCACGACCTCCACGGCTTGCTTGGCCGCGTCCACCGAGAGCAGCGTGGGCAGCGGACGGCGGACCTTGGGACTAGAGAGCTCGGCGGCGGGGCTCTTGCTGATGATGCGCTTCTTCATCATCCACGTCATCCAGCTGCGAACGGCCGCGATCATGCGCGCGACCGAAGCGGGTGCGTGGGTGCGCGCGAGCTGCCCGAGCCAACCACGGAGCGTGTAGACGTCGATCGACTCGACGTTCTCGTCGGCGCGCTTTTCTGTGACGAACGCGGCGAGGCCTTCGAGGTCGCGCGTGTACGCCGCGATCGTGTGCGGAGACGCGCGGCGCTCCGACGCGAGGTGCGCGACGTAATCGCGAATCGCGGTCGTGATGTCCACCAAATCACCGTAGGCCCAACGCAACGGCGCACCAAGAATTCGGCTACCCTAGGGGGCATGCGCCGCGTCTGGATCGTCGTCATGACGCTCGCCCTCGCGCCGCCTGCGCGGGCAGGCGAGCCGGACACATCTCCGCGGGCGGGCGAGCCCGACACATCTCCGCGAACGTCGGGAGACGCGACTCGCTCGCGCGCGGACCTCTCGGTGGGCCTGGTGCTCGGGTCGCGGCACTTCGCCTATCACGACGCCGTCGGGACGAACCTGCGCCCTTACGACGTCGACGGCGCACCGATGGTCGCGATCGCGGTCCTTCTGAGCCCCTTCGCCGAGACACCCGTGCTGAGAGACTTCGGCTTCTACGGCGACTACGAGAGCGCAGTCGCGCTGCAATCGGCGACGAGCGGCAGCTCGCCGGTGGGCACCACATGGTCGCGGTACGATATCGGCGGGCGCGCGCGCGTGCGCCTGTCGAACGGACCTCGCCCGGTGATGCTCGGCGCCGCCGTCGGATACGGCCTCGAGCTCTTCCGCTTCACGGACGCGACGACGATCGATCCGGAGCTGCCGAGTGTGGCCTATGGCTTCGTGCGCCCGATGCTCGACGCGCGCGTGCCCTTCGGTCCGTTCGCGCTCTCTGCGGCGGTAGCTTACCTGCACGTCGTCGCCAACGGAGAGGTCGGACTCCGCACGCGGGGCACTCGCGACGCCGGCGTAGAGGCGTCGTTCGGCGCGGCCTTCGCGTTCGCCGGCGCGTTCGAGGCGAGGCTATCGGGGCGCTACACGCACTTCTTCTACTCTTTCGATCCGGTGCCGGGAGACGTGTTCGTCGCCGGCGGCGCCCTCGACCAATACTTGACAGGTCAACTTGCGCTCGCGTGGGTCTATTGATGCGCGAGCACAGCCGAATTCTCGTGGCGCTCTCGCTCGCGTTCGTCACCGCGTTGATCGGATGCCCCGGCTCGCTCGAAGACCCCGCACGATTCACCGGATGCCTAGACGTTCAGAAGATCTTCGCGCGCGATTGTCTCGGCAGCGGGTGTCACAACACCAAAGACAACAGCGGCAACCTCGACCTCGAGTCACCCGACATCGGCAAGAGGCTCGCGGGCGTCAAATCCAGCACTCAGCTCTCGTATCTCATCGATACGACCACGCCGGAGAAGAGCACGCTCTACACGAAGCTGAACGCTCCGACGTTCGGCAACAGGATGCCGCTCAACAAGCCCGCGCAGGATATCAAGACGCAGGACTGCGTGCTCGCATGGCTGAAGACCTACCGAGCACCGCCCGACGCAGCGGCGGACGCGCGTCCGAGCGACGCCTCGCACGACGCGAGCGACTCAGGCGGCGGGCGTGACCTCACGACCGACACGACGAAATTCGGCCTCGGCGGGCCCACGCTATGTGCAACAGCGAACGTGCAGCTGTGCGAGGGCTTCGAGACGGGGTCGCTCGATCCGAACACGTGGAAGGTCATCGGCACTCCACCCACGATCGACAGCGTGCAGACCGCGCGAGGTTTGAAGGCGCTCCACATCAAGCAGAGCGGCGACGGGCCTTCGTACATCGAGGAGACGCGGACCTTCCCGGCGAAGAACAACACCTACTTCGGGCGGGCGTTCGTGTGGTTCGCAACGCTCGCGGGCCCGCCGATGAACTACGCGCACTGGACGTTCATCGGCGCCGTCGGCACTAACGTCTCTGGAGAGATACGCGTGAGCGGGCAGTTCCAGAACGGCAAGAATCTATTCGGCGTCGGCACGGACAACCGAGTGGACGACGCGGGCACCGGCGATTGGACGACCTCCGACACTGACTTCAACGGCAACCCCACCGCCGTGCCCACCAACCAGTGGCTATGCATCGAGTGGCTGCACAAGGGCGACACCAACGAGACGCGCTTGTACTGGAACGCCGTCGAGCATCCGAGCCTCCACACCACCGCGACGACGAACGGCGGCAACGGAAACCCCTACATCTTGCCGGATTTCACGAGCGTCTGGCTCGGCTGGCAAGAGTATCAGCCAAGCACACTGCAGTTCGACATGTGGCTCGACGAGATCGCGATCGACCCATCGCGCATCGGGTGCGCGCTCTAGCTCGCACTCAGTTCAGAGACCGTTGAGCGCACCGGTGCAGTACGCCGGATTGCCGAATGTCGTGATCGGCACGTCCATCATGTTGGAGAGTGAGACAAGCAGGTTCTGGTGGAACTCTGGCTGCGCGTACTTGACGTAGCGCCCTGTCTTCAGTGCGCCGCGCCCGCTTCCGATGATGACGATCGGCGTCGGCGCGTGGCCGTGGACGTTGCCCTTGCTGAGCTCGTTCACCCAGACGACGAGCGAGTTATCGAGCAGCGTCTTGCCGTTGCCCTCGACGATCGCGTCCATCTTTCCGAGCATGTACGCGAGCTGCGTCGAGTACCACGTGTTGATCTGCACGAGCTTGTTCTGCGAGACCGTGTCCATGTCTCCCATGTGAGAGAGATCGTGGTGTCCGTCCGCGATGCCGAGCCATGGGAACGAGACGTTGTTGGAAGAGCGCGCGAACTGCATCGACGCGACGCGCGTGAGATCGCACGAGAGCGCGTTGACGAGCATGTCCATCTGCAACTTGCCCACGGCGGGGTAGTTGTTGGCATCGTTGAGGTCGAGCGGCGAGCCCAGGATCGGCGGCGAGCACGCGACGGTCTGGCTCTGGATCTGCTTTTCGATCTGCTGAACGGACTCGAGGTGCGCTTGGACGCGCAGGCGATCGTCGGTGCCGACGTTGCCTTCGAGTGTCTTCAGCGAACCTTGCACCTGATCGAGGACGCTCTGCCGACGTCGGAGCAGGCGCGCAGCGGCCGCGGGATCTTGCATCGCGATGGAGAACAGGCGGTTCCACGTCTTGACCGGATCCTCCATCGGAGGGAGCGGCTGGTTTGGCCCCGCGTAGGCCATGCGGCTCCACACGTCGGCGGCCTTCACGTACGCGCCGAACTCGAGCGACTTGTAGGTCGTGGTCAGGCCGATGGAGTTCGCGATCTGCTGGTCGATCGAGATGCCTGCGCCGAGGCCCGCCGGAGTTCCGCCGCCGCCTTGAACGGTGCCGGCCAACAGCTCCATGCCGGTGAGCATCGAGCCCATGCCGCGCATGTGATCGTCTCCGTCGCCGTGGCGCGCGCACTCGTTGTTGATGCCGTCGAGGACGACCATCCGATCTTGGAACGGCGCGAGCGGCTGCAAAATGGGCCCGAGCGTGAAGTTCTTCTCGGTGCCAGAAGGCACCCAGCTCGGGTAGATAGTCCCCAAGCCCGTGAAGACGAAGACGAGCCGCTTCGGCGGCAGCGGAGAGGCCCAGACGGTGCGAGGCAAGAGCGCCGTGCCCGCGAGGGACGCCGCGGCGCCAAGCAAGCTCCGCCTACTGAGGCTGACGCGGCTCACGGCTTACCCCCTCCCACGCTAATTGGGCGATAGCGAAACGCGGCCGTGCGAGTCATCGCGATGAGCAGCTCTTTCATGTCGTAGTTGCCCTTAGCGAACGCGTCCTTGACGCTCCCGAGCGAGCACTCGTCGTCGGGCGTCTCGCCGCGGCCGAACGCGTAGCGGAACCACTCGACCGACACGCAGTCGGTGACCTGTTTGCTGCCGGCGAGCATCGAGGCGAGCGCAGGCACGCCGTCGAAAGCGCCGTCCACGTCCGAGGTGCTCACCGCTCCCGTTGCGTCCACGGGCAGGCCTTGGTCCATGGTTCTGTACCGCCCGATCGCGTCGTAGTGCTCGAAGCCGAATCCGATCGGATCCATCAGCTTGTGACAGCCCGCGCAAGCGGGATCCGCGTCGTGCTGCGCGAAGCGCTGCCGCGTGGATTGGCCGGACTTCACCTCAGGCGGGATGATGTTGACGTTCGACGGCGGAGGCGGGACTCGTTGACAGAGCAACCGTTCTCGCACCCACTTGCCGCGCGTCACGGGCGAGCTCTGATTCGGCTTCGCGAAGACCGCCATGACGCTCGGCTGCGTGAGGATGCCCGCGCGCTGCTTCGGATCGAGCGGCGTCTTCATCGGCGTGGTCGAAGTGACGTTCAGGCCGTAGAGCGTGGACGTGTTCGCGTCGAGGAACGAGACCGGCGCCGTGAGCAGCGTCGAGACGCGACCATCGCTCTGCCAGAGCACCCAATCTGTAAAGGCGAGCGTCTCCTTCTGCATCGAGGCGCGCATCGCGTCGGTGTACTGCGGGTAGAGTGTCGGGTCCTTCGTCGCGCCGTACAGACCATCGAGGTGCAGCCACTGCGAGAAGAAGTCCGCAGTGGCGTCATGCGCCTTCGGACTGCCGAGCATGCGGCGCGCCTGCGCCTCGACTTGCTCGGGCGTCTGGAGCTGATCGGCTTGCGCCGCGGCGAATAGCGCGTCGTCTGGCATCGAGCCCCAGAGGAAGAACGAGAGGCGCGAGGCCATCTCCCACGACGTGAGCGGCGCGACACCGTCGGTCGCCTTTGCCGCATCTCCCGCCTCGACTTGATACAGAAATGGCGCCGCCTGCAGCATTAGCTCGATGACTGCGCGGATGCCGTTGTTGAAGTCGGCGCTGTCCCGGTTGGCGGCGTAGAGCACGAAGATGGTGTTGATCTCGCTCTGCGCGAGCGGCCTGCGATACGCGCGCTTGCCGAACGACGCGATGAACGCGCGCGCGCAGGCGTCTTCGCCGTCCTTCTGCGGTGAGCACGGCAGCAGCGTCGCGTCGTCCGTGATCGCCACGCCCGACAGCGACTCGGCTGCGGCTTCGTAGGCCTGCGCCAGCAGCGGCGAGACCACGAGTGTCGTCGCGTTGTTGGAAAACTCTCCCACGGTCGCGTCTGCCGGGAACGTACGTCCGGGCTGCGAAGTGTCCCCGAGAAGATCGCGCACGACGTTGTCGTACTGAGCCTGAGTGAGCCTCCGAAGCGGCGCCGGTCCGGGCATCGGCTTCGTGCACAAAGGCGAGCGGCTCGTTTCCACCGGGGGATCGCTGCCCCCGATGACGCCAGTGCACGCGGCGACCAACGCGCCCATGACCAACAACAACCCAGCACGCATCCCGAAAAGCAAAGCACCACGCCTCTCCATTGACAAGGCGATGGCCAAGAATTACTCCCGACGTTCCTTTGGCGTTCTTTCGAAAAGCGTGGGTTCGCGCGCGAGCGCTTTGGCGACTGGCCCGAACGGAGCGCTCATCGCCACGTCAAATCGGGCTCGCCGTTGCCCTAGGCGCGTTCTGCGGGTGCACGCCGGCCGTGGGGTTTCACGGGCTCGTGGCGATCGCGGCGGCCACTCCTCTTCGCTTGAATAGAATGTGGGCTTGGATCGGGTCGCGCGTTTCGAACTTCCTGATCCTCCCGCTCATCGTGCTCGCGGAGGTGCAGATCGCGCACAGGCTCCGCGTCGGCGTTTGGGTGGAACTCTCCCGCGACGACGTGGTCGCCCAGGCGGGATCCCTGCTCTTGGATTGGGTTCTCGGCTGTTTGATCGTGGGTTCGGTGGTCGCCGCGCTCACCGGCGGATTTGCTTATGCGGTGGTCGGATTCAAGCGCACGCGCGCAGCACGTCGTCCACTGAGCTCGGGATCGCCGCCGTCAGGTTGATCGGACCTTCGGCCGAGACGAGGATGTCGTCCTCGATACGCACGCCGATGCCGCGCCACTCGGGGCCGACCTTGTCGTTGTCCTTGCCGATGTAGATGCCCGGCTCGACGGTCAGCACCATGCCGGACGCGAGCTCTCGCGCCTTGCCATCGACATAGTAGGAGCCCACGTCATGTACATCCATCCCTAGCCAGTGGCTGGTGCGGTGCATGAAGAACATCTTGTAAGCGTTGTCCGCTATGAGCTTGTCGACCTCGCCGGCCAGCAGTCCCAAGCGAACGAGGCCGCGCGTGATCACCTCCACGCTCTCTTGGTGCACTTGCTCGATCGTCGCGCCGACCTTCGTGCGGGCGATGCTCGCCGTGTGCGCCTCGAGCACGAGCTCGTAGATGGCCTGTTGCTCGCGCGAGAACTTCTTGCCGACGGGAAAGGTGCGCGTCACGTCGCTGGCGAAGTAGCCGTACTCGCAGCCCGCATCGATCAAGAGGAGGTCGTTCTCCTCCATCTTCCTGTTGTTCGTGCGGTAGTGCAGCACGGTGGCGTTCGCGCCCGAGCCGACGATGCTGCCGTACGCGGGGCGCTCGCTGCCTCCGCGACGGAACGTCTCGAGCAACAGCGCCTCCACTTCGTACTCGTACATGCCGGGCTTCGTGGCGCTCATCGCGCGCAGGTGAGCCTCTTGGGTGATCTCCGCGGCGCGCTTCATCGCCTCGAGATCGTCCGTGTGCTTGAAGAGACGCATCTCGTGAACGACGATGCCGGGATCCACGATTTCCGTGGGCCACGAGAAGCCGAGGCGCGCGCGCCGACGAGCATTCTCGATCGCATCGAGCACGCGATCGTCGAACGTCCGATCGCGGCCGAGCCTGTAAAATAGGCTCTTCTTGTTCGCCAGCAGCTTGGGCAGCTCGTCGCCGAACTCGGTGATCTTGAACGCCTCGTCTGCTCCGTAGTGCGACTTGACGCCGTCTACGCCCGCGCGGTGCCCGTCCCAGATCTCGCGCTCGGGGTCGCGCGGTCGGACGAACATCACGGACTTCTTCTCGTCCGCGAGCATCACGAGCACGCTGCCCGGCTCGTCGAAGCCCGTCAGATAAAAGAGGTCCGAGTCTTGGCGATAGTCGTGATCGACGTCGTTGTTGCGCACGAACACCGGCGCCGCGGGGAGAACCGCGACCGCGTTGGCGCCCTTGGCAAGCATCGACTCCATGAACAGGGTGCGTCGACGGGCGTAGAGCTCTTGATGGCAGGCGTGCATCTCTCTTTTTCTCCGCGCCGCGGGCTCCGGCGTCAAGTCAAACGCGCAGAAATCTGCCACGTCTCGAAAGTTGGCCTGTCGAGGATTGGCGCGCGACCATTCCGTCCATGACTCAAGAACGTCGCCAACGCCGCAGCGAAGATCCCCTCGTCGCACTGCATTTTCAGCTCTCGCAGGTCCGGCACGAGGCCTCGCTCGACACGGTGGTGATCGCCGACGGCGCTGGCTTGGTCGTCGCGGGGGCCGGCTCCTGGGCGGCCTGTGAGGAGCTCGCGGCGTTCGCGCCGTTGATCGCGCAGGGCGAAGCGGTGGGCTCCTACCGGACCGAGTCGATGCGCAAGCGCGTGGCGGTTCGCATGGTCGACGTCGCGGGCGAACGTCTGTTGCTGTGCACACGCGCCTCGGAGGCGCTCAGCTCCGACGGCGAGGCCGCGCTCTTGCGCACCGCCAAAGGCATCAGCCGAATCCTCGCCTCGTGACGTGCGCGAGCTGACGAGGGTGTGAGATCGCTAACGGCTGTTCGAATTCCGACAGTCAAACGGCTGATTTCTGCGCGATTCCGTGCAGTACCGCACCATGTTTGCGACATGGCGCGAATGTACAGTGGATCGTCAATTGCTTATCGTCCCATGTCCACCTTCGATGCCAATGCACGAGTGGGCAAGGAGAGAGTTCAATGATCTCGACGCGCAAAGCGGTTCCCGGTACCTCGCTATTGAGGCTGTCTAGTCGGGCGTTCGGCCTGACGGCTCTGCCGCTGGCCTTCGTCGCGATGGCGTGCGGAGGTTCCGTCGCCCAGGCGCCAGTTCAGCCCAGTGAGGACGCAGGAGTAGTAGCGGACGCGACCCCGACCCCTGAGCCCGACGCGAGCCCGACGGTAGACGCGGCGCCCATCCCCTACCCCGCGCCTCACACGCCGATGCCGCTCATCGACAACAACGGCAATCGCGTCATGCAGAACATGCACATCGTGACAGTCACGTGGTCGGCGGATGATCCGAGCATGGTCTCTCGCCTTCAGAAGCTCGACGACACCATCACGCAGACGCCTTGGTGGAAGTCGACCACGTCGGAGTACTGCGAGAAGGGTGGAAGCCCGTGCATCGGCCCCGGGACTGCAGGCGAGCACGTCGTCATCAAGGATCCGCCGCCGAACGACTTCACCGACTCCTCACAAGGCGGAGCGAGCACCCTGCAGACGTGGCTCAAGCAGCAGGTCGCCACCAACCCCGATTTCCCCGATCCCACTCCGGACACGCTCTACGCGATCTACCTCCCCAGCGGGACGTCCATCACGCTCGACAACACGCAGAGCTGCAACGGGTTCGGCGCGTACCACAACACGACGGACCTCACAGGCAAGAAGACCAGCCAAGCGCTGCCGACGGCGTACGCGATCATGCCTCGGTGCGGAGGTAAAGAGTCGACCACCACGGTCTCCGCGAGCCACGAGTTCACCGAGGCCGCGACCGATCCGGACATCGGCCAGCAGAACCTCACCTTTTACATGCTCAACCAGACCTGGGCGGTCGCTGGCGGTGAGGTCGGTGACCTCTGCGTCGACTTTCTCGGCGGCAACGATCGCTGGCAGGAGAGCAGCTTCGTCGTGCAGCGCTCTTGGTCGAACGCGGCCGCCAAGACCGGACACGACCCGTGCGTACCGGTCCCGCAAGGCGCGGTCTACTTCCAGGCGGCGCCGCGC
>JAYVYD010000288.1:0-7874 GCA_043784605.1 Myxococcales bacterium | reverse complement strand
GCGTCCGTGTTGATCTCGCTCGCGCTCGTCGCTCATCCTGCACTGGCGCAAGATCCGGCGGACGCGAACCCGCCCGCGCTGGTGCCGCCCGTCGTGCTCGATCACGTCGACGCGGAGTACCCGTCGAGCCTGGTTTCGGCTGGCAAACATGCCGACGCCGTGTTGGCGGTGACCGTGGACACCGAGGGACACATCGCGAAGGTGGAAGTGCTTACCTCTGGCGGTGACGCCATGGACGCCGCGGCCATCGCCGCCGTTCGCCAGTGGACGTTCAAGGCAGGGTTGAAGCGCGGCGTCGCGACCTCGATGCGCATCCCCGTTCCGTTTCACTTCTCGCCACCGAGCAAGCCGGTGGAGGTTCCACAAAGTCAAACCCAACTCCAGGCCGGCTCTGCGGGTGCGGGATCTGGCGGGTCGTCGGTCACGACTCCGATCGCGCCGATCGCGGCTCCGACGACGGGAGACTCGCCACAAGCGATCAGCGTCCACGGGAGCATCGACGCGCCGCCGCGCGGATCGTCGGATCACAAGATCGAGCTCAAGGAGCTCTCCCACGTACCTCACCCCGAGGGCGCCGCGGGGATGCTGAAGCTCGCGCCTGGCATCCTACTCACCAACGAAGGCGGCGAGGGTCACGCCGAGCAAGTGTTCCTCCGCGGCTTCGACGCGCGCGAGGGGCAAGACATCGAGTTCACCGTCGGCAACATCCCGTTCAACGAAGCGGGGAATTTGCACGGAAATGGGTACGCCGACGCGCACTTCATCATCCCGGAGCTCGTGCGCTCTCTGCGCGTGATGGAAGGCCCGTTCGATCCGCGGCAAGGCAACTTCGCCGTGGCCGGTAGCGCGGACTACGAGCTCGGTCTCGACAAGCGCGGGATGACCGTCAAGTACACGGGCGGCAGCTTCAACACGCAGCGGCTCGTGCTCTTGTGGGGACCCAAAGAAGAGGGCGAGCACACGTTCGCCGGAGCAGACCTCGGCACGACCGACGGCTTCGGCATGAACCGCGACGCGCGCCATGCGACCGCGATGGGGCAGTACGAAGGCAAGCTCGGCGAGCGAGGGCTCTGGCGAATCACGGCCACCGCGTACACCACGCAGTACCACTCGGCCGGAGTCGTTCGACAAGACGACTACCTGCAAGGTCGCGTCGGCTTCGGCGACACGTACGACCCGCGTCAAGGCGGGAGCACTTCCCGCTTCGGGCTCTCTGGAGAGATCCAGACGCGCAACGGAGACACGACGTTCGTGCAGCGCGCGTGGGTGTCGCTGAAGCAGATGCGGCTGCTCGAGAACTTCACCGGCTCCTTGCTCGACGTGCAGTCGCCGATTCAGTCGCCTCACGATCAGCGCGGGGATTTGCTGGATTTGCAGACGAATGGAGTGACAGTGGGCGCGAAAGGCGCGGCGCGTTGGCACACGACCGCGTTCAAACAGCGACAAGACGTGGAGCTCGGCTATTTCGCACGCGGCGACGTCACCGGCGGAACGCAAGATCGCATCGAGACCGCGACCAACGTGCCCTACAAGCGCGAGACCGACGTCAACGCGTTCCTCGGCGACGTGGGTCTCTATGGCGACTTGAGCCTTCGCGCGACCAAGTGGCTCGGCGTGCGCGGCGGCGTGCGCGCAGATCTGTTCACCTTCAACGTGCACGACAGCTGCGCGGTGCACGACGTCGCGCACCCGAACAAGATCGTTCCGCCGGGAGACACGAGCTGTCTCTCGCAACAAGACTTCGGCCGCTTCCGTGAGCCGGATCAGCGCGCGACCACCGCGTCTGCCGCGCTCATGCCGCGCGGAACGCTCTTGGTGGGACCGTTCTCCCACGTCACGCTCTCGGCGAGCTACGGGCGCGGCGTGCGTTCGATCGATCCCGTGTACGTCACCCAAGACGTCGGCACTCCGTTCGCGGCCGTCAACGCAGTCGACGCAGGCGCCACCTACGCCAACGCGTTCAGCGACACATTCTCGCTGTCCGCGCGCTCCACGTTCTTCTCGACGCACGTGGATCGCGATCTGATCTTCAGCGAGACCGCGGGGCGAAACGTGCTCGGCAACGGCACGACGCGCACGGGTTGGTCCGGCTCGGTCCGCGCGACCGGCGCGTTCTTGGACGAGGCCGCGAACGTCACGTTCGTACGGTCCACGTTCGACGACACGCACCTGCTCGTGCCGTACGTGCCCGACGTGGTCGTGCGCAGCGACACCGCGCTCTACGGCAAGATGCCGTTCAAGCTCGCGGGTGACCTTGTGAAGGGCACACTCGCGCTCGGCGTCACGTATGTCGGCAAGCGCGCGCTCCCGTACGGTCAGCGCAGCGACGCGATCTTCACGGTGGACGCGTCGGGCACGCTCGAGTGGCGTGCGTTCGAGATCGGGGTCGTCGCGACCAACCTGTTCAATCAGAAGTATCGCTCGGGTGAGTACAACTACCCGTCCGACTTTCACTCGCAACAGTCACCGACTCTCGTGCCCATGCGCCAGTTCACCGCGGGCGCGCCACTCGGAATTTTTGGCACCTTCGCGATCCATTTCGGAGGCACGTGATGAAGCGCATCGTAGCTGCATCGTTGATGATGGCGTGCGTGGGGACGACAGGCGGAGAACTCGTGACGTTCACCGCGACCGCCAGCGGCCCAGCCGACGTCGTCGACCACAAGCTCGACTTCGTGAGCGGGCGCGGCTTTCACGTGGTGCTGACGCAAGCGACCCTCCATATCGGCGCTATCTATTTGAACGAGAGTCAACCCGTGAGTGGCGCGCAAGCGACCAATTGCATCTTGCCGGGCACCTACGTCGCCGAAGAGACCGCCGGCCGGGACGTGGACCTCCTCGACAGCACGCCGCAGGTCTTCCCCAACTATGGCGAGGGAACGACGACACACGCGCGTGTCGCCGAAGTATGGCTCTCCGGAACTGCGAGTATCAACCAGCCAGACGACTCCACTCCGATCCTCGTATTGGCCGGTACGGCCGACAAAGACGGTGTGGCTTTCCCTTTCACGGGCAAGCTCACGATTGGCAAGAATCGACTCGTCGCCGTGGCGGAGGTTTCACAGCCTTCCGCGCACCCTATTTGCAAGTCGCGCATCATCTCGCCCATCGCGGTGGATATCACTCCGACGCAAAATGGAACGCTGCGTCTCGTGATCGACCCGCGGCAATTGTTCCTCAATGTGGACTTTTCTCAATTGCATCAGTTCTCGAGCGACCCGCCCGCCTATGGCTTCGCCGATGACAGCTCCGATCAGCCGAGCATCACCCTATATGGGGCGCTCCGCGCGGCGGGGGACCTGTATCAGTTTCAATGGATATCAACTCGAGAGTAACTCGCCAAGTATCACTTCGGTGGCGGCAAGGACGGCGGTATGAATCCCTATCTTCGTGGCATGAGTGTTCTTCTGTCGTGTGCACTTATTTATTGCTCGTCGGAGACTATCCAGCCGCCGCCTCATCCTGACGCGGGGCTGCCAGACGCGAACGTCGGTCCTGACTCTTCGATGGGCGACTTACCCTTCACGAAACACTTCGTCGCGCCGAAGGACCCGGGAGCGGGCGGCATTCTATTGACGGCGTCGGGCGAGCTGCTCGCGTTGGGCGGTTATGCGTTCCCGCCTGCGCAGCCCAACGATCCCGCGTTCGTGGACGGATGGGAGGTGAAGTTCGACAGGTTGTTGGTGACGGTCGACAAGCTCACACTGAGCGACAATCCGGACAAGGCGCCGGGGGATCAGTCCCAAGTGGGTGGAGTGGTCGCAGAAGCGGACGGCCCTTGGGCGATCGATTTGCACAAAGACGATCCCAGCTACCTCAACGGCAAGGGAGGCGCAGGAGAGCGTGCCGCGCCGATCAGCGCGTTGGCCAATCAGAACAAGAATAGCGGCGCTGCATTCAAGACGGACGGCACGCGCTACGCGTTCGGATTCGACGTCGTCCCCGCTACGCTCGACGGCTACAACGTGAACCTGGGGCCGGCGGCGATTGCCGACTATCAACAAATGGTCGCAGACGGATGCTCTGTCCTCTATGTGGGGACTGCGACCTTCAAAGGGCAAAACTGCAAGGAGAATACGGCTCCTTTCAATGCAATACCGAAGTCCGTCAAATTCAAATTGTGCTTCAAGTCGCCGGCCACTTACGTCAATGCGCAAAACCCGGACAATGATCCCGCGAAGCCCTTCGTCAATGAAGAGCATCAGCGTGGCATCGCGTTCAAGTCGAACACGTCCGTGATTGGACAGATCACGGTTCATACGGATCACCCTTTTTGGGAGAGCGTCGTCCACGACTCGCCGGCGCACTTCGACATGCTCGCCTCTCGCGTCTCTGGCGCAGACGGCGGGACACCGCTCGTGACGCTCGATGCGATGAAGGGCGTCGACTTTTTGCACTTCTTGGACGCTCTCGGCAAGGACCTACCCTGGCGCTCGTGCCTTGCGACGTACACGCCACCGGACGCGAACGTGATGCACTTCGACCCGCTATCTGTGCCCCAACAGTCGCCCAACGGCGACGCGAGCAAGGGTCTGCGCGACGCCTACGACTACATGACCTACAACCAGAGCACGCAAGGCCATCTCAACTCCAATGGGCTCGCCTTCGTGAAGCGACGCTACGCCTCGCCGCCTTGATCTCGCTGACGCTTCCCCAAAGGGCGACGATCCGTTACTGCGCCGATGATTCGAAGCCGCGCGACGTTGGGGGCGGTCGGGGTGTTGGTGTTGGGGCCCGCGTGCGGAAGGCCTGCTGTCGATCCGGTGGTCAGGCCGCCGACGCTCGTGATCACCGCAGCGCCGCCGCCAGCGCCTACGCGAGCCAAATGGGCGTTCTCGGATTAGTCGGAGTCGATGAACGCGAAGCTCGACTTGGGCAAGGACACCGGCGTGCTGTACGTCGGAGACAACGGACGGCGCTCGTTGATCAAGGGCAGGCAACGGCATCCTGATTCACTTGCCGCAGCGCTTGAGCGACGCCACGCTCGGCACCATGCAGCTCGCGACGAGCGACGACACCGGCAAGACGTGGAGGACCAAAGCGTGGACGCTCGACGACGATGCGCCGACCGCACTCTCGTTGCTCTCTGGCAAACCCGTGGTCTCGGTCACGCAATCGGACGCGCCGGCAGCGCTCTTCGGACTCGATGGAACGCTGCCCGACGATCCGCCCGCGCCCACGCTCGTGGACTTCGACGCGTCGGTCGCGAACGTGTGCGACGCCTCGGCAGGGACGCTACGCCTTAGCCAATACCCGGACGAGTCGCAGCGTCGCGTGAAGGTGAAGATCGACGACGGCAAGAAGGGCACGAGCCAATACCTCGTGTCGTATCGAATGACGCACGCGCTCGGCAGCGGCAAGGCGTGCACGTCCGCGTACAGGCTCGGGGGCAACGACCAGGATGTCTTCATCTACGCCGACGGCGCGACCTGGACGGGCTGGCGTTTCCGCACGGACGAGAGCGATCCCAAGAAGAACAAATCGGTCGTCGAGCCCATCACGTGCTCTGCGCCGAAGTGAGACTCGCTCAGGGAGGCGGTAGCTTCGTCTCGAGCACCGTCGCGACGTGCTTGCTGAATGCGGTCTGCGGCTCGTAGGCATCATCGAACGCGACGAAGTCGGCGGTGATCTCTCCGCTGCGCTTTCCGGCGACGCGCTCGAGGTCTTCGACGAAGTCGCTCATCTGTGGGTAGCGGTTGCGCGCGAGCTTGCGCATGGCCGAGAGCACCACGGCATCGAGGTCGCCACTGATGTCTGCCCGTCGCGACGACGGATACGCGGGCCTCGTATAGAGGTGATGCGCGAGCAGCTCCGCTTCGTCGCCGCTGAACGGTAACGTGCCCGTGAGCATCCGGAACATGACGACGCCGAGCGCGTAGACGTCCGAGCGCGGGCCTGCGAGGTCGTTCACGGCTTGCTCAGGCGCCATGTACGCGGGGGTGCCTAAAATGAAGCCTTTCGCGGTGAGTCCGCTCCCGCCTGAGAGGCGCGCCATTCCGAAGTCGAAGACCTTCGGGGTCGGAGCTTGGCCGGGCCGCGGCACGAGGAACAGGTTGTCCGGCTTGATGTCTCGATGGATCGCGCCAACCGCGTGCGCCGCCGACAGCCCGCGCGCCACGTCCGTGATCACCGAGACCGTGACGTCGATCGGGATCCGGTCGCCGCGCCGTAGGACCTCGCCGAGCGTCTCTCCTTCGAGGTACTCCATCACCATGAACGGCGCTCCGTCGGCTTCCTGCCCGCCACCATGAACGCGAATCACATTTGGGTGATCGATCGATCGCAAGAGCGCGACCTCGCGCAGCATCCGCTCCGGCCATGGGGGCGTGCGCGCGATCTTTCCGAGGGCGACCTTCACCGCGACGTGTTGCTTGGTCTTGACGTCGAGCGCCTTGAACACACGCGCCGTGCCGCCTTCTCCGAGCATGCGCAAGATCTCGTAGCGACCGTCGAACAGCGCCTCCACGGGGACGGCCGAGAGCGCCTGTTCGTCGAGCCGTTGGCCGTCGTGCGGACAGTGCAGAAAGTCGTCCTGCCACTCCTTGCCGCACCGCGCACACGTCCGCACGAGTCGACACGTAAGCCCGTGCGCGTGGGCTGTAAAGATGCGCCGGACATCGCTAGTCTCGGGCCATGTCGACGGTGAAGAAATCGGTGGAGCTCTTCTTCCAAGAGGGCAACAGCGACAAGATGTATCATGCACGCATCGTCGAGATCGCTCCCGGTAAGCACGACGTACTCGTCGCGTGGGGTCGGCGCGGGGCGTCGCTGAACCAGGGAAAAAAGGCCGTCGGCGTCTCGCTCGAAGCCGCGGAGAAGACGTTCGCCAAGCTCGTGCGGGAGAAGACAGGCAAGGGCTATCGGGCGATGACCGCGGCAGTTCAGCCTGCAGACGTCGCGCCCCCCGAGGGCCAAGGCTCCGGGAGCAAGGTCACGGGCAAGCGCGCGAAGGTGGGACGAGCGGCGCAGCTCCTCAACGCGATCGAAGAGGACGAGCTGCAGCGCTTCCTCGGGGACGATGAGATGATCGCACAGCAGAAGCTCGATGGCGTTCGCGTGCTGGTCCACGTGCACGAGGAGATCTTCGCGACGAACCGCTCCGGACAGGTCACCGCTGCCGGCAAAGACTTGCTCGAGTCGTTCGAGCATCTGCCGCGCGGGACCGTCGTGGACGGCGAGATCATCGCGCACGAGGGGACATTCACCTATTGGCTCTTCGATCTGCTCAGCATCGGCGACGAGGACATCACCTCACGCGGCTACGAGCACCGATGGGAGAGGCTCGAAGAAGAGATCGAGCCTGGGCTCGTGGGCAACGTCGCAGTGCTGCCGATCGTGCGGGGCAAGAAACACAAGACCAAGCTCTACGAGTCGCTGATGGGCGCGCGAGCCGAGGGCATCGTGTTCAAGCACAAGAACGCGCCGTACGTGCCGGGGCGACCTTCGTCAGGAGGCTCGCAGCTCAAACACATTGGCGGCGGCAGCGGAGCCGGAGCCGAACGGCACGGGCTGGCGGTGGTCACCGCCACGATAATCGCGACCGCGAGCTGTTTCCCGCATTGCATAATCAGTTCCCCGTCCTCCTGCCTGCACCTGTGCTGGACAGACCCCTACTTACCTGACCCCCGGCTTTCATCCAGCGGTAACCACAGACCGATCGTTGTGACGCCCCTCCGCTTTCTTTCGCCGGTTTAAATGAGAGTTTTCCGGCGGTGTGACATTGGGGCGCACAGATGCCGTTACGCTTAAGCTGAACGAACGGCCATTGTCGCCGCTCCACCATCCGAAAGCAGCCGTTCCGCTTTCCACCAATCCGGTCGTTCCCGTATTTCAAAGTTTACCGATCGGGCCGTGATGCGCGAATGACGGCTTAT
>JAYVYD010000287.1:0-11698 GCA_043784605.1 Myxococcales bacterium | reverse complement strand
CATCTCAAGCGCGCTTGGCACTGCACCCTGTCTCACCTCCGTCGGCTCGCCAAGCCCTTCGCCCTCACGCCTGCTCGCTTCGACCTCCTCTACTTCGTGGGCCACTACGGCCGTAAGCCCCAAGCCACCCTCCACAAGGCGCTCGGAGTCTCGCGTGCGACGACCAGTCGCATGCTCATCAGCCTCGAGAAACTAGGCCTCATCGTGCGTCGTCACCCCTACCGCACGCGAAAACATCGCAATCTTCGCAACTACCTCGTCGAGCTCACCAATGAAGCCCGTCGACGTCTCCGCGCTATACGCATCTCGGCCATCGCCCCGCGGATTCAGCTCGCGTTCGAGTCCTTCTTTCTCGCCCAAGGCTGGGGACCCATCCGAGCCTTCTGGGACGTCGAAAAGCTCTCCTGCGACCTCCACGAACTCGCACAGCACTTCGGCGACGAGTCGCATCACAACTATCGACTCGACCCAGACCCGGACCCAGACGGTGAGCTCCGCGAGTTCCTCATCGACTTGTTCGAAGACGCAGACCCAGGCGACATCATCCCGCTAGAAGACGAAGAGCACGTTGCCGCTTGAGCGAATCGGGCGGGTCAGCGCGCGCAGTAACTCGGGAACGTCGTGGGGAGGCCGGCAGCCTTGTAGGGTGAGGGCCAAGCGCCGTACGGGTTCGCTGCGAAGAAGGTCGCGACGCTCGGGGCGGCATCCAGCGGAATCGTGTGCCCCTTACCGTGGTCGCAGATCGCGGTGAAGTGCCCAGCAGCGTCGAGCAAGGCCTTGTACGTCTCGCTCGCGGCCTTGAAGTCGACCATGAACGCAGTGTCTGTCGCACCTCCGTCGAAGATCAGCGCGGCGAATTTGTTGGCAGGGGCCGCGTTGGTAGGAGTGAAGCCGGGCGGCACCCCACCGGAGTACGTAGCGACGCTGGCGATGTACGTCGCGCGGGCGAAGCCGAACGCCGTGGTCTGGAGCGCGCCTGCACTCATGCCCATGCTGTGGATGCGACTGCCGTCGATCAGCTTCTGCTGCGCGAAGCACGCGACAACCTCGTCGGCGAGGACGAAGTCGTCAGTCTTGCTGCTGCCGTTGACGACGAACCACTCGAACTGTCCGGCGGCGGGGTCCGCGTAGGGCGTCGCGACGACACCGCCTGACGCGACGATCGCCTTCTGTGTCGCACCCAACGAGTAGCTCGCTTCGAGTGGTGAACTGCCGGTCGCGTGCCAGTAGAAGATCAGCGGGCCTTGCCCGAGCTTCGCGGCGTCTAGCGCGAGCTTCACCTTGCGCGGGGGGATGCCGGCGGGCGCGAACACGACATCGCCGCTCGCGAGCGCGGGGCACGTTCCCGTCGGCGTAGGGAGTGTGGGAGCGGGGTTCGTCGCCGCATCGCTATCGCTCGTCGTCGCGTCGATAGGTGCGGCATCGGGAGCTTGGACGGAGGGGCCGCTCGAAGGGCTGCTGCAGGCCACGACGAGCACCAGGAGCGGGAGACCAATACGCATCCCCTCTATCGAGCACGGATCGCGTCTTTGTGCGAGTCGACCTCGACCAGGCGGAACTCACGATTGCGTCGGACCCCTAAAACAAGCCACGAGCAGAGGAGTGAACAAAAAGTCAGAAGTTCTGCAGCCAAAACACTTGGCAGATCTTCCTGCTCTTTTGTTTCAATGATGCTCGCGGGATTCGCGGTATGTTGAGAGTCCTTTTCCAGTTGTTGGAGACGCCGATGACCGTCAACGTAGCTCACTGGGAACAGGACGAGTGAGCCCCGAGGAGCGCGGAAGGCTTAGCCGCATCGAGGAGCTGGTCCAAACGCTCCGCGACGCCGAGCGCGAGTTGCACACGCTCACGGCCGGACAGCTCGACACGGTCTCCAGCGAGGGAGGGCAGCCTTTTCTCCTCGGCGAGGCGCAGCAGCGGCTCCTGCGCAGCGAGGCCGCGCAGCGCCTGATCGCCGAACAGCAGCTCGCCATCTTCGACGCTTTGCCCGCGCACGTTGCACTGATGGACACGGAAGGCGTGATCCTTTCGGTGAACGATGCCTGGCGACGGTTTGGGCAGGCGAACGAAGTCCAGGGCGATCACTTCGGCATCGGCCTCAACTACCTCGCGGTGTGCGACGCCGCGGTGGGCGAGCACTCGAGGGGCGGGGTGGTGGCCGCCGACGGAATCCGCCGCGTCCTCCGGGGCGAGATTACACAGTTCAGCCTGGAGTACCCGTGCCACTCGCCGACGGAACGCCGGTGGTTCCGGTTGATGACGGCTCCACTCAACGACAGCCAACCGCGCGGCGCTCTAGTCATGCACGTGAACGTGACCGAGCGCCGTCTCGCCGAGGAGCGCTCGCACGAGAGCGTCGCCCGCAGCGCCGAAGCCGAACGCATCGCCCAATTCGGAAGCTGGGAGATGTCGCTGCTCGACATGGAGGATCTGTTCCGCAATCCGCTGACGGTCTCCGACGAGCTGCTTCGCATCGTCGGCGTCGATCCAGCGACGCCGCACCCCGCCGCCGACCTCGCGCTGCTGCTCACGCCCGAGGTCCGGGCCGAGTTCATTGAGGTGGTGCAGGCGGCGATTCGCGAGCGCCGTCCGTATTCGCTCATCCACCGCTTGCGCAGGACCGACGGCGCCGAGCGGGTGCTCCACCAGCTCGGGCGGTTCTTCTTCGACGAGGTCACGGGCCGGCCGCTCAAGCTCGTCGGCACCGCGCACGACATCACCGAGCAGACCCGCGTCGACGAGGCGCTCCGCGACAGCGAGCGCGAACAGCGACTCCTCGCCGAGCAGCTCGAGGGCGAACGGGCCCGGCTCGCGGCGGCGCAGAGGGTCGCCAAAGTGGGGAGCTGGGAGACCAATCGCGCTACGCTCGAAGTCATCTGGTCGGAAGAGACCCACCGGATCTTCGAGACAGACCCCGCGACGTTCCAACCGACCCACGCGCGTTTCCTCGAGCTGGTGCATCCAGACGATCGCGCCGCCGTAGAAGCCGCGTTCGTCGCGCCGATGGTCGCGCGCGAGCTGTCCTCTATCGAGCACCGCGTCATCCTCGCTGGAGGACGGACCAAGATCGTCGAGGAGCGGTGGCAGACGCTTCTCGACGAACGAGGCCAGCCGGTCCGTGCGCTCGGCACATGCCACGACATCACCGATCGTAAGCAAGCAGACGAAGCGCTCCGCCGCAGCCGTGACCTACTCCGCATCGCGAGCAACGCCGCGCGCCTCGGCGGCTGGATGCTCGAGCTGCCTGCCTGGAAGTTCAGCCTCTCGGAGGAGCTCCTCGCGATCCACGACCTGCCAGAGAGCGCGGAGCCAACGCAGCAGGAGCTCGTCGCCTTGTACAGCCCCGAGCCGCGCGAGGTGCTTGCGCGTCATATGGACGCGTGCCTGCGCGACGGAACGCCTTACGATGTCGAGCTCCCGAAGAGCACCGCTACCGGGCGGCAGATCTGGCTCCGCTCCATCGGCGAGGCAGTGCGCGATGCCGATGGCCGCATCGTGCGCCTCCAGGGCGCCGGGCAGGACGTCACCGCACGCAAGCTGGCCGAGAGTGAGCTCGCCCGTATCCACCGCGCCTTGCGACTCTTGTCGAACTGCAATGAGGCGCTGGTTCGCGCGCAGTCCGAGCAGGCACTCCTCGATCAAGTCTGCCGCATCGCCGTGGACGACGACAGCTACCAGCTCGCGTGGGTCGGGTACGCCAATGACGACGAGGGCAAGACCATCAGCGTGCGCGCGCACGCGGGGGCCCACCAGGGGTATCTCGAAGGGCTTCCCCTCAGCTGGTCGCCCGACGCCCCGGAGGGGAACGGGCCCGCCGGCATGACGATCCGAACTGGCAAGTTCGTCGCCAGCAGAGACCTCGCCGCGGACAGCCACTTCGCGTTCTGGCGCCACAAAGTGCTGTCGAAAGGGATGCGCAGCGTCCTCTGCTTCCCGCTCCGCGACGCCTCGCGGACCTTCGGTATGATCTCGCTCGTCGCCTCGGAGGTAAGTGCGGCCAGCGCCAACGAGCTCAAGCTCCTCCAGGAGCTGGTCGACAACTTGGCATTCGGCATCGTCGGCCTTCGCGCGCGCGAGGCGCACCAGCGGTCCGAGCAGAAGCTGCGCGAGCAGGCGGCGCTTTTGGACCAGACCCACGAAGCGATCTTCGTCCGCGATCTGGACGACCGCATCACCTACTGGAATCGCGGCGCCGAACGGCTCTACGGTTGGACCGCCGCCGAGGTCCTGGGGCTCCGGACCGCCGAGCTCTTCCACCGCACCGACGCGATCCGGCTCGCGCAAGCGCGCGTGGCGCAAGAGCGTGTGATCGCGACCGGCGAGTGGAGTGGCGAACTCACGCAAATGAACAAGGTGGGGCGGTCGCTCCTCGTTGCTGCGCGCTGGAGCCTGCTGCGCGATCCGCAAGGCCTGCCGCGGGCGGTGCTCACCATGGGCGCCGACATCACCGAGAAGCGGCAGCTCGAGATGCAGCTCCTGCGGACCCAGCGCCTGGAGAGCATCGGCACACTGGCGGGCGGGATCGCCCACGACCTGAACAACGTGCTGACGCCGATTCTCTCGTCGATCGCGATGCTCAGCGAGGACGAGACGAGGCCCGACAAGCAGGAGGACCTCGCGCTCCTCGAGGCGTCGGCCCAGCGCGGCGCGGCGATGGTGCGGCAGATCCTCTCGTTCGCCCGCGGCGAGCCACAGGGACCTCACAAGCGCGTCGACGTGATCGCCATCACCGCAGAGGTCTTGACGATGGTCCGCGAGACATTCCCCAAAGACATCTCGTCAGTGCTTCGGCAGGGCGAGACGACGTGGGCCATCCAGGGCGATGCGACGCAGATCCATCAGCTCCTGACGAACCTTTGCGTGAACGCTCGCGACGCCATGCACGAGGGTGGCGTGCTCACGCTGGCCCTCGACGGCGTGGTGGTGGACGAAGTGCGTGCTCAGATGAGCCCGGACACGCCGACGGGCCAATACCTGCGTATCCGTGTCGAGGACACGGGAAGCGGGATGGTGCCCGAGGTCCGCGACCGGATCTTCGAGCCGTTCTTCACTACCAAGCCGTCGGGCAAGGGGACCGGCCTCGGGCTGTCGACCTGCCACGCCATCGCGCGCAGCCACCGCGGCTTCATCCTCGTGTCGACCGAGCTCGGCAAGGGCTCGCGCTTCGACGTGTACCTGCCAGCAGAGCGCGTCGAGGCGCGCGTCGAGGCCACGAGCACGCAGGAGCAAGTCCCTCGCGGTCGAGGCGAGCTCGTGCTGGTCGTCGACGACGAGGAGGCCATCCGCAAGCTCGCTCGCCGCACGCTCGAGCGGTTCGGCTACCGGGTGCTCGTCGCGGCCAACGGCGCCGAGGCCGTCTCTCTCTACACCGCGCACCTCGGCGCGATCGCCGCAGTGCTCACGGACATGTCGATGCCGATCATGGACGGGCCGACGACGATCGTCGCTCTCCAGGCCATCGACTCGTCGGTGCGGATCGTTGGCTCGACGGGACTCGACACAGACGAGAAGGCCGTGCAGGCGCGCGCTCTCGGCGTCACCCACTGGGTCCCGAAGCCGTACACCGCCGACGCGCTACTACGGATGCTCCGCGCCGTGATCGCTAAGGACCCACGATGACCGATTCGACGGAGCGCTTCGGAGATCGGGTGCGCGACTACGTGCTCCATCGGCCGCGCTATCCGAAGGAGCTCGTCGCCGCGTTGGCGCGGGAGGGTTTGACGCGAGACGCGGCCGTCGCGGATGTCGGCTCGGGGACGGGCATCTCTGCGCGCATGTTGATCGACGCGGGGTACGAGGTGTTCGCGATCGAGCCGAACGGGCCGATGCGCGCCGCCGCAGAGGCGGAGCTCGCGGGCTCTCCGTTGTTCCACTCGGTGAATGGCACCGCAGAGGCGACGACTCTCGCCGCTCGCTCCGTCGGAGCTGTCCTCGCCGCGCAAGCCTTTCATTGGTTCGACCCGCCACGAGCGCTCGCGGAGATGAGACGAATCCTGCGCGCACCGGGCGTCGTCGCGCTCGTGTGGAACGAACGGCGCACCGGCACGGCCCTCTTGGACGCCTACGAGCGCGCCCTGTTCGAGCATGGGCTCGACTACGGATCCGTGCGCCACCAAGACACGGCGAGCCCTACGATGCTCGCGAGCTTCTTCGGGACGATCCCGTTTACGACGCTCGTGCTCCCCAACGCCCAGCGCCTCGATCGTGCAGGCCTCTTCGGTCGCGCGCGGTCGTCGTCTTACGTGCCGCAGAAAGGTCACTCCAAGCACGACGCGATGATGCACGCGCTCGGTGAGCTCTTCGATCGTCACCAAACGGACGGTCATGTGACGTTCGACTACGACACGCGTGTCTACGTCGCCGCCATCCCGCTCTAAAGGATCGCGGCTCTTTTGAGGGAAGCGGCCGCGAGGTCGATCGCCGAGAGCGGCGGGGATTGGCCAGTCACGCAGCTGACGAAGACCAAAGCGCGCTCGCCTCGGCGCACATGGCCCACGAGCCAGCGCACGTGCATGCTCATCCCCGTCTTGGTGCTGACGACGGCGTCTTCGGGCCACGGCGCGTCGAACGGGTGCTCGCCCATCGCATTGACCACTACGCCCTTGGGCTGGATGAGCAGCTCACGCACGGTGCGCATCGCCGGAACACTCATCGGCAATCGGTCCCGATAGAGATTGACCAAGAAGGTCTCTTGTTCGTCTGGCGAGATCTTCAACGACTCTTCGAGCCAGAACGTGGTTCCGCCGCTGGAGACGTCTTGATTGCCGTAGTGGAAGCGCGCGAGGTAGTCGCGCTCGCGCTCCAAACCGAGTAGCAAAGCGACTCGTTGAAAATACCAGACTACCAAATAGCGAATCGCCGTCTGCAGTGAGTGGTCGCGCTTCCACGTCTCGGGGACATCTTGTTCGAGGTCCGCTGGCGGCGAAAACGTCACGCTAGGGCTCGCGAGCACGCCAGAATCGAGCGCGGCGAGCGCGTGCGGGATCTTGAACGTCGAGGCCGGAGTGACGCGCGTCGTGCAGGCGTCGCCCTCGCGGACGAGCTCCCCGTGATCGAGATCGTAGAGCAGAAAACAAGTATGCACTGCCTCTGCCTGAGGCGCTTTCGCAGTGCTTGCGCACGCGACCCAGAAAAGTGCGAGCGCGGTGTGGAATTTGCGCACCGGCCAGAACGTACACCCATTTCGATGAAGCTCATGTGCTTTGCGTGCGTTGCGGCGGTGTCGATCGCGGTGCCAGCGAGCGCCGAGCTCGAGCCGGTGTTCGCGCTCGACGTCTCCATCGCGCCGACGGCGGAGGGCGCACCCATACGCTCCGAGGATTGGGTGTACGAGCGGCTGGACTTGGCCGAGCGTGTCTTTTCGTCAATGAAGGTGCACTTCCATATTTGGCATTGGCGCACAGTGGGTCGTGAGCTCGCACGCATAGAGGACCCGCGTGAGCGTGATCGATTCGCGCCGCTCGTCGCTCCCACGGAGATCAACGTGTTCGTCGTCGAAAGGCTCCGCGACAACGAGGTGAAGGATCTCTATCGCATGGGAGTGACGTGGGACTCGCACACGACGCCGAGCGCGCGCTTCATCATCCTGTCGGCGGACTGCGTTCGCTCCTCGCTCGCGCACGAGTTGGGCCATTTTCTGGGCATCCAGCCGCACTCCTTCGTGAAGAACAACCTCATGGGCTACGACCGCGACGACGCGCTCGTGTTCTTGGATCCGTCGCAACAGACGCTCGTCATCGCGCGTGCGCACACGCTCCGAACGAGCGGAGCGCTCTTCACGTTCGGGTGGTTCGTCGGCTCAAATCATTAGCGCGAGATTGGGGATGACCTTGAGCGTGGGCTCGGTGCGCTCTTGGACGTCTCGCGCAGACAGTCCCGGCGCGATCTCTTTGAGCACTAGTCCCTCGTCCGTCACGTCGATCGTCGCCAGCTCCGTGATGATGCGGTGAACGACGCGTCGGCCGGTCAATGGCAAGTTGCACTCCTTGAGAATCTTGGGTGCCCCGTCTTTGGCGGCGTGTTCCATGATCACGACGACGCGACGCGCGCTCGCGACGAGGTCCATCGCGCCGCCCATGCCCTTGACCATCTTCCCGGGGATCATCCAATTGGCGAGGTCCCCATACTCCGAGACCTGCATGGCGCCGAGGATCGCGAGATCGATGTGACCGCCGCGGATCATCTCGAAGCTCGCGGCGCTCGAGAAAATGGCCGATCCCGGCAACATGGTGACGGTCTCTTTGCCGGCGTTGATGAGGTCGGCGTCTTCGGTGCCCTCCACCGGATAAGGGCCAATGCCAAGTAGGCCATTCTCGCTTTGCAGGACGACCTCGATCCCTGCGGGGATGTAATTAGCCACTAGTGTCGGCATGCCAATTCCCAAGTTGACGTAATACCCATCACGCAGCTCCTTGGCGGCGCGCTGTGCGATCTGCTCGCGGGAGAGTCCTTTGGCCGGGTTGCTCATGACGCTTTCCTCGTGGTGCGGCGCTCGATGCGCTTCTCGTAGTGGGTCCCTTTGACGACGCGATGAACGAAGATGCCTGGCGTGTGTATCTCCGAGGGAGACAGCGCGCCGACCTCGACGATCTCCTCCACTTCGGCGATCGTGATCTTTGCCGCCGCGGCGCACATGGGGTTGAAGTTCATTGCAGTGTGTCGGTAGACGAGGTTACCGAAGCGGTCGCCCTTCCACGCTTTGACGATCGCGAAGTCTCCGGTGATCGCGGGCTCGAGTACGTGCGGTCGCCCGTTGAACTCTCGCGTCTCTTTCTTCTCGCTGTACTTTGCGACGGCGCCGCCGCCTGCCACATAGCGGAGCGGAAGACCCCCGTCGCTCACCGCCGTGCCCGCGCCCGTGGGCGTGAAGAAGGCGGGAATGCCGGCGCCCCCCGCGCGCAGACGCTCGGCGAGCGTGCCTTGGGGCACGAGCTCCACCTCGAGCTCACCTTGCAGGTACTGGCGCTCGAACTCCTTGTTCTCACCAACGTAGCTGCTCATCATCTTCGCGATGAGCTTCTTGCGGAGCAGAATCCCCAGTCCGAAGTCGTCGATTCCGCAGTTGTTGGAGACTACCGTGAGATCCGTCGGACCGAGCTCTGCGAGAGCGCGGATGCAGCTCTCGGGGATGCCGCAGAGGCCGAACCCACCCGCGAGAATCGTCGAGCCGCTCTTGATGTCTGCGCAGGCGTCCCGCGCCGTCTTGATGACCTTGTCCATGGTGCGCCGCACGCTAGCAAGGCGCTGCACGCGGCGGAAGGCGATCGGCTAGCATTCAGCTCATGCGACGAGCGCTGATGCTTTGCTCTCTCTGGGTGTTCGCTTGTTCTTCGAGCGACACGACGACGCCCGCACCGGACGCGGGAGATCCGTCGGACCTGGCGATCGCGCCGAAGAGTTGCTCACTCGCGTGTCCGAGCGCGGCGTGCGCGGAGTCCACGACTCCTTATTCGTGCCCGGCGCTCGGGGATTGGAGATCGATCCCGCATGATGTGTCGTGTCCAATGTGGGACGGCGCCACGTTCAACGCGACGCCGAGCAAGTGCACGGTAAGCGTGCCGTCCGCGGACGCGATCAAGCTGACGGGAGCGGACCCG
This sequence comes from Myxococcales bacterium, assembly GCA_043784605.1. Classification (GTDB taxonomy): domain Bacteria; phylum Myxococcota_A; class Polyangia; order Polyangiales; family Polyangiaceae; genus JANYHY01. Next base: position 2,102 of record JAYVYD010000287.1, on the reverse strand, counting down.
GACGACCCGAAGACGACGATCTTGCCGGACGGGCGTCGAAGCAAGACCGCGGGCGCAGAGTGGCTGTTCGACGAACCAGATTTGAACGCAGGCTTGCCCGTGCGCGTCGTGTCGGTGCCTGGTTCGACGCTCGCGCTCGTCGTGGACGCAGGGTACGGGACGCATTCGGCGCGATTGGTTGATACAGCAATGATCGCCAGTGGCCAATCGCCAGTGCTCGCAGTCGTGGAGTTCCCGGCACCTCAGATGCTCTGGCAAGGGATCGCCGTAGCAGGGCCGGATCTCGTACTCGTTGCGACGAACAACGGCGTGGTGCAGGCGCTCAAGCTGGACGTCCTTGGCAAGACGCTCGTGCGCGACGTCGCTCGCAACGTCGCGCTGCCCGCATCCATCGACGACACCAACGCAAAGGCGAACTATTGGGTCAGCGGGCTCGCGGTGTCACCGGACCAGAAGACACTCGTCGTCTCCTCGATGATCGACCCGCGCGTGTTCGTGTTCGACCTCACGAATGGCAACTATGGCAAGGCGCTCGGCTCTGCAAGCGTGGGCCAGAACGGCACGTTCGACGCGGCGTTCGACCCGAACGACCCTCAGGGGAGATACGCGTACGTGTCGCGAATCGGCGCGCGCAGCGTGGTCGAACTCGATCTCTCGGACCGCACGGCCCCGAAGGTCACTCGGACGTTCAGCACGGACAAAGACCCGCAAGGGATGGCGTTCCTAGACGCGCGCTACTTGGCAGTCGCAAATACGTTCGGAGACACGCTCACGGTGATCGATCGCGCGAGCGGTGCAAGCACGTCGACGCCGATCGACCCGAAGAGCGCCCTGCACGGCACGGAGCCGACCACGCTGGCGATGGATCCGGTGACCAAACGCCTCTACGCAACACTCGCAGGGCGCAACGCGATCGGCGCGTGGAGTGTCGATACTTCACAGTCGCCAGCGAAGCTCGTCGCGATTGGGCGATTGCCGACTTCGTGGTGGCCATCCTCTGTGGCAGTGACGGCAACAGGAGACGTCCTTTGGACGAGTGCGCGCGGTCACTCCAACGGGCCGCTGCAACAGCAAGGCCCCGTGGGCGACGGCGCCGCCATGCACGGCGTGCGCGGCGGAGTGGCGATGGTCGCGACGCCGCAGCCCGCGGATCTGTCGCAAGGCGATCTCGCGGTGGACAAGGACGACGACGTCTTTGCCGTGAGTGGCTCGCCTCAGGTCACGTGCCCAAACAACGAGAACGACTTCGCGTTGCCGCCCACCAACACGGCGGGGCCTTCGCAGAAGATCAAGCGCATCGTCTTCATCGTGCGCGAGAACAAGACGTTCGATGGCGTGCTCGGAGACCTCGCCGGCGTGCGCGGCGATCCGAGCCTGACGCTCAAGAAGACGAGCGCAGACATGGACAAGCTGTGGCTCAACTTCCGCCAGATAGCGCGGACGTTCGCGACGAGTGACAACTATCACACGAGCGCAGAGCTCTCGATCCAAGGCCATTTCTGGACCGTCTACGGACGATCGAGCGACTTCATGGAGCGCACCTGGCAGGTCACCGGCTACTCGCGGAGCGCGTTCGACTCGCCCGTTCAGCCGCAGTGCGTGAACGACGTCGGCGAGCCGCAAGAGGGCAGTCTATTTGATTGGCTAAGTGGCAATCACGTGAAGTACGCGATCCTCGGCGAGGCGTGCGGTATCCCACAGAGCTCGTCGGACGGGGCATTGGACACGAAGTATCCCGGTGGCTTCATCCAGAGCATCGGGTACCCGGACGTCGAGAAGGCTTGCTACCTCAGTGGTAGGCTGCGCGCGCTCTGCGATGTCGGCCCGTTCGTGTACATGACGTTGCCGAACGATCACACGCGCGGGGTGGGCAGCGACACGCCGTCACCCGAGGTGATGGTCGCCGTCAACGACGAGGCGACCGGCATGGTGGTGGAGGCGATCAGCCGTAGCCCGTGGTGGGCGGAGTCGCTCGTGGTGGTCACCGAGGACGATCCGGCGGACGGCGGGGATCACGTCGACCACCACCGGGTGCCCGTGATCTTCGCCTCGCCGTGGATCAAGCGCGGCTACGTGAGCCGCACGCACATCGACACGTCGAG
>JAYVYD010000286.1:0-6858 GCA_043784605.1 Myxococcales bacterium | reverse complement strand
TACGCCGTGGCGCGCGCGGAGGTGGACTCGCTTGCGCGTCGCTTGCGCGCGGAACACGTGGGTGGTCGTCGCGAGTACGCCCGTCGCGGAGCCGTTCTCGATGATGACTTTGTCGACGCGGCACGAAGAAAAAAGGCGCGCGCCCTTCGCGAGCGACCACGGCACGTAGCTCACGTTCATGCCTTGCTTGGCGCCGTGAGGACAGCCCGTGAGACATCGCGCCGCTCCGCGACAGCCCTTCTCGTAGCGCTTCATCGCGTCGGCCTGCATTCCACGTCTCCTGGCCTCGCTGAGAAAGCTCGCGTTGTTCTCGCCGAGGACGTCGTCATCGACGCGCTTGACCGAGAGGTCCCGCTCGAGAGCTTCGAAGTGAGGAGCGAGCGCGTCTTCGCTCAGGGTGTCGCCGAGGCCGAAGCCCTTGGACCAGTCGTGCAGCACGTCCGCGGGAGTACGCCACGCGATCGCAGAGTTGACGAGCGTGGAGCCGCCGACCGCACGACCCTGCAAGAGAGGCATGAACGCGCGCCCTTCGATCGCCTGCGTCGCGCCGTCGCGCATCGCTCGCTTGAAGATGCCGTAGACGTCCTCGCCTACTTCACGCGTCTTGATCCAAGGGCCCTCTTCCACCATGGCGACCGAGAAGCCCGCGCAAGTGAGCGTGTGCGCCGCGACCGCGCCCGCGGCACCGGTACCGACGACGACGAAGTCGAACGACTCGTCGATGTCCCTCGTGACCGTCTCGCCATCGACCCACGAGCCCACGGGGTACGACTCGTCCGCGTAGCGTGCCTTCACTCCGCTCTCGGTCTCTTCATCATGCAGCGACATGGCCGGACTCCTTCTTCTTCAAGACGACCAAACGCTCGCCCCGTCGGAGGACCGCTTCGCGAAGCCCTGCGTCTCGAAATACCCAAAGCGCGCCGAACGCTTTGAAGAGCAGCGCGAGCTGACGCACGAAGTAGTTGCGGTGATAGATGAGGCGCCCGAGCGCGCGCTCGCGATCGGCGGCGCTCACGCTCCCGATCGTGCCGAGGCGCATGAGGAGCCAAATCGGTGACAGCGCAACCATCCAGATCGCGAGGCGAAGACCCATGCCGCTGCGCCACGGGACGACGAGCATCGTCTCGTCGAGCGAAGCGTCCACCTGGTCGAACGCGACGCGCACACCGCGCTCGCGCTCCGTGTAGATCGCGGCGAGGCCGGCGTGGGCCCAGCGCCTCTCGAAGCTCATGAGTGTCATCGCTTGGCCTTCCTCTTCTTGGGCGCGCTCGACTTGCGTACCCGCGACTCTTGTTGGGGTTGCGTCGCCCGCGGGAGCCCGGCGCGAACGCGCGAGCGCGCGATGAGCTCGCGATCGAACTCCTCGAGAACCCTGCGGACGGCGGTGCGCGCGAGCTCGGGGTCTCGCTGCTGGATGAGCGTGATGACGAGCGGGTACGAATCAAGCGTGCGCTTTGGCTCGTCGTAGAGGGCTGAGATGAGCGCAGGGTGCTCGTCCGGGAAGCGCGCGAACGTGTTCAAGATCAGCTCGAGGCCTACGTTGCGCGCGCCGCGAACGACCGCGCGCATGAAAGCGACGTCGCCGCGCGCCATCGCCAACGGATCGTGCGTTCGCGCGAGCTGCTCCTGGGCGCGCTCTCTCATCATCAGCGCGTCGTAGGGAGAGTGACGTATGCACGCGAGGCCCACCGCCTCCGCGGCGAGGATGCGCCGGACCTCGAGGATCGACGCCAAGAGCTCGTGCCATGCCTCGTCTCGCGGAGTCAGCATGCTCGCGAGCGCAGGCAGCGCGTCCAGGCTCGCGCGCTCTCGCCACGACGCCACGACGGTCCCCGCGCCGTGACGCGTGACGATGAGGCCAAGAGAGTCGAGCCTTCCAAGCGCGGCGCGAAGCGTGAGCCGATTGACCCCCAGCGCCAAGGCGAGTTCTCGCTCGGATGGGAGCTTGCTGCCGGCCTCGAGTCTGCCCGCGAGGATCTCGCCGCGCAGACGATCTGCGACGGCGTCCACGATCGTCTGCCGCGCAACGGGCCCGATCAGCGTGGCGGCGTCGACCTTTTCTCGATCGATGACGCGCTTTTTGGGGAGGGAAGCGAGAGTGGCCAACTGGTTGAACCAGTAGATAACTCGACCACATCAGATGCGCAATATATTTTGCAGTAAAATGTTCTACGCGCACTTTTTCCGCCAAAAGCGCCGCGTCCCGAGGTCCGCTTGGCGGGCGTGGGTGGTAAGCACGTCTCCATGGTCATTGATCTCCGCAGCGACACCGTCACTCGTCCGACTCAGGCAATGCGCGCCGCGATGGCAGAGGCCGAGGTCGGCGACGATGTCTTCGGCGAGGACCCCACCGTGCGTGCGCTCGAAGAAGAGATCGCGCGGCTGTCCGGCAAAGAGGCCGCGCTGTTCGTCTCGAGCGGGACGATGGGCAACCAGCTCGCCATCGCGCTCCACACTCGTCCAGGCGACGAGGTGATCGTCGGCGAAGGGGGCCACCCGGCGTTTTACGAATCGGGCGCCGCGCCGGTGTTGTCGGGAGTGCAGTTCGCGGTAGCGGGATCGGGCGGGCTCTTCGACGCGGACGAGCTCGAGGCGGCGATCAAGCCCAAGGCCTACTGGTGTCCGCGTACGTCGCTCGTTTGCGTAGAAAATACACACAATCGCGCGGGCGGCAGGATCTTTCCGCAATCTGCGATCACGAAGATCGCCGAGCGAGCGAGGGCGAACGGCCTCGCGCTGCACCTCGACGGAGCGCGCATTTGGAACGCGAGCGCGGCGCTGGGCTTGCCGCTCGCGACGCTGGCCGCGCCGTTCGACACCGTCAGCGTGTGCTTCTCGAAGGGATTGGGTGCGCCCGTCGGGAGCGCGCTCTGCACCTCGCGCGAGTACGTCGAACGCGCGCGTAGGCTGCGGAAGATGTGGGGCGGCGGGATGCGGCAGGTGGGAGTCATCGCGGCCGGTGCGCTGCACGCGCTCCGCCACCACCGCGAGCGGTTGGTGGACGATCACGCCAATGCCCGCCGTTTCGCGGAGATCGTCGGCAACTCGAAGGGGCTTCGCGTGGCGCTGGAGCACGTGGAGACGAACATCGTGAACATCGACACCGACGCGCCGGCGGAGCAAATCGCGCAAAAGGCCCGCGATGCCGGCGTGTTGGTCAACGCGACGGGACCGCGCCGTTTGCGCGCGGTGACTCACCTCGACGTGGACACTGACTCGGTCGTACGCGCAGCCAAGGCGTTGGTCGAAGCCGCGGGATGATCGGCAAGCTCGCTCTAACAATGATCGCCGCGCTCGCGCTCGGCTGCGGTGCCGGCGCGCCGAGCGCCTTTGCGGTCTCGTACGCGAACGGCCAGCGCGCGGAGGCCGCGGGGCGATGGCAAGAAGCGGCAACCGGATACGACCAAGCCGCCAGCGCATCCACCGACGAGCGGCAGAAAGACAACGCCCGCTATCACGCCGCAATCGCGCGGGTGCATGCGGGTGACGTCGCGGGCGGTGGTCGCGACTTGCTAGCGATCGCGGCCGGAACTGGCGAGTGGGCACAAGAGGCGGCGATGGCGCACGCGCTGCTTTTGTTGGAGGCGAACGATCCCGCTGCGGCCGGCGAGCTCGACGCCTTCGTGCTCCGCTTCCCGAACGAAGGGCTCGCGCGGCGTGCACTCGCGCTCAGGCTGCGCGCGCTCGACACGAGCGGAGTCGACGTCGCCCTCGCGTACCTCGCAGGCCTCGAGGCCGCGACGGCCAACACCGAGGTGGGCGCAGACGTAGTCTATCAGGAGGCGGCGCGTGTCGAGCAGAAGGGCGATCTCTTGCGCGCACACGCGATGTACCTGGACGTCGCCTTGCGGTGGCCGTACCCGCAGGGAGCGCTCTTCGACGACGCGCTCTGGCGCGCCTCGTTGGCGGCCGAGAGGTTGAACGATCCGAAGCGCGCGGTGACCGATCTCGAGACAATGCTCGAGGTGCGCGAACAGTCGCAGCTGAACGGAAGCTACGATCGGCCCAGATTCCCCGACGCGCTGATGCGCTTGGCGAAGCTGCAAGAGTCAGCTCTGCATGACGACGCAGCCGCGCGCGCCGCCTGGCAACGCTTCACGAGCACCTTCACGGACTCTCCCAAAGTGGATCTCGCGCTCTGGAACGACGCGAGGCTGGCGAACAAAGCCGGCGACACAACGGGGGCTTGTGCGGAGCTCGAATCGCTCGTCCGGCGCTTCCCCGACTCCCGCTACGTTCCGTGTGCGATCGCGCAATGCAAGGCGATCGTCAGGACCGAAGCGAGCCACGCTCCCGCCGAGTGCCACGCGTACCTCGTGCGCGGCGAGTGAGCGCTACGAAACTCAAGGCTCCTCGGCGGGTTCGTCCTCTTTGAGCTCTTCGTCTTCGTCCTCGTCCTCGTCCTCATCGTCATCGTCGTCATCGACGTCGTCGTCCTCTTCTTCATCCTCTTCGTCGTCCGCGGGCGCCGCGGCCTTCTTCTCGAACTTCATGTCCACGCCGACGTCGCCGAGCTGCGTGTCGATCAGCTCGAAGAGCTCATCCACGTCGTCGCCGCTCCACTCGTCGAGCATGTCCGTCAAGAACTCGAAGAAGTCCCCGCTGTCGAGACGGCGCTCGATCTCTTCGACTTGTTCCTCCGTGAACGCTTCGAGGATGTCCTCACGCAGCGTCTCGGTGTCGCCTTCTTCGATCGCATCAGTCGCCGAGAGCCGAATTTGGCGAACCGCACGCTTGTCGAGCACTATCTCCATGGGACGTCTCCAGCCGCTCCGCTTAGGTTCGTGGCGAATACGCGATGCGCGCGCATGGTGTCAATGGGTCACGCTCATCGACTTGCAGTCATCGTCATGGCGCGAGCGATTTCACGTCGTCCCGCTCGATGCGCGCCTACACTGACGCCATGCGACGTGTGGTCATTCTCTTGGGGCTCGCGCTCGCGTCCGTCTCCCGCGTCGCCGCCGCGAGTGAGCCCGCGATTCCTCAGAGCACCGGCGCGGAGCCTGCGCTGGCGAGTCTCGCGCGAAAGTATTGGCAGGCAGGCGTCGCGTTCACCGCGGAATTCGTCGCGTTCGCAGGGCCGATCTGCAATCAGACTCCGTGCATCCTTGGAAGCGGCGGAGGCATCGCGGCGCGCGCCGGTATACGCACGCACGGCCCATTTTACGTGGGAATCGCGTACGAATTCTCCAAACAAGACGCGCGCGAGATTTATCGACTCGCCGTGCTGCAGCAGCTTCGTGTCGAGGGCCGCTATTATTTCTTGGACGTGCGTCGCGACACGCAGCCTTACTTGCTGGGCAACGTCGGCGCGGTCGCCTACGGCAACGAGTGGTCGATCGACACGGGCGGAGGTGGCGCCGGCGTCGGTATCGGGACGGAGACGCAAATCTCCAAGACCACGCTCTTCGGGGTCGCACTCACGTATCGCGCCCTGTACACGGCGGCGTTCTTCGACGGAGCGCGACACCGTGACGCAGGTCCCGTGCAAATGTTCGGACTCGAGCTCGTCCTCGAGGCGCGAGACCCTTTCTGAGTGTGGCTCCACGCGTCGAGTGTGCGGCTCCGTTTCGGAGCGCGACGGGCGATCTCAGTAGAGACCGCTTGACTGCGAGGCTCGCTCCGAGTTTCCCTTCTCTCGTGATTTGCGCCACCTGCGGCAAGAACAACGGCGAGCAGCTCGTATTCTGCGAGGACTGCGGTGCACGTCTGCAGAAGTTGACGAACTGCCCTGCAGCGCCGGACATCAGCTTCGCGCCGCGCGTCGAGCCGGGGGCAGGTCCGTCTTGCCCGCACTGCGGCGTCGCCAACCAGCCTGGGATGCGCTTCTGTGTCGCGTGCGGCAGACCGCTCGATGCCGCGCCCATGCCGTCACCAAGCGCACCGCCTGTCGCGCCCATCGCAGACGCCCCGCGCCCGACGCCCGTGATCGCGACCGCGCAAATCGCGCCTGCACCTGTCGTGGACCTTGGCGTCAAGACTGCGCCGCCCGACGCCACGCGACCTTGCTGGCGTTGCCGTGGTGCGGTGGCCGTCAACGCACAGTTCTGCCGTTTCTGCGGCGCACCTCTCAGCGATGCGCCAGCGAACGCGACCGCCGCGCTTGCACCGCAGCCCACGCCTATCGCGCTTCAACAGACGCTCGCCGTGCCGCAACCCATCGCGACCGCGCCTCAGCCCGTTGCCGCGCCGCAGCCGATTCCGCTGGTGACTACTGCTCCGATCACGGCCCCGGCCGCGGCTTCGCCGACGGCACCTGTTGCCGCCCCCGTCGCAGCACCAGCGACGACTCCCATGGTCGAGCCCCAGCGACCGAAGCGTCTCGACGTGACCCTCGTCTCGGGGCCACCCGCGTTCGACGCCGCAGGGAGCCCGATACCTGCCGCTAGCATCGCGGCCGCCGCAGAGCCGTTGGTCTCGCAAGCGGCAACACGAGAGATGCCCGCCACGAGCGGCTTCGCGATCGTCTCCATCGCGCAAGACGGCGGCGAGGGCGCGCGGCACCCGATCGGCGCTCAGACGGACATCGGCCGCACCGAAGGGGACGTGCAGGTACCCGACGACGCGTACCTCGCGCCGCGACACGCCCGACTGGCCTTCTCGGAGGGCAAAGTCACGCTCGTCGACCTTGGCACCGCGAACGGGGTCTACCTCCGCGTCCACAAAGACGCAGAGGTTCCGCTCGTCGACCAAGATTTGATCCTTGTAGGACAACAGGTGCTAAGGTTCGAGGTCGTGAGAGGCTCGGACGAGGGCTTTGGCGGAGCGACCCAACACGGGACCCTCCTGTTCGGGACGCCGTCGCAAAAGACGTACGCGCGGCTCGCGCAGCGCACGACCGAAGGGGTCACGCGCGAC
>JAYVYD010000285.1:0-19342 GCA_043784605.1 Myxococcales bacterium | reverse complement strand
CGGGATTGTTGCGTTGGGGCCGATTGCCTACTTGTGGCGAAAAAATAGGTAGTTGGGTATCGACTCGTTAGCGGTGGGGCTTGGGCTTCGGCTTCGGCTTGGCGCTCGGGTGGGTCATAGGCGGGTGGGATGCGGCAGGCTTGGCAGACGATGGCGGGCTTACGGCCGTGCGCGACGCGTCCTCGTCCGTAGTTGGCATTGCGTCTTCGGCGAGTGAGGCGTCGTCTGGGCTGGCGTCGTCCGGTGCGGGCGCGTCTGTGGCCGCGTCTTCGGTGAGGATCGGTTCGACGAAGCTCGCGTCGACGACGACCGGCGTGACGATCGTGACGCTAGCGCTGGCGGGTGCGGTGGCGCTCGCGCTCGGCTCGGTCGCGGGTGTTGGCTCGCGGCTCTGCTCCCATATCTTCTTGCCGCCCGCGAACCAGGCTACCGTTCCGCTAACGCCGAGGAGCGCCAGCAAGACGAGCGTCGACATGCACCCGCTGCTTCGCGCCGGAGGCGAGGAGTCGCGCGTGGAACGGATCACGGGGAGCTCGCCCGATTCCGCCTTCTTGGCAGGACTACGGAGCTCGACGAGCGCGGCCTCGACATCGGTGCGCATCGCCTTCGCATCGGGGTAGCGCTCGTCGCGCTCGAGCCTCAACGCTTTGTCGACGATGCGGACGACGACCTCCGAGACCTTCGGCGCGACGGCTCGCAGTGAGCGCGCCTGCTCGTTCGCGGTCTTGCCCATGACGTCGATCGTGCTCTCGCCCTCGTGCGGGAGCGCGCCCGACAGCACGTTGAACGCGGTGGCGCCGAGCGAATACAAATCCGTGCGGCCATCGATCTCGTCGACGCGACCCGCGGCCTGCTCGGGCGCCATGAACGCCGGAGTGCCCATGGGTGCGCCAATTACGGTCATCCCGCGCGACTCGATCGTGCGCGCAATGCCGAAGTCGAGCACCTTCACGTGAGGCGACGAGGTCTCCTTTTCGGCGAGCAAAAAGAGGTTCTCCGGCTTGAGATCCCGGTGGATGATGCCGTGCGCGTGCGCGGACTCGAGAACGCCGAGGACGCCGAGCAAGATCTCGAGCAGCTCGATCTCGCGGATGGGCGAGCCGTGCTGAATGCGATCTTCGAGCGAGCGACCCTCGAGCAGCTCCATCACGAGGAACGCGACGCCCTCGTCCGGCCCGCCTTCGACGGTGTCGTCGTCCAGCACCTTCACGACATCGGGGTGCTCGACACGATTGGCGGCGTACCCCTCGTGGAGGAACCGCTCTCGAACGTTCGCGTGCTCCGCGAGATACGGGTGAAGCACCTTTACTGCGGCGCGTGCGCCGTTGCGGTGTCGCGCAGAGTAGACCGCCGCCATCCCGCCGACGCCGAGCAGCCCCTCGAGCGTCCACTTATCGTTCAATACGCGACCGACGCGCCCCTCGGCCAGCTCCGCTAGGTCAACCTCGCTCATGGTCGCTCGACGTTGAAGGACGCTATCATTAGTCGACGCGGTCCGACCCGAGCATCCAATCGGCCGGCGATTTCACTGCGGCCTGATCTGACAGACGTCGTCGCGCGTGGCTCAGCTGAGAGCCGCTCAGACTGTGTGCGCAACGCCTACAAAAATAGGGGGTTCGTCGTGCCTGTCTTCGCGATGGGTGTTATGGTTGCGACCGTGGCGTGCTGACGCCTTGGGACGATGTCGAACCTCTCGGTACAGACGGTAGAGACGCTGTCGGGCACGATCGAAGACTTCCATCTTCGGATCGTCCGTCCGCTAGTCGCCTATCTCGCCAAGACGCGCGGGGTAGAGGCTGTCGAGGCCGTCGCGCGTAAAGCGAGACTAACGGTGAAGCGCTTGAAGAGCGCCTCGAGCTGGGTCGACCACGCGAGCTTCGAAGCCCTCCTCGCCGAGGCGCGTGCGCAACTGGCGAACGACACGGAGTTCATGAACGCGTGTGTCTTCGATATGGCCAAGCTCTACGGGCCGCTCGTGTTGGTCCTGCGCGTCGGGTCAGTGCGCGGCTGCTACGAGATGATGGAACGCACCATCCACATGGCCAGCGGCGTCAGCAAGCTCGAGACGTCCGAGGCTAACCAAGGCCCACACATCGTCCTCAGGTACACGACCAAGAAGCCCGAGAGCCGCCTCATGTGCCTGAGTCGGCAGGCGCAGTATCGGAGCGTCCCTACGGTGTGGTGGGGCCTCCCGGAGGCGACGCTCGAGGAGACCACGTGCATCGCGCGTGGAGACGACGCATGCACATATCGGCTCGCGTGGTCCGAACCGCTTGCCGTTCGCTTTCCCGCGGGTGGCGCGATCGCGGGTGCGGCCGCCGCCGTCGCGCTCGAGAGCGTCACTCATACGCCGCTCGTTTGGCTGCTCGCGATCGCAGGAGGCGCGTTGGGTGCGGCGCACGCGTACCGCCGCATGGTCCGGGACAGTCTGCGCTTCCAACGCGACACATCGCAGGCCGTGGAGCTCGTCGTGAAGGCGCACATGCACGACGCACAGGAGCTCCTCGAAATTCACGAGCGGCAGCAGGCGTACAGCGAGCGACTCGAGGAGCGCATCGCCGCGCGGACCGAAACGCTGGAGTCGATGGTCACGGATCTCCAACAGCTCCGAAAGCGCCACGGCACGGCGATCCACGGTATCTCCCACGACATGCGAAACCCGCTGGCGACGATGCTCACCAACGCGGAGTATCTCTCGCAACAGCAAGATCCCGAGCTCCGCGTGGTGGGTGAAGAGCTAAAGCAGAGCGTCGGGCACCTGCGCGCTCAGATCAGGCGCCTGTGGGAGTCCGGCTCCACCAACGATGGAGCTTTCGCGATCAAGCGCGAGCGGCTCGAGGTCGGCGTCTTCGTCGATCGTCTCCGCAGACACCTGCGCGCCATCGTCGTCGGCCGAAACATCCGCACGACGGTCTTCCGCACTCGGGAGTCACCCGAGGTGATCACCACGGACGTCCTCTTGTTCGATCGGGTCGTGAACAACATCGTCTCCAACGCGGCCAAATACACGGCGCTCGGCAGCATCGTCGCCGAGGTAGGCGGCACGCCTGGCAATCTGTCGCTCAAGATCAGTGACACCGGTCGCGGCATCTCCCCCTCACACCTCGAGAGAGTGTTCGTGTCGGGGAAAAAGGACGAGCCCATCGTCGGCGAGAGCTGGGGAGTCGGGTTGAGCCACACGATTCGCCTCTTGGATCAGCTCGGAGGACGATTCGAGCTGATGAGCAAGCCCGGGGTCGGCACCACGGTCTGGGTCCATTTCCCCGTGGAGATCGCCCAGACTCCGCCCGCAATCACCACGATAGACGAGTCCATGGCTGCGCTCTTGAAGCGGATCGTCACGATTCGACCGTCCGCGAACTGACGCACGAGGTTCATGTCTGCAGAATCCAACAATCCGAAGCCGGCGAGCGTCCACCCGCTCGTGCCGGTGAACACGCCGCGCCGTGCGGTAGACACCTTCTTGCGCTACCTCGTCGCGGAGGATGCTCGCTTCGTGTTCGGTGTGCCGGGCGGTTTGCTGCACCCCTTCTTCGAGGCCGTCGAACAGCACCCGGACTTGTCGCTCATCGTGACCAAGCACGAAGAGGGCGCGGCGTTCATGGCGGATGGCTACGCACGGGCGAGCCGCAAGATCGCCGTGTGTGCGGGGACCTCCGGTCCGGGTGCGACCAATCTGTTGACCGGAGTCTCGGTCGCGTTCGCGGACGGCGTGCCGATGTTGGTGGTCACCGGCCAGGTGACGTCCAGCACGATCGGCAAAGGCGCCGCTCAAGAGACGGGCGCCGAAGACATGGACATCGTCGGTATGTTCGCGCCTGTCACGAAGTACTCCGCGATGGTGCCGAGCGCCGATCGCCTTGGCCACCACCTGCGACGCGCGCTGCGACTGGCACTCAGCGGACGTCCGGGCCCCGTGCACCTGAACATTCCGGTCGACCTCTGGGGCAAGCCGCTCGAAGAGGTGTGGTTCGACCCAAAGACGTACCGACCCCACACGCATCAGTTCGATCGCAACGCAGTCGCGCTTGCGGCGGACGCTCTTCTGCGCGCGAAGCGTCCCACCGCGCTGATCGGGTCTGGAACGCTGAGCGCGGGAGCCGAAGAGCACGCGCTCGCACTCGTCGAGCTGCTCGAGGCGCGTTTCGCGACGACGCCGCGGGCAAAGGGCGCGCTCCCGGAGGACCATAGGCTCTCGATGGGCGTGCTCGGCTTCGCGGGCCACGCCGCAGCGAAGAAGACGATGCTGTCGGAGGAGACAGACACGCTCATCACGATCGGCGCGTCGCTGAACGAAACGACGACGTTCAACTGGCATCCGGAGCTGCGTCGCGGCAAGACGCTCATCCAACTCGACATCGACGTGGACCGCGTGGGCCGCAACTACCCGGTCGACATCCCGCTCGTCGGCGACGCTCAGACCATCTTGGTCGAGCTCGTCTATCACATTCACAGATTGATCCGCGACGGCGCGAGCCCGGCCTCCACGTGGCCGTCGGCGCCGCCGTTACCGACGGGCCATGCGCGCTACGACGACCCTGCGATCCGCCAGTCGGACGCGGCACCGTTGACCCCGCAACGATGGCGCGTGGACCTCGACGAGGCCTTGCCCGATGACGCGTTGATCGCGTCGGACATCGGCGGACACATGCTCTTCAACTTGCACGAGCTGTGCATTCGCAAGAACCAGCGGTTCATGCTGAATCTGGGGTTCGGATCGATGGGTCACGGAACGTGCGCTCCCATCGGCGCGGCGCTCGCGCAGCCGGGGCGCCCGGTGATCGCGATCATCGGCGACGCCTGCTTCACGATGAACGGCATGGAGCTGCTGACCGCCGCCGAGTACCAGGTGCCCGTCGTGTGGATCGTCGAGAACAATCAGATGCACGGCATCACGTGGCACGGCAGCAAGCTCGTGAGTAAAGGACGACCGATGGACGCCGTGCGCTACAAACGACCTCTCGAGATAGCGTCGATCGCGCGCGCGATGGGGTTACCCGCGTGGGTCGTTGATCGACCGGGGCAAATCCAAACGGCGCTCGCGCAAGCGCTGAGGTACGCCGGGCCCGCGCTCATCGAGGTTCGTGTCGACGGCAGCATCTCGCCGCCGCTCGGGGATCGCGCGAAATCCGTCGCGGGGTTCAAAGGCCATGAGTGAGCGGCAGCGCGGGCCGGTCGATGACGTCGCTTGGCCCGAGGAGCTCGCGGCGAGAGTCGTTCTGCCAGGAGACGAGCCACGCGTGCACGGCTACGACGTCCAGAGCGATCTCGCGACGCACTACAGATTTGGCGAGACACTACTGATCTACCTCGGCGGCGAAGCGCCCGATCAGGACAGGGGGCGCGCGTTCGAGATCGCGATGACGTTCGCATCCGTGTTGGACGCAGGAGAGGCGCCGGCCCACGCAGGAATCGTCGCGCGAATGTGCGGAGCTCCCGCGAGCGGCGTCGTCGCAGTCGCCGCGACAGCGCTGACCGAGCGCAACCGCGTGATCGTGTCGAACCATCGCGAGCTGTTCGCGTGGCTCGCCCTTGGCGACGCGGCGCTCCCCTCGACCTGTCGCGCACGCGATGACGGCGATCGCGCTGCAACCGTGCGACTACGGCGCGCGTTGCCCGCGTCGTTCGCCAACGCAAGCGTCTTCTCCAGAGATCCGAGCAAGGAGGCGTGCGTGATCGCGACACTGTTCGCGTGTGGGCTCCAGCGGCCAGAGCAGGTCGAGGCCGCGCTGACGATCGCGACGCTCGCTTCCGCATGCGCCGAAGCGTTCGCGGCCACCCCGGGAGATTTTCGTGGGTACCCGATGAACACACCGAAATTCGAGTACGTGCCATGATCAAGACGCGGGTCGCGCTCGCCACTCACGGCGACAACCAGTTCTGCGGTCACTCCGTGCTGACGGACCTCGCGGGTAAGACGTCCGTCGCGAAGGCCATCGCGCTGGCGTGCGGGGCTCCTGCGATGAGCGCCGAAGACGTGGCCGTGCTCGATGACGTCCTTACCTGCTCACTCGCGGCGGACCCCCGCATCTGGCCCGTGAAAGTGTCGCGCCTACTCTCCTCTTATGGCGGGACGCTCGCGGGGTATGGCGGGGCGCATCTCTCTCTCGAGGGAGCGAGGGTGAGCCCATGGCCCACGGGCGACTGCGCTCAGCTTCTCGCCGACCTTGCGCGAGAGGTCGGCGACGCAGGAACGGCGGCGGATGTGGATCGGGTCGTCGACGCGCGCGTCGCCAGTCGATCGATCTTCGCGGGCTACGGTGTCGTGTTCCGCGAGGAAGACGAAAGAATGGTCGCGCTCGAAGCGTGCCTCCGCGCTCGCGGGCGTGAGACGCGACGCTACTGGCGATTGATGCGCATGGTGGAGACAGCGCTCCTACGACACAAGAAGCTCCCCGCGAACGCGGGCGCCGGCGTCGCGGCCGCGTGCATGGATTGCGGAATGACTCCACACCAGACCGCCGTCTTCGCGACCGCCTGCGCGAGCGTGTGCTTCCTCGCGAACGCCGTCGAGGGCGCCCAGAACCCGGCCCCCGAGCTCCAGCGCATGCCCGTCCGCTACATCGGCCACGTGCCGCGCGTCACTCCGCGTGGAGGGTGAACTTAGGTCATGTGCTGACGTCCGGTGGCGGCTCGGCTCCACCCATCGGGAACACTCCTAGGCCCTCGAGCTTCAAGTCGATCGGGACCTCGGCGAGCGCTTTCTCGATCGTCTCGGCGATCGCGGGCTCCCACGGCTTGGCTTCGAGCAGCGAGGTCTCGAGCGGGACGAACGCGCTCTGATCGACGCCGATCGCGCTCGCTTGCGGCGTCACGAACAACACCTGTCCTGGCGGCGCGCCGAGCGCTCGAAACAGGACGTCGGGGGAAACGGCCGGCGTGATGTCGTAGCCCGCGGGGATGTAGAGGCCCGGATGAATCTCCACGAAGAACGTCCCGATCGGGATCGACTCGATGCCCGTCGCGCAGCGAACGAACGCCCCGCGCGCGGTCATCGCGACGGTCGTGCGCGCGATGGTCTGCCGCGGTAGGACGTATGCGAGGCGTCGGAGAAGCGGCACCTCCTCTGGGCCGATCCACGTTGCGGTCACGTTCTTCCACGGAGACGGAGACGGCATCACGCGCAACGGAACGCGAACGGGCTCTGGTTTTCCGGTGGTCTGTGCGATCGACTCATCGTCGTTGCCGCGTAGCTCGATGCGTGCGAACGCGCGGAGGTCTCCCATCTCTGGAGTGCGAGGGAGGGACCACGGCTCGTCGCCGCGACCGCGCAGCAACACGAGGCCGTTGGGATCGAACACGGGGCACGCGCGGAGTTGAACGGGGTGTCGATAGCCGACCTCGACAGCGACACCAGGACCCACGGGCAAGAACGTCGTGATGCCTGGAGTGGCTTGCATCAGCGGTCGCATGCGCTTCGGGAGATCCGGGATGCGCATGATGTATCGGCGCACGAGCCCTTCATCGAACGAGCTCGCCGGCGGCCACTCGCCGACAGCGACCTCACCGTCGACGCGCGAGCGAACGAAGTAGTGCACGAGCGCGGGACCTAGGCCTTGCTCGGCGACGATGATGCGCACTCCTGATTCATCGGCGGTGGACGGGTCGACATGCGGCATCAAACGCAGCAAGAGAGCACGCAGGTCGAGCGACTTCTCGACGTCGTACGCCTGCGTGAATTTGTCGTGATAGAGCGCGAGCGCCGCGTCGGTCGCGATCAGCTGCGTAGCGTCGTAGCCGAAGGGCGCGCCTGCGTCGCGGTATTGAACGAAGTGGCGGCTGGTGCCGGTGAAGGTGAAGCCGCCGACGAGGCGCGCGGTCTCGGACATGCGGTCCATGCGATCACTCGACTCCGCCGCGAACTGCAGAGTCATCTCACGCGTGCCGAGCTTGCTGCGCACGACGTGGATCTCGAGGCTCGGCATCAGGTCCTCGAGCGAGTGCTCGCGCGTGTACACGCTGAGCAGTGCAACGAGCCGATCAATGGAGGGCATCAAAATGAGCCCTTTTTGCCCCAGCGCGACGCCCTTCGCCTCGAGCCCGAGCCCAGGCGTGCGGAGACGCGTCTGGTGCAGCGCGATTCGGTCCAGCATTGCGGCGAGCATAACGCATGGACAACGGCGCGTTCATGCACGTTTCGTTTCCCGACAGAAACACCAACACCGCGCCTGATTTTCTCTTGGCAACGGCACCCAAGGAGGTCAGTAGTTGGTTGTGATGACGATGGATCGATCGCTCCTCTTGCCCTGGGTCGTTGCGGTGATCGCCGGCTGCGCGACTTCTGCCGTGTCGAGCCAAGACGCGGGCACGAACACCGGAGACGCGGGTGGCGCTTGCACGCCGTGCGTGATTGACAGCGACTGCGCCGGCAACGTGTGCGCGCAGTTCGCCGGCGACGTGTTCTGCGCCAAGCCTTGTCCCAACGGACAGAGCGACTGCTCGGGCGACACGACTTGCGTCGGAGTGAGCTCCGTCACGGGCGACCCCGTCAACGTCTGCGAGCCGAATGGAAACCTCTGCGGCCGCTCGCCAGACGCGGGACCCAGCACCTGCCCCGGTCTCGCCTCCCCAACGACGCCCGCGTCGTGCACCTCGTGCGCCACGAGCGCGCCGAACTGTCAGCCGAACGGCTGCTTCGGAGGTTGGTGGTGCAACACGCAGAGCAACAAATGCCAAGCGCCGCCGAACAACTGCGGCTCGCAAGACGCAGGCGGGGTCGACGCGGGCGGTCCGATCACCGCGAAAATTGGCGTGAACGGTGGCACCGAGTCTCGGCTCTACTTCGCGATCGTCGGAGACACTCGGCCTGCGCTGCCCGATCAGACGAGCGGCTACCCGACGGCGATCATCAACAAGATCTTCTCGGACCTGACGGCGCTCAGCCCGATGCCGCCGTTCGTGGTCGCGACTGGCGACTATCAATTCGCCTCGGCGTTCAGCGGAAGCGAAGCCGTCAAACAATTCGCGCTCTACACGGCGGCGTCCCAATCTTACCGGACGGCGGGTGGCCTCGAGTTCCCCGCGATGGGCAACCACGAGTGCACGGGCGCCACGGCTTCGAACTGCGGGATGGGCAACCAATACACGTCGACGAACAACTTCGCCGCGTTCAAGAGCGCGTTGCTCGCGCCGATCCAGAAGACGGAGCCGTACTACGTCATCAACGTCGCCGCGGACGACAGCTCGTGGACCGCGAAGTTCGTCTTCATCGCCGCCAACGCGTGGGACGCCGCGCAGTCCAGTTGGCTGGACACGACGCTATCGGCCACCACCACCTACACGTTCATCATCCGCCACGAGTCGGCGAGCGCCAACACCGCGCCCGGAGTGACGCCGAGCGAGGCCATCATGAGCAAGCACCCCTACACGCTCGCGATCGTGGGCCACACGCACACGTACTATCGCCCTCAGGTCAAAGAGGTGATCTTCGGCAATGGCGGCGCGCCGCTGACGAGCGGCAACTACGGCTACGGGCTCGTCACGCAGCGCGCGGACAAGTCGATCCAGATCGACGAGATCGACATGACGACGGGCAACGCCGATCCTAAATTCCGCTTCGCGCTACACCCCGATGGCACAACGTCTCCGTAACGCGCTGTTCGTCGCAGGAGCGCTCGCCAGCATCTCTGGCGCGGGGTGGGCAGTGCTCGGTTCATCGTCACGCGTGAGCAACGCGGCAACAAGCGCGAGCCTGCCTTCGCCGGCCCGTGAAGCGACGGTGATGCGCATCGTTCGCACGACTGGGATCGCGCTGGACGGAGACTTCGACGATCCGGGTTGGAGCCGTGGCCAGAAGACGGGACCCTTCGTCGACGAGCTCGGGGCGCCCGCGCGCCCGTACACCGACGCGCGCGTCGCGTGGGGGGATGGCTTTCTGTACGTGGGCTTCTACATGGCCGACGAGAACATCCTCACGAACGTCGATCGCGCGGACGGTCCTCTCTGGCTCGCCGACGACGTGCACCTCGCGCTCATCATCGGCGACCACGAGTACTCGATCGACGCGGCGCCGAGCGGCACGATCACCGACGGGCTACGCATCAAGGGCGGCGCTACGGACTACTCGTGGTCGAGCGGAGCGAAGGTAGCGACCGAGATGGACGGCACGCTCAACGACACGAGCGACAACGACGAGGAGTGGCTCATCGAGCTCGCCATCCCTCTGAAGAACCTCGGGCTCGACGGAAGAGCCGGCGAGTCGATGGGCGTGCGAATGCGGCGGTGCGACACGAGCAAGACAGGGGCGCGCACCTGCGCCAACGCGGAGCCGAACCGCATCGAGCTGGAGTGAGCGACACCGCATGCGCGAATGCGCGCCGCATTGTCCACGGGGACCGCGCGCGGCCCCTCTAGCTCGACGACCCACCCGGCGATCGTGAAATCCCTGGCGTGAACCCCTCGACTGCGGCGAGTATCGCCGTTCTCACTTCATCTACCGGTCACCCTGGTGGCGTCGTTGATAAGCCGCCGTTTTGAATATGCGCTCCTCGCGCTCGCACTCGCGGTTGTCCCTTCGCTCGCGAAGGCCGACGATGATCCTCGGACGGTCGAGGCACGAGCGATGTTCGTGCATGGCAGTGAGCTCGTGCACGACGCGAAGTGGGCGGAGGGTCTCGCTGCGTTCGAGCAGTCAGCCGAGCAGAGGCCGCACGCGATCACGACCTACAACGTCGGCGCTTTCCAGCGCGCGCTCGGGCGCTACGCAGAGGCGCGAAAGACTCTCCGTGCTGCGCTCGCACAAAATGAAGCCAACGGCGGCCAACAGCTCGCCGACGCGTTGGTGACGGAGACGAAGGGCTACCTCGATCAAATCGAAAAGCTCTTGGCGACGATGGACGTCACGCTCGACCCAGGTAGCGCCGCGATCACCGTGGACGGCAGGCCGCTCGAGCTCGACCCCACGACCCGCGCGCTCGTCGCCGACGTTCGTCCGCCAGGCGCCGACGAGACACCGCCGTCGGCGACCTTCAAGATGGTGCTGGACCCCGGAGTCCACGTGATGACGCTCTTGTGCAAGGGCTACTCGGACGCCGTGATCAACAAGACGCTCGCGCCAGGCTCGTCCACCATCGTGGTCATGGCGCTCGACAAACTCCCCGCGACCTCCCATATCGAGGCCGACCAGGCGAGCTCCGTCGTGAAGTTCGGCGGCGCAGACGTGGGCATGGCACCCATCGACGTCTCGCGTCCGGGCGGCACGTACAAGGTCGCCGTGTTGAAGTCGGGGTTCGTCACGTACGAGACCACGGTCGTCGGCCAACCCGGCGAGGCGGTCGATCTGCGAGCGAAGCTCCCGCCCGAGACGCCCTCGGTCCTGTCTCGCTGGTGGTTCTGGACGATCGCGGGCGTCGTCGTCGCGGGCGCCGCCACGGCGACCTACTTCATCGTGCAGGCGAACCAGACGCCCACGCGCCCCCCCCGCTCAACGGCGGCAGACTCGGCTGGTCCGTGCAGGTCCCCTAAGCCGACCCCTACGAATTGGGCCAGAAATGCTGCGTCGCAAGATGACGCCCCCCAGGTAACGAGCCCAGGCCACGCAACGCGTCCTTGCATTTGCTGCAATGCAACATAGAGTGCCGGCCCACGATGCTCTATGAACTCTACGAACTCCAGCGCGCCTTCCTGACTCCGATGGCGGCGTTCGCCAAGCTGGGCGCGCACGCGTACGGTGACGGGCTCCTCTCGGCGCTCCCCTTCTCCGAACGCATGGCCGCCGGCTATGAGCTCTTGTCGCGCGTGGGCAAGTTCTACGACAAGCCCGAGTTCGGTCTCGTGGAGACGGTCCTCACCGACGGAGGGAAGGTCGCCGTGCGCCAGCGCGTGGTGTTGCGTAAGCCGTTCTGCGAGCTGTTGCACTTCGAGCGCGACATGCCGGCCGGACGCGCGCCGGATCCGGTGGTGCTCGTCGTGGCGCCGCTCTCGGGTCACCACGCAACGCTGCTGCGCGACACGGTGCGGCAGCTGCTGCCTTCGCACGACGTCTACATCACCGACTGGCTCGACGCGCGCCATGTCCCGCTCTCCAAGGGCGCGTTTCACCTGGACGACTACGTCGCCTACGTGCGCGATTTCTTCGCATTTCTAGGCCCCATTCACGTCGTCGGTGTCTGCCAGCCCACGGTCCCAGTGCTCGCGGCGATCTCGCTGATGTCCACGGCGGGTGATCCCAACCTACCCAAGACGATGACGCTGATGGGCGGCCCCATCGACACGCGACGCAGCCCGACCGAGGTCAACGCGCTCGCCAAACGCGAGCCGTACGAGTGGTTCGAGCGCACCGTGATCTGCAGCGTGCCCGAGCGGCACCCCGGATACTTGCGACGCGTGTACCCCGGGTTTCTCCAGCTCGGCGGCTTCGTCGCGATGAACCCCGGTAAGCATTTTCAGTCGCACTGGGACTTCTACAGGGACCTCGTCAAGGGAGCCGACGAGAGCGCCGAGGCGCACCGGCGCTTCTACGACGAATACAACGCGGTGATGGACATGCCCGCCGAGTACTACCTCGACACGATCAAGGTCGTGTTCCAGGAACACCAGCTCCCGCGAGGAGAGTGGCGCTGCAAGGGGGTGCGCGTCGCGCCCGAGGACATCACCCAAGTGCCTCTCCTCACGGTCGAGGGGGAGCTCGACGACATTTCCGGAAGCGGCCAAACGCAGGCGGCCCATGACCTTTGCAGCGGAATTGCTGCGGCGCACAAACGACACTTCACGGCTCCCGGCTGCGGGCACTACGGGATCTTCAGCGGGCGGCGATGGCGAGAGGCGATCTACCCGCAGCTCCACGACTTCATTCGCGCGTACGACAGGACCGGCGAAGATGCAAAAGGGTGAATTCTTGAAGGGGAGGCGCGCGCTCGTGACGGGAGCGGCGTCGGGCATCGGCCTCGCGGTAGCGCGAGAGCTCGAGTCGGCGGGCGCTGACGTGATCATGAGCGACGTCCAAGCCGAACTGTTGGGTGACGCGGCGTCAGGCGTGCCGCGCGCGCGATGGATCGTGGCAGACCTCACTTGCCGCGACTCGCTCCATGCGCTCGCGCGTGAGGCAGGGGACGTCGACATCCTGGTGAACAGCGCGGGTCTCCAGCACGTGCGCCCGATAGAGGACTTCGAGGAGTCGAAGTGGGATCTACTCTTGGCGACGATGCTCACCGCGCCGTTCTTGTTGGTGCGCAAGCTGCTGCCGTCCATGTTCAAAAAGGACTGGGGCCGCATCATCAACGTGGGGTCAGTGCACAGCTTGGTGGCCTCTCCTTACAAGTCCGCGTACGTCGCGGCCAAGCACGGACTGATGGGCCTCACCAAGGCCGTCGCGCTCGAGGCCGCCGCGCGCTCCCAAAACGTGACGGTCAACACGGTGTGCCCCTCGTACGTGCGCACGCCGCTCGTAGAGAAGCAGATCAAAGATCAGGCGCGCGTGCACGGCATGCTCGAGTCCGAGGTCGTCGAGCGCGTGATGCTCACGCAGAATGCGCAGAAGCGACTCATCGAGCCGCAAGAGGTCGGCGAGTGCATCGCGTTCTTGTGCTCGAGCGCCGCCGCATCCATCACGGGAACCGCCTTCCCGATGGACTCGGGCTGGCTAGCTCACTAGCGGAGAATCCTCGCTCGCTTCCTACCGGGGAACGGAGCGCAAGCTGACCTCGGAGTTGCCGACGTCGATGTAGACCAGCTGCGTCGTGGCCGCGTCTGTCCAGAGCACACCGTGGACGTTGCAGACGGCGGCGGTCGGCGTGCCGCCACTCACGTCGGCTTTGTAGATCGCCGAGACGTCCGTGTCTTGTTGCGGTGCAAAAACTGGCATCGCGTAAAAGGTGGTGCCCGACACCGGTGAGGGCATGAACGAAAACACGTTGTGATCGATCGGCGCCGAATCGAAGATCGACTTCAGCAGAGCGCCCTTCGCATCGATGGTGTCGATGGTGAAGCCCTGGCGCATACGAAGCCGTCGGCGAACGGGCGCAGCTCTTTGTAGCCGAGGAGGCCAAATTTGCGGGTCGCGGACCCGAGGCGCGTCGCGCTCGCGGTCGTCGCGGCCGCCGGCACGGTGAAGATCGCGCCGTCTTGCTCCGTGTAATAGACGACGTCGTTGACGAGCTCCGCCACGTAGAGCCCCTTCATGAGCGAGGGGCGCCCGGAGAACTGCGCGATGACGGTCTTCTGCCCGCTGGTGAGGTTGACGCGATCGATCTCGGCCGCGGCGGAGATGTACACGTCGTCCCCTTTTCGACCGAAGATACGGCACGTGCCGCAGTCCGGGGACAGGAAGGTCTGGTTGCCGATCGGGATCTCCGCGCCGACGTTCGTGCCGACTCCGCCCGCGAGCGGCGCGCGGTACAGGTGCACGACCTTCAGCATCGGCTCTTCCTGCAGATAGAGGATGTCGCTGCCGAGCGCGGCAACGGCGTAGACGTAGCTGGTCGGCGTCACGACGGCGGTGGGCACGGCGTCGGTGACCTTCATATGCATGATGACGCCGCTCTTGGCGTTGAGGATGACGGCAGGGCCGTGCGAGTCGTCGACCCAGAACAGGTCGTCACCGAGCAGGCTCGGCGGACCGCGCTTGATGTCGCTCGAGAAGTCCGCGACGAGCACCTTGGGCTGCACCGTCGATGTGCACGGCGGCGGGTTTTGGCTACCCGCGTCGGGGTCTGTCCCGACCTTTTGTCTTGCACGGAGGAGCAGGCAACGAGCATCAGCCACACGAGTGAGCGGTTCACGAGGAAGGGCATAACCGACACCTGAGACCGGGGGACCAAATTGTCGCCGCCTTCGGCGAACGACGACAACTGAGCGGAATGGCGTCGTCAGCAACAATTGATGGCTCTAGCCAGACGCGAGCAGCGCGGCGCCCAGCACCGCGGCGCACACCGTCTCGGTGCGCAGGATCAGCTCGCCCAGGTTGACGATCGAGAAGCCCTGAGCGCGAGCCACCTCTACTTCGCTGGGCTCGAGGCCGCCCTCAGGGCCCACCGCGAAGACGAGACGATCGGCCGAAAACGCGGACGCGAGCACACGTGTGGAGGCCTCTTCGTAGAGGCAGAACTTCTCACCCGACGCGCTCCTGCACGCGTCTTCCCAAGACGCAATCGGTAGGATGTTCGGGACATCGCCGCGACCGCACTGTCTCGCAGCCTCGGTGGCTATCCTCTCCCAGCGCGCGACTCGCGACGCCGCGCGATCGACGTCGAGGCGAACGATGCTCCGTGAGGAGTGCACGAATTGAATCGTCGTGGCGCCGAGCTCGGTCGCGTCTCGCACGATGGCGTCCGCTTTGTCTCCCTTGGGCAGCGCGTGGATCCAGGTGATGTTGCGCGGCGCCATTTTTGTGGCCGGCCTCACCGCACCGACCTCGACTTGGAGCGGCGAAGTGCCGGTTATCAAGGCATTCGCTTCTTTGTGCGCTGCACCATCGAACAGCAGCAAGGCGTCGCCCACCTGGAGTCGATGCACGACGACGACGTACCGCGCGGCGATGACGTCGAGCGACGACGGTCCCTCCGAGAGCGTACGTACGGGTACGCGCAGCGCGGGCTTGTGACTCATCTACTTCTTCGCGGGCAGCTCGAACGCGAGGCCGACCCAGTCGCCTTTTTGCATCGCGTGCGCGAGCTTGCTGCCCTTCAAGAAGGCTGCCTCGACGTCGCGCATGCGCGTCTCGAGGATGCCGCTCAAGATCATTAGGCCGCCTTTGGAGCAGCGCTTTTGCAGGTCCTTCACCATTCCGATGAGCGTGTCGGCTTCGATGTTCGCGACGACGATCGGGTACTCTTTGTCGAGCTTCTTCAGCGCGGTCGTGTCGAAGGTGCACTTCGGGGCGAGGCGGTTGCGCTGCGCGTTCTCTTTGGCGACCTCGATAGCGTCAGGGTCCACGTCGATGCCGTGCACCTTGCTCGCACCGAGCTTGAGCGCGACGAGCGCGAGGATGCCGCTGCCCGTGCCGACGTCGAGCACCGCCTTGCCCTTCAGGTCTGCGCGTCGCCGATAGAGGATCTGCGCGACGAGCGCGGTGGACTCGTGGAGGCCAGTGCCGAATGCACGACCCGGCTCGAGCACGAGCTTCTGCTGGTTCTTCGGCGCCTCGAACTTCTCCCACGGAGGCGCGATCCACATCTCGGGGCAGATCGAAAACGGCTTGAAATGAGCCTTCCAAGCGTCGCGCCACTCGTCGCCGACGAGCTCCTCTACACGCGCGCCGACGAGCTTCGGGAGCTTGGCTTGCGCGGCCTTCGCGTCGGCTTCGTCCTTGAAGGAGGCCACCAATGTGACCTTGCCGTTGATGCCTTTTTGGATCGTGGTGTCGTCGCGCTCTTCCATCCCCTGCGCGCCCATCTCGAAGAGGCGCGTGGAGAAGTCATCTACCTTGTCGACGGCCACGTCGAGGGCGACGAAGTAGTAGCGCGGCTCCTTCTTGGTCATTCGGTGACGCTCACGCTCACGGTGGACTTGCTCGTACCTTTGAAAGCGCCGGCGGCCGCGAGAATGGTGACGACCACTCCCGCAGCCACGACGACTCCTCCAGTGATCACCACAGGAAGGATCCACCCGCGACCCGGCTCCGGCACCGCGATACGTAGCGGCGCGGCCGCGTCACCGCGTGAGACGATCGGCAGGCCACCCTTGTCGAAACCTTGAAAGTAATACTCGACGATCGGCGGCTTCACGCTCGCCTTCGGGATGCTCGCCTTGGCGACGCCGGTCGCGAGGATCGCGTCGAGGTCGAGGAACTTGCCCTTGCTGCCGGCACGAAAGAACAGCTTCACGCCGTAGACGCGCCCTTGCGGATCGTCGAGCTTGATCGAGAGAGGTACGTCCGTGTTGCGATCTACCTGCGACGGCGACACGTGCGCCATCTCGACCTGCGCGGGCGGCGGGGCTGCAGCCGTCACCAACCCGGGCTTACCCTCGGCCTCCCACTTGGTCTTCACGCCCGCGAAGAAGTCACGGAAGCGCGGCGACTCGCTCGGCGGCAGCTGGTACGTCTCGTTCTGCGCGAGTAGACCGCGCACCGCGCTCTCCGCCTCGTCCTTGTGGTTGAGCGTGATGTAGTTGAGCGCGAGCAAGCGGTAAACCTCGAGCCGCTGCTCCTTCGTATTGTTGGGTCTGACGAGCGCGGCGCTCAGCGTCTGGATGGACTCTTCGTACTGCTGATCGTCGAAGAGCGCACGACCGCGCGCGATGAGATCTTGTTGCGGCGCAACAGGCTTTGGCTGCGCGCAAACTGGGTACGAGGTGGTGAGCACAACCGAGTGGACAGCGGCGAAGATGGCCACGGGCAGCGCGAGCCGGGCGAAGAAACGCATGAAGCGAGGGTAAACCAGGCAGACACGAGAAGCGAGCGGTTCAGCCTGCTACGCACGGTCTTCGACGCTGCGATTCGTCCACAAAACTTCGCAGCCAATATCCCGATCGAGAGGGCCCCGTAGGCGGCCGGGTCTGTGCCTCGTAGACCCTCTCAATCGGCGACGTGACTCAATACTCCAAGGTCCGTGCCACGAAGCCGTCGCTCGCGAACGCCGCTTTTCTGGCGCAAATCACGTTCCTTCGTGACCACTGGACAAATGAACTGTAACCTCCTGATGACACGGGAAGCGTGATGCAATCTCCGCAGGGACGAACAGTGATCGTGGGGGATGCGCACGGATGCGCGTTCGAGGTCGAGGCGTTGCTGGATCGAATCCACTTCGGCTCGGGCGATCGCCTCGTCTTCGTCGGTGACCTCGTCGCACGCGGGCCGGACTCGCTCGGCGTGCTGGACATCGCGCGACGCACGGGTGCCGTGATCGTGCGCGGCAATCACGAGCAGAAGCTCCTCGACTGGTACGCGGACGAAGCGCTCGCGCTCGGTCGCGTGCACTCCGATCTCGCGCGCGCTCTACGACCTGTCGACTGGACGTTGCTCGCGACCTCACCGCTCTACTTGGACTTGCCGGAGCATGGTCTCGTCGTCGTGCACGCAGGCGTGGAGCCCGGCGTCCCGCTCGATCATCAACAACGAAACACGCTTCTCACGATTCGCACCGTCAAGGGTGCGCATGGTCCTCGACTCTGGGGTGAGCTCTACGCAGGTCCGCCGCACGTCGTGTTCGGCCACAACGCGCTCCCAGGTTTGCAATTGCATCCGTGGGCGACAGGGCTCGACACGGGGTGCGTCTACGGTGGTCGGCTCACCGCGATGGTGCTCGACGCGAACGAGAAGGTCCCGCGCTCGAGCTTTCGTCGACAGCAAAAGCTCGTATTTCAAGCCGCGAGACGCGTCTACTTCGACACACGCAAGCGACGCGTTGCCTGACTTCCGCTCGCACCGCGTCCTGCTCGACTGAGGCAGTTCGTCGCGTGACGGAAATGACAGCGCCCACCCGCTGGGTCGCGTGCATTCTGCAATGTTGACAATCGCCGCGCGTGGGGGAAGCGTGACGCGTCATCGATCGCTTGCCTTACGAGCGCAGTCATGACGACGCGCGAAAAGGAGACCGTTCGATGCGCCATCTCATGTCGTTGGCCGCTGTGGCCGCTTTGTCCATCTCGTCCCTCGCGCGCGCGGAGGAGGCACGGGCGACGCGCGAGAGCGCTCTTACGCGGCGGCTCCTTCTACCGAGTCTGGTCGGTGTTGGCGTCGGCGCGCAGCCGCTCGACGGTGCCTGTCCGTTGAGCACCGGCCTGTTCTCTTATTTGAACTCGAACGGAGGCGACGGCTCGCATTACGTCGGAGTTGCTGAGCGTGTAGAGGAACTCGCCGCATCGCGCGAACGTCGCGGGGTACGAGTGCTCGTCAATCTCGGGGTCGTCGAGGCTGCTTCGGTTCCTTGACGTCGACGACGTGCAGACATTCGCGGTCCGTCAGCACCACATGACCTTCGCGATCGAAGCCGATCGGCGCCCCCTCCGAGGGAGCATGACTTCCTTCGGACAGCGCGATCGCGAACAACGTCTCGACCGCGTGCGGATCTGCGATGTCGAAGAGCCGCACAGTCCCAAACGAATTGACGGCCACGAGCGACCCGCGACGCGCGATCGCGCGAAGTCCGCGCGTCTCCTCCCAACGGGGGTTCCACAACTGCTCGTTCGTCGGACAGCTAGGCAATCTCCACGTCGACTCCGCGCGCTTCGCCTTCCTCGCCACGGATGCCTACTCCAGCTTCGCTCTCTTCGGGATGACGACGATCCCATTGTCCGTGACGAAGAACCTCCGGCGATCCGCCTCGAGATTGTAGCCAATCTCTGCGCCTGCGGGGATCTCCACGTCCTTGTCCACGATGCATCGCTTGAGCTTTGCGTGGCGCGCGATCTTCACGCGCTCGAAGAGCACGCACTCCTCCACCTCGCTGAACGAGTTGATGCGCAC
>JAYVYD010000284.1:0-5261 GCA_043784605.1 Myxococcales bacterium | reverse complement strand
TAGTTGATCTTGCGAATCGGCGCGAAGAGCGCGTCGATCGGGATGGTGCCGATGGGCATCGTCGCGGTCTTGTTCTTCTCGGCGGGAACGTAGCCGCGGCCCACGTTGACCGTGAGCTCCATGGCCAGCGGGCCCTTCTTGTCGAGCGTCGCGATCAGGTGATCGGGATTGAGGACCTGCAGTCCGTCCACGAGCTGAATGTCGCGCGCGTAGACCGGGCCGGGGCCCTCTTTATCGATGCGAACCGTGTACGTCTTCGCGTTCGCGGCCTTGAGGACCACTTCCTTCAAGTTGAGGATGATGTCCGTCACATCTTCGACGACGTCGCTGATGGTGGTGAACTCGTGGAGCGCACCGTCGACGCGAATCGCCGTGATCGCCGCGCCTTGCAGCGAGGAGAGCAGAACGCGGCGCAGCGAGTTGCCGAGCGTGATGCCGTAGCCGCGCTCGAGGGGCTCGCACGTGAACTTGCCGTAGAACTCCGTGAGAGTCTCGGTCTCGACCTGCATGCCGCGCGGACGAATTAGGTCCCGCCAGTTACGAGTCATGATCGATGTGCTCATTCTTCTCTCTTCTTTCTACTTACAAGTTCACGCGGCGATCCCGATTGGCCTTCGAACCCGCTCTCCGGTCCGATCCGTCGCCTGCCCGTGTGATTCGAAATAATTAGCGCGAGTAATACTCGACGACGAGCTGCTCGCGGATGGGCGGCTCGTTCAGCTCTTCGCGAACGGGCGGCGCCTTGAATGTCCCGGTGAAGTTGTCCTTGTCGAGCTCGAGCCAAGACATCATCGGGCGCTTGTCGCTCGCGGCCATGGCGGCCAAGATCGACGGCATCTTGCGGCTGCGCTCGTGGATCGAGATCTTGTCGCCCGGCTTCACGATGTAGCTGGGGATGTTGACCATCTTGCCGTTGATCAAGATGTGCGAGTGCTTGACGACCTGGCGCGCTTCCATGCGCGTCGTTGCGAAGCCGACGCGGTGCACGACGTTGTCGAGGCGGCTCTCGAGGAGGCCGAGCATCTCTTCACCCGTACGACCCGCGCGGCGCGTGGCGTCGAAGTAATAGCGCTGGAACTGACGCTCGAGCACGCCGTAGATACGACGGACTTTCTGCTTCTCTCGCAGACGCACCGCGTACTCGCTCAACTTGATGCGGCCTTGGCCGTGCTGACCCGGCGGATACGGCCGGCGCGTATAAGCGCATTTGTCGCCATAGCAACGCTCGCCCTTCAAAAAGAGCTTGAGCCCCTCTCGGCGGCAGAGCCTGCACACCGGACCAATATAACGAGCCATATCGAATTACCTGTTTTCTTTGATTGAGCGGCAATCAACCGGTTTACACACTCCAATTCAATTGGAGGCTTCGTCCCGGCATGTCCTCATTGAGAACGACTAACGACTACTTAGTAAAAGGCTGGTGGTTTTCGTCGAGACCAAGCGAATCCTAGGAGCGGATGAGGAGCCGTACTCCTGTACGGTGACGATTCCCGACGACGGAGTCGCGCCGGTATCGGCGAAAAACGCCAGCCTTTTACACGCGGCGGCGCTTGGGTGGGCGGCATCCGTTGTGGGGGACTGGCGTCACGTCACGGATCAATGTGACCTTGAAGCCCGCGGTCTGCAGTGCGCGCAGCGCGCTCTCGCGACCGGCTCCGGGACCCTTCACGAAGACGGCGATCGAGCGCATCCCGTGCTCCATCGCGCGGCGCGCGGCCTCTTCGGCGGCGAGCTGCGCTGCGAACGGCGTCGACTTGCGCGAGCCCTTGAAGCCGCGCGAACCGGCGCTGGACCACGACACGGCATTGCCGTTGACGTCTGTGATCGTGACGACGGTGTTGTTGAACGTCGACTGGATGTGAGCGATCCCGGTCGAGATGTTCTTCTTGACCTTCTTCTTGACCGGCTTGCCCTTGACGGGTGCGCCAGTGGAAGCGGGTCCAGCTGCTGCGGTCTTTGCCTGAGCCATAATCGGAGTCCTTAATTAACTACTTGAGTCTTTGAGAGTGTGGCGATTGTCGTCGAAACCGAACGGGACCTAGGAGGGATGAGGAGCCGGACTCCTGTACGGTGACGATTTCCGACGCCGGGATCGTGAAGGGATCGGCGACAATCGCCGCGCTCTCACGCCTTGGGCGTGGTGGGACGCGCGCGGCTGAGGACGCCCTTGCGGGGGCCCTTACGGGTGCGGGCGTTCGTGTGCGTGCGCTGTCCGTTGACGGGGAGACCCTTGCGGTGACGGAGTCCGCGGTAGCAGCCGAGGTCCATCAATCGCTTGATGTTCATCTGCACTTCCCGGCGGAGATCACCCTCCACTTTGTACTCGCCCTCGAGGAGCTCGCGGATGCGCTTGATCTCGCTCTCGGTGAGCTCTTCCGTCTTCTTGGTCGGAGAGATGCCGGTCTTTGCGCAGATCTCGAACGCGAGCTTCTTACCTATGCCGTACAAATACGGCAGCGAGTAAGCGAGGTGCTTGTGCTTGGGTAGGTCGACGCCTGCAATACGAGCCATGATCTTCTATCCCTTAGCCTTGTCGCTGCTTGTGACGTGGGTTCTCACAAATGATACGGACGACGCCTTTTCGGCGGACGACCTTGCACTTGTCGCAAATCTTTTTGACGCTCGGACGAACTTTCATGACTCACTCGCTAGTTAGCTACTTGTGTCGATAGGTGATGCGGCCGCGGCTCGGATCGTAAGGGCTGACCTCTACGGTGACTCGGTCGCCTGGAAGGATTCGGATGTAGAACTGCCGCATCCTCCCGCTGATGGTCGCGAGAACGCTCAAGCCGTTATCGCATTTGACCTTGAACATCGCGTTGGGCAGAGCCTCTTGGACGACGCCATCGAACTCGAGCTTGTCGCCTTTGGGTTCTTTTCTCTCCCGACGCTCACTCATTCACAGAATCCTTCCTCACACACCCAACGCGGCGAAAATCCGTTTGGTTACTTCACCGACGTCGCCTACTCCGTCGACCCGCTTCAGTACTCCCTCTTTTTCGTAGAAGGGAATGACTGCGGAAGTATCTCTCGCATAAGCGTCTAGACGCTTTTTGACAGCTACTTCCGTGTCGTCGGCCCGATGCACAAGCTCCGCGTCGGGGGGCGGCGGGTTATACTTCAAGTGATAAATCTGTCCAGTCCGTTTATCGGTTCGGCGGAGCACTGTACGCTCGATCAGCAGGGCAGGATCGACCTCGATCGCGATGGCGACGTCGATGCGCTTGCCGCGCTTGCCGAGCATGGCCTTGAGCGCCTCTGCCTGAACCACAGTGCGCGGAAAGCCGTCGAACAAGGCTCCGTTCAATGCGTCGGGCTGCTGCATGCGGTCGACGATTAGGTCGATGACGACCTCGTCCGGCACGAGGCCGCCGTTGTCCATCGCCTTGGTGAGCTCCGGCGTGAGCTTCCCCGCGGCCTTGTTCGCCCTCAAAATATCGCCCGTGGAGAGCTGCGGAATCTTCAGCTGCTCAGCCAGGATCTTGGCTTGCGTCCCCTTGCCTGCGCCAGGCGGACCCACCAATAGGATGTTTTGGCCCATCAGACATCCCTCCGTCCGCGAAGTCGCGTGGAGCGTCCACCGCCGCCAGAGAGGCCTTCATAGTTTCGCGTGATGAGGTGCGCTTCGATCTGGCGAACGCTGTCGAGAGCGACACCCACCACGATCATGATCGAGGTACCGCCGCGATAGAACGGCACGTTGAACCACTGCGTGATGATGTCCGGCACGATGCACACGGCCGACACGTAGAGCGCGCCGCCGAGCGTAATTCGCGTCAGCACCTTATCGATGTAGTCCGCTGTCTGTTTGCCCTGGCGAATGGTCGGGATGAACGCCTGCTGCTTCTTCAGGTTGTCGGCGACATCCACTGCTTGGAAAGTGACTGCCGTGTAGAAGTAGCAAAAGAAGACAATCAGAATGACATAGAGGATCTCGCCTGCGAAGCCGTGGCGATTCACCGCCTCGTTGAGATCGCTCATCAACGGGATGTGAAAGTTCGCGAGCGTCTGCGGGAAACCCAAGAGCGAGAGCGCGAAGATCGGCGGGATTGTGCCCGCGGTATTTACGCGTAGTGGCAAGTGGGCAGTCTGTCCGCCATAGACTCTTCTGCCGACTGTGCGTCTCGCGTAATAGATCGGAATTCGCCTTTGCGCGGTCTCGAAGAAGACGATCGTGCCGACCGTGAGGACGATGATCGCGACTACGGCGGCGAGGTTCAGCGGGCGAATGTCTCCGGCGTGCGTCGCGAAGTAGCCCGCGACCCCACTCGGGATGCCGG
This sequence comes from Myxococcales bacterium, assembly GCA_043784605.1. GTDB lineage: Bacteria > Myxococcota_A > Polyangia > Polyangiales > Polyangiaceae > JANYHY01. The sequence goes on along the minus strand of JAYVYD010000284.1, from coordinate 981 downwards.
TCACGATGCCGGCGAAAATCAGCAGCGAAATGCCGTTTCCGATGCCGCGCTCGGTGATCTGCTCACCTACCCACATGATGAACGCGGTGCCCGTGGTGAGCGTGAGCACTGTCATCAAGCGGAAGCCCCAGCCGGGGTGCGTGACGACGCTACCGCTGGCGGCTCCGGCCAAGTCGCTATTGGAGGCGCCCTCCACAGTGAGGGCCATTCCGAACGCCTGGACGAACGACAACACGATAGTGCCGTATCGCGTATATTGATTGATCTTGCGCGTGCCCTGCTCACCCTCTTTACGGAGCTCGTCCAAGGGCTTGAAGACCATTGTGAGCAGCTGCAAGATGATGCTCGCGCTGACGTACGGCATGATGCCGAGCGCGAAGATCGAGAGGTTGGAGAGGGCGCCACCGCTGAACAGGTTGAGCGCACCGACGAGGCCGCCGCCCTGCTTCTTCACGACCTGCGCCATGACGGCGCGATCGACGCCGGGGATCGTGACGAAGACACCTACGCGGTAGACCGCGAGCATCAACAAGGTAAATATGAGCCGCCGGCGCAGCTCAGGCACCTTGGGGATGTTCGCGAACCCGGCGAAGCTCGCCATGGGAAAGCTTACTTCGCCTCGACGATGGCGGACACGATGAGGGCCTTGCCGCCGGCCTTCTCGATCTTCTCGACGGCCAACTTGGAGAACCCGTGCGCCGTGATGGTGATCTTCTTCTTGAGGTCACCGTTGCCGAGGATCTTGATGCGGTCGATGCGGCCCTTGACGAAGCCGCGGTCGCGCAAGAGTGTCTCGTCGATGTTGGTGCCGGCGTCGAACGTCTCGAGCATGCCGACGTTGACCTCGGCGGTACGAACGGGGAACGGCGGGTTGAAGCCGCGCTTCGGCAAGCGACGCGCGAGGGGCGTCTGTCCGCCCTCGAACTCACGGCGGACGCCGTTACGTGCGTACTGGCCTTTGCTGCCGCGACCTGCGGTCTT
>JAYVYD010000283.1:0-19095 GCA_043784605.1 Myxococcales bacterium | reverse complement strand
TGGTCGAACAACCTCGGACGCGTGCTGCGCATCAAGCCGGGAGCGATCGCGCCGGACGACTTCCTCGCGGCCTCGGGCGTCACGGGCTGCAGCACGTGCCACGCGGTGTCGGCGGATGGCTCGACGCTCGTGATCGGTGGAGACGTCACGACCTCCACGTTCGACCTCAAAACGAACAAGCCCTCGTTCGCCGGGATGGGCCGCGCGTGGGCTCAGCCCGCGCTGACGCCCGACGGAAAATTTCTCGTGCAGAACGCCTCCCCTCTCCCGGGTCCGCCGGGCGGCGCGGACGGCCTACGGAGCAGCGCGAACGCGAAGCGCGCGACAAGCAGCGGGCTCGACGGCCGCACCTTCGGCATGCCGACATTCGCGCCCGATGGGTCGCGTCTCGTCTACCGTGATGAAGGCAACGGCGGGACGCCCGGATCGCTCCGCGCGTGGGACTTCGATCCCAAGCTCGTGAAGGCGTCGAACGATCATGAGCTGGTCAAGCCCGGCGCCAACGCGGCGCTCGCGACGATCAGCTTTCCCACGGTCACGCCGGATGCGAAATGGATCGTTTACGGTCGCGGCAACACGATCGACACGCGCTTCGGAACGAGTGATCTCTACATCGTCAGCGCGACTTCGCCGAACAGCGAGGTGCGACTCGCGCAAGCCAATGGCGACGGCTATCCCTTCGCCGAGGGGGCGCGCGATCTCGGATGGAACTTCGAGCCCACGTTCGCGCCGGTCGCGGCGGGTGGCTACTTCTGGTTCGTGATGACGACGCGCCGCACGTACGGCAACGAGCTCGTGGGCGGCAAGGACTCCACGAAGCAACTCTGGGTCGTCGCGATCGATCAGACGCCGCAGCTCGGCAAGGACCCGAGCCATCCGGCGTTTCGCTTGCCGGGTCAAGCGATCGACTCGTTGAACATGCGCGGCTTCTGGGCGCTCGACCCCTGCAAGCAAGACGGCTCGTCGTGCAGCAGCGGTACCGAGTGCTGCAACGGCTACTGCGACGCCTCACCGGATGGCGGGCCGCCCGTGTGCGGACCGAAGCAGGGCTGCGCGAACAACGGCAACAAGTGCGACGTGTCGGCGGACTGCTGCGGCTCCGCTTTTGGGACGACGTGCATCAATCACGTCTGCAGTGAGCCCACTCCGAACTGAAGTGTCGGCGCACCAAAGACGAAGGGCCCGCCGCTTTCGCGACGAGCCCTTTTTCTCGCCTTGTTTCAGATCAAAATCACTTCACGCCGACCGCACCCGTGACCTTCACAGTCGCGCCAAGCGCACCCGTGAAGTTCGTGACGCCCTCTTGAATCGACGTGCCGATTTGCGGCAAGCAAGCCGTCGCCTCGACGCTGAGCTTGCCAGAACCGATGACGGTGACGCCGCCGTCGACCGTCGCCTGCATCGTCTTGAGGAACGTGTCGCCACGCGCCTTCAACACGACGACGAGGGCGGGGAGGTTCTTCTCGAGCGAAGCAACGAGCGCGTTGACCTTGCCCTCGATGCCAGCGCCGCCCGAGTACGTGATCTTCACGCCGCCCGGGGTGCACTGCGCGGACGCTTGCACGCTCGCGTTGCAGTTACCCTGGCACTTCGCGTCCACTTGGCAGCCGCCTTCGAGCTTGCCACCCTTGCACTCGATCGGTTGGTAGTCCGCGCTGCACTTGCCGGAGCACTTCACCGAGACTTGACCAGGCGCGACATCGCATTTGGCCGTGCACGTTCCCGTGCAGGTTCCCTTGCAGTCGACGCTAGCGCCACCTTTGACCGAGCAGGTGCCCGAGCAAGTTCCGTCGCAAGAGCCGTCGCCCTGGATGCCCGTGCCGTTCGAGGCGCCGCCCGCTTTGCAGGTGCCCTCGCACTTGCCTTGGCAGTTGATGTCCACGTTGGCTTGCGCTTGGCAGCTGCCTTCGCACTTGCCGGTGCACGAGCCCGTGCAGTCGATCTTCGGAGCTTGGGCCGTCACGTCGCAGCTGCCCTTGCACTCGATGTCGAGCGTTCCGCCCGTGCAGGTCGGCGGGTTCGCCTTGATGTCGCACTTGCCGCTAACGTCGCATCGCGCTTGGCAGTCTGCCTGCGCCTTGACGCTGGCCGTGCACTGCGGGGCCTGAGCGACCACCGTGATGGTGACGCCGGCCTTGGTGATCTCCGTGATCTTGCCGACGGCGAGATCGCACCAAGAGTTCATCAGATCTACGCCGGCCTTGCCAGCGAGGCTCGCGTCGTTCGGGTCTGTGCCCATGTCAGTCGCGATCGCACGGCACGCGTTGGTGACGTCGAAGACCGCGGCCGTGGCGACGGCGTTCAGGTTGCCGGACGCCTGCGCGAACGCGACGAACTGCCCGCTCACGCTCACATCGAGCTTGCCGAAGCGCGCGCTGCCGTTGGGCATCGGCGTCGACATGTCTGTGCCAGGCTCGTAGCCCTTACAGCAGAGGCCGTTCTGAGCATCGCTGATTGCGCTACAGCCGTTGGTAAGAACCGGGATGGCGACACCCGCGGCTAAGAGGAATCCGTATCTAAAGCCTTTGTGCATGAAGCAGCTCCTTGGTTTGGCGCCCTCCCTCCCGGAGACTCCCGGAGAGTTGACGTCCCATTTAAAAGCCCGCAAACGGGCCCTGGGTTGACGGTTTAGACGAATCTCACCTGAAATGCATCCGACCCCGCCGTCGAGTAAGTTTCACCGCGCCGTAAGCTGCGCGGACTCGATTGCACGAGCCATAGAAGCAATCCCCGCGCCGATGCGTTCTTCGCTCGTCGCGTAGCTGAATCGGATGTACCCAGGGGCGCCGAATCCTGCCCCGGGAACGCAGGCGACGTGCGCGCGGTCGAGCAAAAAGAGCGCTACGTCCGCGTCGTTCGCGAGCTTTCGTTCACCATGCCACAGGCCATAGAGCCCGCGAACGTCGGCGAACGCGTAGAAGGCGCCCTCGGGTTTTCTACACGTGATGCCGGCCAATCCATTCAGTCCCGTGATCATTACGTCGCGGCGACGCTCAAACGCCACACGCATCTTGGCGACCTCGTCTTGTGGACCATTGAGCGCGGCGACGGCGGCGTGTTGTGCGACGGTGGTGGCGTTGGTGGTGCTCTGGCCCTGCACCAGGTCCATCGCCTTGATGAGCGGCGCGGGTGCGATCGCCCAGCCGATGCGCCAGCCCGTCATTGCGTAGCTCTTGGCGAGACCATCTACGGTGACGACGCGATCGGCGAGCTCGGGCGCGATCGACAGCGGAGAGGCGTGGCGAAGGCCGTCGTAGATCAGCTCTGCGTAGATCTCGTCGACGATGAACCACGCGTCGGTCTTGGCGACGACCGCGAGCAACGCGCGCATCTCGTCCGGTGTGTACGCGATGCCCGTGGGGTTGCACGGTGTGCAGAGCATGATCGCCTTCGTCTTCGCCGTGATTGCACTCTGCAACCTTTCGGGCGTGAGCTTCCAGTCGCGCGCCTCGTCGGTGTTAACGATCACCGGAGTCGCGCCCATCATGCGGACCTGCTCGGGATAGGTGACCCAGTACGGCGCGGGGATGATCACCTCGTCACCCGTCTCGTAGAGCGCGACCGCCAAGTTGAAGAGCGCGTGCTTGGCGCCCACCGTGACGATCACCTGATCAGGTTTGGGCTCGTAGCCGCGCACTCGAGCGGTGCGCGCGCAGATGGCCTGTCGGAGGGGCATGATGCCGCTGACCGCCGTGTACTTGCTCGCGCCGCTGTCGATGGCGACCTTCGCTGCCTCGAGGACGCCGCGCGGAGGCTCGAAATCGGGCTCGCCAACGCCGAACGCGAAGACATCGACGCCCGTGGCGCGGAGCTCGGCCGCGCGCGCGTTCATCGCGAGCGTGATGCTCGGGGCTACCGCCGAGAGTCGGTGAGCGAGATCGCGAGGCACCAGGTGGTTCTATCACGGGGCGTCTCTGAGCCGTGCGGGATCCAGCCTACTCGGCGTCTACCTTGTCCTCGTCGGTGGACTCGCGGAGTCCCGCCTTGAAGTTGCGAATGCCCTCGCCGAGGCCTTTTCCTAGGCTCGCGAGGCGTCCTGCGCCGAACAGCAGCATCGCGATCAGCGCGATAATCGCTAGCTCACCAGGTCCGAGATTGCCCATGGGTCACCTGTCCTGCTTCGGAGGAGTGCAGGGGCCGGGCCAGCAGTCAGGCCTTCTCTTCTTTTTCCTCGTCGTCGTCGCCTTCGTCATCGTCGGACTCTTCTTCGTCCTTCGGCGCGGCGACTCGCTTCTTCACGTCTTTTTTCGGGTCGGCCTTCGCCTCTTTCTTGGCGGGCTTCTCGTCGGCGTCGTCATCGTCGGTCTCGACGCGCTTCTTGGCGGCCTTCTTCTCTTTGACGGAGTCCTTCGCGGCGTCGCCCTCGTTCAAGCCTTCTTTGAAGTTCTTGATGCCCTGGCCCAGGCCCTTGCCGATGTCCGCGATTCGACCTGCGCCGAAGATGAGCAGCGCGATCAGCGCGATGATGAGGAGCTCTCCCGGACCGATGTTGCCCATGGGGCCTACTTGGTAGCAGTGGGCTTTCTCATGAGCAACACCACAACGACTACGGTCACGGTCACGGTCACGGCGACGACGAGCCCGATGACGCCCATCACCAGCAGCTCGCCTATGCCGATGTTTCCCACGGCTCGACGCTAGCACGCGACCTAAGGCGCGACGCGACCACGAAGGCGAGCAGCGTCGCCAGCGCTGCGAGCGCCGGGACCGTCAAGAACCAGCCAGAGCGTGCGTCCGCCCTCTCGAGCGCGCGCACGAGGCCGAGCGCAACCAAGGGCCCGCACGCGCCAGACACCAACGCGGCGAGCGGCGCACGCGCCAAGCGTCGAAGCGCGCCCCACGCCGCGAGCAGAGCGCAAGCGAGCGCCGAGCCCGCCATCACGAGCGCGCGCATCCAAGGCGCGAGGCTGGACGCGCTCGCCCACGGCGACAGACCTCGCAAGGTGAACTGGTGGAGCGTGGCCTGCGGCGAGTCTGCCGTGTCGCCCAAGACGAGCGTCGCTTCGTCGAGATCGATCCGTCGCATGTCGCCCGCGACGCGCGCGCGCTCGGCCGTGAACGTGACCTTCGACATGCCACCAGGGCCGTGCCCGTAGAGCCGCGACGGAGCGTTCGGCGTGCAAAGCCACGTCACGCCGACCAACGGCACCGAGTACGTCGTGCGCGCGTTTGTGTGCTCGCACGACGCCTTGCCTTCCTCGATCAACCTGGTGGCGACCTCACCTGGCGCGCTAGCGTCGGCGCCGCACATCGCCGAAGCTGCGACGATCACCGCCGCGAACCCCAACGCTTGCGGCATCAACCGTAGGGCCGTGCGGCTCGGGCGCTCGCCGAGCAACTGCATGACGCGAGCCTCCCCGCGCGAGGCGAACCGCGCGCACGCGAGCGTCATGCCAATCGGGAAGCCGACCATCACCGCCGCCTCGATCGCGACAGCCGCGAGCGCACGCGCGAACGGGAGCGCGACACGCCACGGGACGTCCGGCTCGAGCAACCACGGCATCACGCGGACCGCACCCGCGACGAGCGCCAACACAGACGCGCCGAGCGACGCGATCGCGGCGTACCTCAACGTCGTGCGGGCGAGCGGGACCTTGACCACGGAGGGGACTATACGTCGTGCCCATGTCCATCGTCGCGGTCACGGGTGCGAGCGGCTTCGTCGGTAGCGCCGTGGTGCGAGCGTTGATCGCGGCGGGACGCAGCGTCCGCGCGATCGTCGAGCCGGGCGCTGACCTGCGCAACCTCGACGGCGTGAACGTCGAGCGAGTGACCTGCGACGTGACGGACGCGCAGCAGACGCGTCGCGCCATCTCAGGTGCGAGCTCGCTCTTTCATTTGGCTGCAATCTACAAGCTTTGGGCGACCGACCCTTCGCCGCTCTGGCGCGTGAACGTGGAGGGGACGACGAACGTGTTGCTCGCGGCGCAGGCGGAGAACGTTCGGCGCGTGGTGCACACGAGCTCGATCATGGCGATGGGTGTCGCGGAGCACGGCGACACGGACGAGTCCGCGGTCTTCAACACGTTCGATCTCGCGGGCGTCTACACGATGACCAAGCACGTCTCCGAGCGCATCGCGCTGCGCTTCGCCGAGGCGGGGCTTCCCGTGATCGTCGTCAACCCGAGCATGCCTTTCGGTCCGGGCGACCGCACGCCGACGCCGACCGGACGAACCATGCTGACGATCCTGCGCGACGAGGTCCCCGCGATCGGGCACGGCATGTTGAGCGTGATCGACGTGGACGACTGCGCGCGAGGTCACCTCCTCGCCGAAGAGAAGGGTCGCGTAGGTGAGCGCTACGTGTTGAACGCGCACGACGTCACCATCCATGATTTCGTGCACGCCGTGTGTCGCATCGCGGGCAAGAAGCCGCCGCGCTTCAAGGTGCCGGGAGCGATCGGTGCCGCGGTCGCGCTCGGGATGGAGGCGTGGGCGGACCATGTCACGCACCAAGAGCCGCGAGTGACGTACCGAGAAGCGCGCTTCACGCAGCGAGCTCCGCGATTCTCGAATGCCAAAGCAGTTCGCGAGCTCGGGCTTCGAACCCGACCGCTCGACGAGACCGTCGCACGCTCCGTCGCGTGGTTCCGCGCCGAAGCGATGGTCTGATCAGCGCTTCTTGCTCTTTTTCGCGACGGGCTTGTTCTTGGCCATCGGCTTTTTCGCAACAGCCTGCTTTTTCGCAACCGGCTTCTTGGCGACAATCTTCTTCTTCGCCACCGGCTTTTTCGCAACAGCCTGCTTCGTCGCAACCGGCTTCTTGGCGGCAGGTTTCTTCGCGACCGGCTTCTTAGCGACCGGCTTCTTCGCGACCGGCTTCTTCGCGACCGGCTTCTTTTTGGCGGACTTTGGGGCGGCCTTCTTGACGCCGGGTCCGGCGGCGGCCTTCTTGGTCGCGGCCTTCTTGGTCGCGGCCTTCGCGGGTCCGACGACGCCGTTCTTCATCACCGCTCGCGCGAGCAGTGCGCTGCGCACCTTCGCGTCGAATTGCTCGAAGTCGAAGGGCTTGTCGATGTACGCATCGGCGCCGTAGAGCGGGCTCGTCAGCGTGTTCAAGGTCTCGCCGATGCCCGTGAGGATCACGACGCCCGTGTGCGCGAGCGAGGCGTCCTCGCGGATCTTCTTGCAGACCTCCCACCCGCTGACTTCGGGCATCATCACGTCGAGGACGACGAGATCCGGCTTGTTGCGCTTCGCGAGCGCGATCGCCTGTTCGCCGTCCGAGGCCTCGATCACGTCGAACGCTGGATCCGTCATCTGTTGCAGATGGCTCGTGACCATTTCGCGCATTTCGTCGCTGTCGTCAGCGACCAGCACGAGCGGCTTCTTCTGTGAGGGCATGCGGGCATCAAACATGAGCGCTCGTTCTCGCGCAAGCATTGACGCGTCGCGCGGCACGATGTGCGTCATAAAATCGAGCACTCTCGGCTTGCACATCGCTGGGAGTGGGCGAAACTGCCGCCATGCGCAGCTCCATTCTTCTTGGGCTTACGGCACTCGCTCTGTTCGGGTGCGGATCTTCCAACACCAACCTCTTCTCCGACGACGGCGGAAAGCCCGACGCGAGCCTGGTCTCGTGCTCTTCGCCCGCAGACTGCCCGCCAGAAGTGCCGCGCTGTGGAGCCGACGGCCTCTGCAACAACGACCCCATCTTTCCCGACTCTTCGGTGGAGGCTGCGCCGGCGTGTCAAGGCATCAAGTGCAACATCGTCAACTGCAACAACGGCAACAAGACGACGCTCACCGGAACCGTCTACGACCCCGCGGGAAAGAACCCTCTCTATAACGTGGTCGTCTACGTGCCGAACGCGCCGCTCGATCCGATCAAGCACGGTCCGGTCTGCGACTCGTGCGGCGGAGCGAATGTCTCGGGCAACCCGATTGCGACCGCGCTCACGGACGCGAAGGGTCACTTCAAGCTCGAGGACGTCCCGGTCGGTTCGAGCATTCCGCTCGTGATTCAGGCCGGAAAATGGCGCCGCCAAGTCACGGTGCCGAACGTCCCCCAGTGCACAACCACCGCCGTGGACCCGAAGCTCACGCGACTGCCGGCGAAAAAGAGCGAGGGCGACATGCCGCTCATCGCGCTCGCCGCGGGCTGCGACCCGATCCACACGCTCGTGCAAAAGATCGGCGTCGACGTCTCCGAGATCACCGACGAGAAGGGCGGGGGCATGGTCCAAGTGTTCGCCGGCAAGAACAACCAGAACGGTGGCATCACGGGCGCGACCGACGCGTACGCGTTTTGGGGCAACAAGGCGAAGATGATGAAATACGACATCATCATCAACGAGTGCGAGTGCGCTCCTTACCCGCGTGACTCCGTGGGTCCGGGCTACGCGAACATGGCCGCTTATCTCAACGCCGGCGGTCGCGTGTTCGCGTCGCACTACCACCTCAACTTCTACGGAGAGCAGGGCAAGGCGGACACTTCCCTGCAGAACGCGGCGACGTGGACCCTCTGGGGCGGAAGCTCCACCTCGTCTCCCTACTTGATCGACACGAGCTTCCCGAAGGGCAAAGCCCTCGACGAATGGCTCTTCAATCTCTCGCAGCCCGGTCCGATCAACGGCTACGGGAGCGCATGGGCGCCCAGCGTGAAGACGACGCCCAAGGGACAAGTCCAGACGTTCGGCGTCGGCGACATCGGCGGCTCGAAGCCGGGCTTGTCGCAGCGATGGATCTACCCGCAAGGTGGCGGCTCGGTCTCGTACATCTCGATCAACATGCCCACGAACGTCCCGGCAGATCAGCGCTGCGGTCGCGCGGTGGGCTCGGACATCCACGTCGGCAACGGCCAGCTCACGAGCATGACCGAGCAAGAGGCAGCGCTCGAGTTCATGTTCTTCGACCTCGCGTCGTGCGTGATCGACGACGGCAAGGTGCCAGAGCCTCCGCCCATCAACTGATCGTCAAAAGGACGTTTCTCCTTTCGCCGAATGCACGGCGACGCCTATTGTCCGCGGCGTCATGCGTCTCATCGTTTTGGTCACGTCCATCGTGCTCGCCTCCGCCGCTTGCGGAGGGCCAAATCCTGCCGCCATGAAGACGGCGGCTGACGCGCAGACGATGAGCGACGAGGAGCGCGGAGACTCGATCTGCGGCGCGGGCTGGAAGTGGTCCGGCGATCGATGCTCGCACAGCGACACGCCCGTTGGAGCGCGTCCGACCACGGCGACGCGTGGTGGTGTCGACGATCTACCGGCGCCGACACGCCCGAGCAACTTCGCGGTCGAAGACATCGTCCCCGGCAACGGCGCGCAAGCCAAGCCGGGCGATCTGGTGCGTGTACACTACACGGGTGCCCTCACGGACGGCACGGTGTTCGACTCTAGCAAGCCGCGCGGCACGCCCTTCGAGTTCCGCATCGGCCAGGGCATGGTCATCAAGGGCTTCGAGCGCGGAGTCGTCGGCATGAAGGTCGGCGGCGTCCGCAAGGTGACGATCCCGCCCGAGCTGGGCTACGGCAAACGTGGGTCGCCTCCGACCATCCCGCCGAACGCCACGCTGATCTTCGACATCGAGCTCCTCGACGCCAAGCCCTGAATCACGGCGGCTTAGCCACAAAACGCGGCACTAGACGCGAGCGCCGTCTCCGGTAAGCTCCGCGGTCATGTACGGACAGCCGCCGCAACAACAGCAACAACAACAGATGATGCCGCAGCCTGGCTATGGGCCGCCTGCCATGCAGCCTGGCGCAGGGGGGCCGACCGTCTTGGGTCAGCCGCTGGAGCAGGGCGAACGCGTCATTTGGTTCCGCAAGCACAGCTACATGCTCGAGAAGATCATCATGATCGTCGTCGGCGTGTTCCTGCTGATCATCTTGGTCGGTGTCTTCGTGATCATCTACGGAGTCTTGCTCGACAGGTGGAAGCCGGTCGCGCACGTGGTCACCAACCGACGGCTCATCGTCTTCGGCGCACCCGGAAAGCCGGCAGAGAGCTACCCGCTCGCGCACATCGCCGACATCAACCCCATCCGCAAAGCTGCGGGCAGCGGCGGTGGTGGTCTCATCGGGATGGCGATCTCGGCGGGCATCAGCGCGGCCGCGAACGCGATCGCGAACAACAACCACAAGCTCACCAGGGATTTCTGGAACCGCACAGAGTCACTCGACATCACGTTCTCGAACGGCCAGAAGGTCCGCGTCAAATGCGACGTCGAGTACGGCCCACAGCTCGGACTCACGCTCGCGCGCGCGGTGTTCAACCGCGAAGCCGAGACGATGCCGAACGCAGAGGCCGTGCTCCCCTGACTCGTTCTTAGTCAAGACAGGCGCGGCGTGGGTCTTCGGGTCCGCGCCGTTCTTGTTTTGTCACGGCAGATTGTCTTCGGTCATCGCGGCTTGCGGCGATTGTGCGTCCGGGTGATCCGCTCGCCATTCCGCCGCGCGTGCGTTTTCGAGTGCGGCGCGATCGGCGTACGGCTGCGGGTGCGCCGCGGTCTCTCGTTGATACGTCAAGAGATCCGTGACGACGAAACCTGGCCGCTCTGGACGCTTGGGATCGAAGCGACGCGCGCGAAGCCACTCGAGGAGACTCTTCAACACGGTGACGGTCGACCGGCGAACGTCGTGCAGCAGGACCACTCCCCCGCCGTTGAAATCCAGCTGATCCTCGAGGCTCGCCGTCATCGCGGCGGCGTCGGACGACCTCATGTCGCTCGCCTCCACGCTCCACATGACGAGCTGCTGGCCGCGCGCTCTCAGGTGTGACTCCGTGAACGCGTCGAGGTCGCCGTAGGGAGGCCGGAAGAGGATCGGCGGCGTGGGTGCCACTCCCGCTACCGCGTCGATGCCGTCGTCGATCTGCGCCAGCGCTTGCGACGGTCCGAGCGAGGTCAACCGCGCGTGGTCCTCGGTGTGACTGCCGATCATGTGCCCGTGAGCGAGCGCCTCCTTCAAGATCGCGCGCGACTCCACCGCGCGTGGCTTGTCGCCCTCGAGGTAGCTGCCGATGAAGAAGAAGGTCGCGCGCACGTGATCCTGACGCAAGAGCCGCAAGATCTCCGGCGTCGTCTCTGGGCGCGGTCCATCATCGAAGGTGAGAGTCACCCAGCGACGTCCGTCGCGTGGCTCGTGCGCGGGTCCCTCGGCGAGCAGCCAAGCGCGACCCAAGTTGCACTCGGGGTTGAGCGTCGGCCACGGCCCAGGATCGGGGAGCAGCGTCGCGTCGACGGGCTGCGGCGGGTCCGCGTTCGCGGGGGTCGAGACGACGTCTTGCGCAGGGGTCACGGCGAGTGCGGGTGTTCGCAAGCCGAGCAGCGTCCCGGTCGCGAGCGCGAACCACGGTACGGCCGAGCGAAGACCCAAGAGAGACACCTGCGGTCGATCTTAGAAAGAGGCGCGCACACGGGCCAAGTTTGGCCCGCACCGGGGTCTTGGCCCCTGGTTTAGCCGTGTTAGGTTCGCCGACGTGTCGAACCACACGTCAGTCGCAAGACCTCTCGCGATCGCCTTTTTGCTCGCCGCTGCGCCCGCAGCGAGCGCGTCGAACGGAGACCTCACCGGCCGCCTCCCCAAGCTCGCTCGCCTCACCGCCGAGGCCCAGAGCGCACAAGGGCCGCAGGCGTACGCCGCTCTCCGCGCGATCTGGAGCGAGTGGGACGAGGGCGACCCGACGGAGGTCGAGGAGGCGCTTCGAAACGTCGCGCAGACACGCACGGGCGCGTCTCGCGTGTACGCACTGCTGCTCGGTGCCTACGCGCGGCGGCGGCTCGGTGACTTGGACGGTGCGCGCGCGCGCATCAAGTCGCTCGGCTACGTGTCGCAGTGGCTCACGGTGGGCGCGTTCGACAACGAGGGAAAGGGGGGCTTCGCGCAAGCGTTCGCACCCGAGACGGACGCCGTGCCTTCGCTCGCGACGAGCTATCAAGGCAAAGAGCGACCCGTCGCCTGGCGTGCTTCCGCCGCGACTTTCCCTTATGGCTGGATCGACACGAGCGCTCTCGTGCGACCGAACGAGAAGGCCTGCGTCTACGCGTCTGCGTTCGTCCGCGATCCCTCGTTGAAGGCCGGCCAGCGACGCTCCATCTCGGTCTGGGCGGGCAGCGCCGGCGCGTTGCGCGTGTGGTGGAACGGGACGGTCGCGCTCCTAGACACCAAGTATCGCGACTTCGACGCCGAGCGCGTCGGCGCGAACGTGACGCTCGAAGAGGGCCAGAACCGCGTGCTTGTGAAGGTCTGCGGCGATGACAGCTCGCCGATGTTCACGCTGCGAGTCGCCAGCGCCGACGGCTCTCCAGACGCACACCTCGAGACCAGCGCTGACATCGCGAACGCCGCGAGTGCGCAGAAGACGTGGACGAAGGCCGCGCTCCCCGCGCAGATCGTGAGCGGCCCTATCCAAGCCTTCGACAAGCTCGTGAAGGGCAACGATCCGACGGCGCAGGAGGCGTATGCGCGCTACCTCGTCTCGACACAGTCGGACGACGACGCGGAACACATCGCGCGTGAGCTCGCCACCAAGAGCGCGCAGAAGGCGCCAACCGTGAAGCGCGCGCTGCTCGCGGGGGCGCTCGCAGAGAGTCGCAACCAACGGGCCGATTGGATTCAAAAGGCGGAGGAACTCGTTCGCAAGGGCGGCGTCAGCCCCGACGATCAAATGGCCACGCTGCTGTCGCGCGCGGCGCATGCGCGGGCGGGAGTCAATTGGCGTGACGCGATCCCGTTCTATGACGACGCGCTCGCGCGCGATCCGGACAACGTCACCGCCGTGCTCGCGCGTGTGGAGCTCTTCGGCGAGGCGAACCTCCGCGCGACTGCCCTCGCGTTCCTCCAGAGAGCGCTGATTCGACGCCCCCGCAGCGTCGCGCTCGTGCGCGCGACCGTGGCTGCGTTGCGACAAGAGGACCGCGCGACGGACGCCAACGAGATGGAGGAGCGCTACGCCGCGCTACGCTTCGACGACGCATCGTTCTTACGCGGCAAGATCGATCTCGCCATCGCGCGGCGCGACACGACCGACGCCACACGCTGGGTGGAGCGGCTGCTCGCGCTCGATCCGGACTCATCGGACAAGATCGAGGCGGCGGCGCACGCCTACTTGCAGCTCGGTGAACGTGCTCGCGCGATCGCCGTCTACAAGCGTGCGCTCGAACTCGCCCCTGAGGACGTCGACACCATGCGGTCGCTCGCGGACGTCTACGGACTCGGCGGACAGCAAGACGAGCAACAGGCGCTCTTGCGCAAGATCCTCGCGATTCAGCCGCAAGCCAAGGACGTACGCGACTACCTCGCGCACCTCGAGCCCCAGAAGGCGCGCCCGGACGAGGCGTACGCCATCCCCGCGAGCGAGTTCCTCGCGAAGCGCGACGCCCCCGCGAACGGCGCGGACGGTCGCAAGCTCGTCGACCTCAACGTCATCACTGTCTTTCCCAACGGCCTCTCGAGCAAATTCTCGCAGGTGGTATTTCAACCGCTGACGGACGCGGCGGCACAGGCCGATCGCGTGTACGGCTTCGCTTTCGAGAGCGACACACAGACGGTGCAGCTGCGCGCCGTGCACGTCTATCGCAAGAACGGCGAGATCGACGACTCGTTCGACACGGGCACTGGCGGACAGAACGACCCGTCGATGGCGATGTACACGAGCGCGTCGAGCTACCGCGTTCGCTTCGCGCGCCTCTCGCCAGGGGACGTCGTCGAGCTGCAGTATCGCGTCGAGGACGTCGCCGAGCGAAATGCGTTCGCGGACTACTTCGGCGACGTCGAGTACCTACAGTCGAACGAGCCCATCTCGCTCGCCAAGTACGTGCTCATCACGCCGAAGGCGCGCACGCTCTACTTCAACAAGCCCGCGATCCCGAACGTCGTCAGCCGCGTGGACGAGAAGGGCGACGACCGCGTCTATCAGTTCACCGCGAAGGACATCGCGCCGGTGTTGCCAGAGCCGAACCAGCCGCCGTACACCGAGTTCCTCGGTCATGTTCACGTCTCGACCTACAAATCGTGGGACCAAATGGGCACGTGGTACTGGGGCCTCGTCAAGGACCAGTTCACCGCGGACGACGAGGTGCGCAAACGCGTCCAAGAGATCACGAAGGGCAAGAAGACGGACAGAGAGAAGATCAACGCCGTCTACGACTACGTCGTCGGCAAGACGCGCTATGTCGCACTCGAGTTCGGCATCCACGGCTTCAAGCCGTACAAGTGTGCGCAGATCTTCGCGCGCGGGTTCGGCGACTGCAAAGACAAGGCGACGTTGATCGTGACGATGCTGAAGGAGCTCAACATCCCAGCGACCATCGTCATCGTGCGCACCGGGATGCGCGGAGACTTCGAGGACTCGCCCGCGAGCCTCGCGCCGTTCGATCATGCCATCGCGTACGTGCCGTCGATCGATCACTACCTCGACGGAACGGCCGAATACACGGGCAGCGACGAGCTCCCAGGGATGGACCGCGGCGCGCTTGCGCTGCAAGTCAACGAGGGCCATCCCAAGCTCGTTCACTTGCCCGATCCGCCCGCGACCGAGAGCGTCACCACACGCACCGTCGAGGCGACGCTCGCGAGTGACGGCTCGGCGACGATGACGTACAAGGCGCACGTCACGGGCGTGACCGCTTCTTCGTGGCGCGCGCGCTACCACGCGGAGGCAACACGCAAGCAGCGACTTCAAGAGGATCTCGGCAGCGAGTACGCCGGCCTCGAAGTGCAGCAGGCGACTGCCAACGATCTCGAGGACGTCGAGATCTCGCCTGACGTAGCCGTCACGGCGAAGGTGCCCGCGTTCGCGCGCAAAGACGGCGGAACGCTGAGCGTGCCCACGGGTCCCTCGAGCTACCTCGTTCGCGAGTACGCCGCGCTCTCCCAACGCAAGCTCGACGTTCGTCTGCGAGCGCAGTCGACGAGCGTGACTGACCACACGATCAAGCTCCCCGCGGGGAGCCGTGTACTCACGGGGCCGGTCGCAACGAGCGGCAGTACTCCATTCGGCAGCTACGCGGTCACCGTCCTAAATGCGAACGGCGTCGTTCACGTCAAGACGACCGTCGCGATCCAAAAGACGCGGATCTCCGTCGCGGAGTACCCGGCGTTTCGCGCCTTCTGCGAGTCCGCGGATCGCGCGCTCGGTCAACGCCTCGTCCTCTCTGCGAGCAAATGATGACAACCAAGATTGGCAGTGTGTTGGTCCTCGCGACGTCGGTCGCGGTGGCATGTGGCGGCGGCTCGCAGGGCAAAGGCTCCGTGGTGCCGCTCGCGAGCTTGCGCGCGGACGGCCGAGCGACGACCGACGCCGAGACCATCGGCAAGTGGTTGCTCTCCGAGGAGGTCGCGCCCGGCGGTGATCCCGCGCAAGCGGAGGCCGCGTACAAGCGACTCGCCGACATGAAGTCGACGGGGCTCTACGCGAACCTCGGACGCGCGATCTTCGCTGAGGAGCACGGCGAGCCCGCGAGCGCGGCCGACGCGTACGTGGCGTCTTTGCAGGCCGCGAGCACGAGCGTCGACTCACTCGCGCCGATGTCCGCGTGGTTCGGAGCGAGCCGCCTGCGCGGACTTCGAAGCTCGGTGAGCGATCTCTACGGCAAGCACAAAACCGACCTAGACGGGCTCGTGAAGCAACCCGGCGCGATCGGTTGGCGCGCGGAGGCGGAGCTCGTGGACTGGTCGCTCGGCGAGGCGTATCGAACGGCCGAGGCGACGGGCAAGGACTACGACGCGCTCGTCGTGCAGCGGAGCGGCTGCGTGACCGGCCTGCGTCTCGCGGGACCGTTCGGCAAGGGCTCGACCGTCGATCGCCGGCGCAGCTTCGACGCGGAGCTCCCGGGCCCGTGGCCTTCGGCGTGGAAAGGTGACGCCGCGCGCGGGACCGCTCCACACGTGCAGCGCAGTGAGCAGACGTCTTGTCTGGTCGCGAGCGGCGAGGGTCGTGAGGCCGGCGTCTATTACGTCGAGGGCTTCGTGCGCACGCAGGGCGAGCGCGACGTGATCCTCGCAGTGCAGGGCGGCATCAAGGTGTGGGTCGACGACGCGCCGGTGATCGAACGCGATCTCGCCTCGTGGGGCTCGTGGGCGCGCTTCGGTGTCAGCTTGCATCTGCGCGAGGGCCGCCACCGAATCGTCGCGCGACTCTTGGACGACACGGCGTCCGTGCGCGTCTACAACCTCGACGGCACCGCCGCGTCTCTCACCGCGGACGCAGAGTCACGCGCTCCGTATTCGCTCAACACCCCTACGATCACGGCCGATCCGAACATCATTCACCCAACCGCTCAGGCGAACGGACCCATCGAGGCTTTTTTGAGCGCGTACGTCGCGCACATCGAAGGGCTCGACGACGTCGCTGCCGTGATGAGCGAGCCGCTCGCCACGCCGAAGGACGCGGGGCCCATCGCGCTCGAGGCCGCGGGCCTCTTCGCCAACGGCGATGCCTCGCTTCCTGCGGACGTGAGGCATACGACCGAACGCGCGATGATCGCACGCGCGGCTGCGCGAGATCCGCGCCTGTGGTTCGCGCGCGCGTGGACGATCATCGACGACGCTGAACAGAAGGGCTTCGTCGACGCGGTTGAGCCGCTGCGAAAGCTCGCCGCCGAGTTCCCGAACGAGCCGGAAATCCTCGAGGAGATCGCGAAGGTCTACGGCAAGCTCGGGTGGCGCGCTGAGCGCATGCACGCGCTGGAGGATCTCGCGACGCGCTTCCCCGACGACTTGCGCGCGCTGCGCTCGTACATGGGCGCGATCGAAGCAGAGGGTCCGATCGGCAAGGCAGACGCCATCGGTGAGCGCATCAAGAAGCTGGACCCCGATGCGGAGATCGATCTCGATCGCGCGCTCGCACGACGCGACTGGCCCGCGGCGATCGCCGAGCTTCGTCGGGTCCAGAAGCGGAGGCCCGAGCGCAAGGAGATCGCCGGGCGCATCGCCGAGGTCCTACAAAAGAGCGGCGACCCGAAGGCCGCGGTAGAGCAGCTCGAGAAGGCGCTCGCGAAGAACCCTGACGACGCGACGAGCCGCTTCCGGCTCGCGGATCGCGCGTATGCACGAGGCGACAACGACGCGCTCCGCAAGGCGCTAGCCGACGCGCTGCGCGTGGGCGCGAGCGCGACAGAGCTACAGAACGCGATCGATCTGCTCGAGGGCGCGACCAACCTCGAGCCTTACCGGCAAGACGGACAGGCGACCATTCGCGAGTTCGAGGCCTGGGAGAAGCGCGGCAAGAAGATGGAAGGCACCGCCGCGCGCGTGCTGGACTACGCGACGCTCTGGGTGAAAAAGGACGGGTCGAGCCAGATGCTCGAGCACGAGATCTTGCGCATCCAATCGCAGGAGGCGATCGGTCAAGAGTCCGAGCAACGCCCGCCCACGGGGTTCACGCTCAAGCTCCGCGTGATCAAGCCGAGCGGCAAGATCCTCGAGCCAGAGCCCGTCTCCGGCAAGCCCACGCTCACGATGCCCAACCTCGAAGTGGGCGACTACATCGAGATCGAGCACATCACCGACGCGAGCGGCGACGGCGAAGGCGGCCTGCGATACACCGGCCCGCAGTGGTTCTTCCGCGAGGCCGACAAAGGCTACTGGCGCAGCGAGTTCGTCGTCGTGAGCCCGAAGGATCGTGCGCTCGAGATCGAGACGCGCGGCAACGTGGGCGCACCCAAGAAGCGCGACGTCCCGCCGTTCGTCGAGCAGCGCTGGCGCGTGGACGAGAGCCCTCCGCTGGTCGAAGAGCCCGACGCGCCGAACGCCGCCGAGTTCTTGCCGAGCGTGCGGGTCGGCTGGGGGATCTCGCTCGACGGAACGATCTCTCGCTTCACTGATTTGGTGGCAGACGAGACGCCGCTCGATCCGCGCCTGAAGAGGTACGCCGAAGACCTCGTCCGTTCCGTCCCCGAGTCCGACAAGGCGGAGCGCGCGCGGCGTATCTACCGCGCGGTTCAGGAGCGCATCCAGGACGGACAAGAGAAGGACGGCCGTCGCGTCATCAACGGCAAGAGCGGCTCGCGGCAGAGCGCATTCGTCCACTTGTGCAAGCAGCTCGGTATCTCGGTGGACGTCGCGCTCGCGAAGGACAAGCTCGTGATGCCGCCGATCGGCAAGCGCAGCGAGGTGGAGAACTACGACTCGCTCGTCTTGCGCGTCGGTACCGGTCCGAGTCCGACTTGGATGACCGTGACCGACAAATTCGCGCCGTTCGGGTACGTGCCCGCGGAGGTCCGTGGACAAGAGGCGATCGTGTTGATCGACGGCGCGCCTCGACAGACGGTGCCGGTGAGCGGGACGCAAGACGCCCTCGGCGTCGGAGGTCGCGCGGACCTGAAGGCCGACGGCAGCGCGAGCGTGACGCTCGATCAGAGCTACGCAGGCAAGCCCGGCATCCGCATGCGCGGCATCTTCGACAAGGTCCAGGAGTCGCAGCTCTTCGCGTTCGTCGAGACGCGTCTGTTGAGCAGCACCCTGCCCGGCGCGCGCGTGCGTGACGTGAAGCTCGAGAACAAGACGGACCTCGACAAACCGCTCATCGTTCATGTCGTGTGCGAGGTTCCCGGGTTCGCGCGGCAGCAAGGCGACAAGCACGTCTTGCGTTCGCTGTTCCCGTTGCACATCGCGCAGCTCGCCTCGTTGCCGACGCGACAGACGCCGCTCTTGATCGGCGCCTCATCGCATGTGGACGTCGCATTCGACGTCGTCGCGCCCGAGACCGCGCGCATGCCCGCGAGCCTGCCCACCGGAGAAGCGAAGAACGGCGAGCGCTCCATCGTCGTGAAGGACGCGGTTCGCGGTCACCAGATCCATCTCGAGCGCACCGTCGACATCCCCGCGGGTCGCGTGCAGCCCGCCGAGTACGCGGACTTCCTCCGCTTCACCCAGAGCGCCGACGAGCTCTTGGAGCGCGAGATCGTCCTCGGGTTCTGATCGTTCGGCGGTCTTCTTGCTCACGATCCTGTGGGAATCGCGTGGACGCGTGGACTTGCGTTCTCTCGTTTGCGACTTTGGTGCCCCACCCTGCCGCTTCGCGGCCGTCCTCATCGAGTAGGCGCCCCGGTTTCCCGGGGCGCCTCTCACAGAACCGGACAAGTGCTTTTCACATCCGGCTCTTCAGCACGACTCTCCCAAAGACAGCGTGAGCTGTTTTGGGGCGACGATGTTCT
>JAYVYD010000282.1:0-14649 GCA_043784605.1 Myxococcales bacterium | reverse complement strand
GCGCCGGGATCGTGGCACTCGATCACTTGTGGCGAGGAGAGCACGACGCCCTGCGGGACCGTCACGCTGGAGTCGGCAGGGGCCGGCACCGTGTTCTCGATCGCCATCGCGGGCGCGCCGTCGATCTCGACGGTCGACGCCATCGACGCGTCCATGTCCTTGCCACGGGCGAGATCGCGCTCGGTGATCGCGACTGGGCGCTGGCACAAGTAGAGCGGGATGGTGACGAGCATCAGGATCAAGAGCAACACGACCAAGAGCTGGAAACGCCCAGCGCCTTCGGGGCCCGCGTCCGCGCCCGGACGAGAGGCGAGCGGCCGCGGCTCGCTCGGCGGGTGCGAGGGCTCTTTCTGCCCCGACTGGGGTCCGTTGGGTTCGGCCACGACGAGACTACTTACTGCGTGTCGACCAACGAGCGAACGGTCGCACGCGATTCGCAGCGCGCGATCGACGCGACGAGATCCAGACCGTCCGGCAGCGTGCCCTGCACTTGGCCGACGATCTGCTCGACCAAATTGCGCGCCTCTTGCGGTCCCGGGCCCACCATCGCGGTCGCAAAGCGGAGCGGACCCGTGTGGCCTGCAGTCACGGCGATGAGCGACAAGAGCAGCATGTCCGTGAGCTCGACCACGCGAGACGCGGCGCGCCGCAGCGCGAGCATCTCGAGGATCGTCGGTCGATCGGAGACGAGGCGGTTCGGCCCACGAATCTCGTAGCGCGCGATCGAGAGCGGCGCGTCTACCCACTCGGCGAACGCGGCCTCTTCATCGAGCGCCTTCAAGAGCTCTTCGCGCTTGAACAAGCCGGTGAGTCCGTCGCGCTTGGCCAAGTACGCCTTCGCGCGCTTCTGACCTGGGCTGTCGCGCTGGAACGTGACGAGTTTGAAGCGCAGCTCTCCGAACTGAACCTCGCCGCCGTGCATCACGGTGATGGTCTTCTTGCGCTCGTAGGTGTGGTCGGCGTACGTGCCGTTGGTGGAGCCGAGGTCCTCGAGGGTCCACGTGCCGGCTTGGCAACGCAGGCGTACGTGCTGCCCGCTCACGGTGGCCTCGGGGACGACGACCTCGTTGTCGGCGCGGCGTCCGAGCGTGAAGTCCGCCTTGTCCAAGCTCACGAGCTCGCCGACGAACTCGGGTGCGTTGGTCGCGTACGTCGCGAGTAGCGATTGCACGCCGGGCGTGAACGCGGCTTGCGGGTTTCGTCCCGGCGGAGGGCCTGGGTCCAGTCGCTCACGCGGCAATTGGATCGGGTTGGTGGTGAGCGTGACCGGGTTGAAGAACCGCAGATGGCGCGCCGGCAGTCGTTGCGCGGGATCGTCCGCGAGGCAGCGAAAGATCTGCTTGATCTCGTCGGTCGACAAGCCCGCGGGCACGTCGAACATGATCTGCGCCTTCATCGGCTTTGCGCGCGGCTTGTAGCCGGGCTCGGGCACGCGGCAGGTCCACATCTCCCAGAGCGTGAGGCCAAGCGCGTAGACGTCGTCCTCCGGCGATGCACCGCCGGATCGAATGCGCTCGGGCGCCATGTAGTTCGGAGTGCCGCCGTCTGGAGGCGCACCGGGCCTTCGTGCGCTCACACGTGCGCGCTCTTTGGCGAAGCCGAAGTCGAGGACGACGGCCTTGCCGGGAGTGCCATCCGTGTTGGTGGTGACCATCACGTTGCCCGGCTTCAGATCGCCGTGCACGAGGCTCGCCGCGTGAATCGCCGCGACGCCGCTCGCGATCTCGCTCGCGAGCCTGCGGAACTCGTCCGAAGTGTAGCCGCCTTGGGCCTTTTTGCGACGAATGTGCGTGTGTAGCGTCTGCCCCGTGATGTGCTCCATCACGAGAATGGGTCCGTATTTCGAGGGCGCGAGATCGTGCACGCGGCACACGTTGGGGTGGCTCACGCTTCGGGCATGCAGCAGCTCTTGGCGAAGTGCCTCATCGTCGCCCGGCATGCGGGACTCTTCGCGAACCACCTTGAGCGCGACCGCCTGCTGCGTCGAGCGGTCATAAGCGAGAAATACCTCACCCATCCCGCCCTTGCCGAGGCTCTGACGGATCTCGTAGCGATCGTTGATGACCGTACCCGGCGCTATCGGGGTCGAGCTGCGGGTGGCTTCGGACATTGGCGAGGACAGCTTTCGATGGATCCCAGCGCCGTTGGGCAGCCGGCGTCGACGCCTTAGCGTCACCCATTCGCGCCCCCGTTGCAAGAGGAGAGCCGTAGGGAAGGTTCGGTATCCGGGCTGCCTGAGTCTTGTCTTTCCGTAAACGTGCCCGTGCCCGAAGGCCGCAACATCGAGCACGCGCCGCTCGATGGAAAATGGCGCGAGCAAATTTCGCCGACCCCAGAACTCCGATCGGGCACGTGCACGGATGGGTACGTTTACTGGGCTGCTAGGACACGCTTGCGTGGCGAAGTTGGCCCGCTCGTATGCGCACTAGTTACGATTCGATCCAATGCCGCTCTCGCAGATATTGCGAGAACTCCTCACGTTGGCTGAACGCGTCGGGCTCGATGTCCGCTTCGACGCGATGGACCCCCGTGCGAGCTCTCGTGGAGGTACATGTATTTTACACGGAAAGCGCGTGGTCGTGATCGACCGCGGCGCTGCGCAGGCCGATCAGATCGGTCTGCTGGTCGCCGCGCTTGCGCAGGTCGACATGACGCCGATGTACGTACCGAAGCTCTTGCGTAAGCTCGCCGTCAATCAAGGCTGAGGCTCAGCCGAGCTCGACCTTGCTCCACATCTCTCGGCGCATCTTCTCTTTGCGGCGGTCGGTGCGGGTGATCACGCGCGCGGCGCTCCACGCTGCGAGCAGCTGCCCCTCTTGTCCAAGCGCGGGGAGCGCGCTCTTTCCGACGACGAACGCGCCGCTCAGCAGCGTGTTGCACGGCTCTGCCGACAACCCCCACTGCGCCGTCGGTTGCACCGCGAGCTGCGGCACCATCGGCTCCGCGTGCAAGCTACCGCCGCCGGCCTGCAGGAGCGCGCGATCGATCGACTCGCGCTTGCCCGAGCGGTAGTCCCATGCGGGCACTCCGTCGTGCGGAGAGTCGATGAGTACGTAGTGGCGCTCGACGAACGGCAAGAAGCGCTCGACCGTGGCGACGACTCGCGCGCGCGCCTGCGGGGCGTCGTCGTCGTCGACCAGCGTCTCGGCGACGAGCAGCTCGTGATCCTTCGGGCAGCCGAGCGGGGTCGTTCGCTGCAGGTGCACGGCGTGCGTGCTGCCTTCGGGCAACAAGAAGCTCTCTTTCGCAAGTGTGCGTGGCACGCCTGCGCTCCGCACGAGGATGGAGACTACGAAGCGCCAGGAGGCCGCGACGACGTTGGGCATCGCGTCCAGCATGCGGCGCGAGGGAGAGAACGACGTCGCCAGATCGAGCACCTCGCGCGTGGTGCGATCGGTCACGATGAACTGCGCGCCGGTCGGCGCATCTTCGCCCGGTGTGGTCACGCCCGTCACCTTGCCAGAGCGCGTGACGATGGAGTCCGCGCGCCCGTGCGTGAGGACCTCGCCGCCGTGCGCACGTATGCGGTCCTTGAAGAACTCGACCAGCTCGTCCTCGCCGCGCGCGAGCGACACCAGCCCGCGCGTCCACGCCCCGTGCAGCCGCGCGAGCGCGAGCGGCGGGATCGGCCCCGCGAGATCGGTCGCGAACCGCGCCGTGACTTGCACGATCTCGCGAAACGGGTGGGAGCGTGGAAACTCCCCGAGCCAATCGAACGACGGCTCGTCCAGGCGCGGCAACGCCGACAGCACCGCGCCCGTCTCTCGCCGCTCCCAGAAGCCGGACGGTGACCAGTTGACGTCGCGCTCGAAGGTCCCGTCGGCGGCCGCGTTCACGCGTGCGAGTTCGCTGTAGAGCTCGTCCACGATGCGGCGCACCTCGGGAAACTCACGATCGATCTCGCGCGAGAACAGTGTCGTATCCGGAGGAAGCTCCAATCGTCGGTTCGGCAGCAGCGCATGGAGCATTGGGTCCTGCGCGTGCATTCGCCTGCGAAACGTCTGCGACTGCGCGAGCTCGACGAGCACGCGGCCGAACGCAGGAGACGCCGCGGCGAGCAGCGTGAAGCTCCGGCGCGCGAGCGGCAGTCCCTGATGCGTGTAGACCGCAGGTTTATCACCCTGACCGAGCACGAGCACGCGCCACGACCGCCTCGCGAGCAACGCCGCACAAGCGAGCGCCCCGATGCCGGTCCCGAGGACCGCAACGTCGTAGTGCTTGGCCATCGACTCTCAGTCCTTCTCTTCTGTGTCTTCCTTCGTCTCGCCCTGATTGACGACCACGAACGAGGGCTGAGGCGCACGCACCAGGGCGGGCTTCTGGGGCGCCGCTCGAGAGGGGGAAGCGTGGCGTTCGAGCTTGATGTTACGGCTGCCGTCCGGCACGCGTGGCGACCGAGCTTCGCGTGTCGCCGACAGCTTCGGCGAGGCGATTTCGAGGCCCTCGTTGAAGAATGTATCTTGCACGGATTGATGGAGCCGCGCGACGACGAACTCGAGCTCGTAGGCGCGATCGGTGAACGCGCGCAGCTCGTAGGCGACGGCCGAGTCGCCGAGAGCGCGCTGCAGCACGAAGGGCTCAGGCGAAGCATTGACGCCATCCACGTGCTTGGCAGCGACCAAGAGCAGCTCGTGCACCTTGCGCCAGGCGATCTCGTACGGCAGCGAGACGGAGACCGAGACCTGCACGCCGCCTTTCTGCGCGTTGGTCGAGTAGTTCGTCACGACTCCGCTTTGCACGATCGAGTTCGGGATGACGATCTCCTCGTCGTGGCTCGTGCGCAGTCGCGTGGAGAACGCGCCGAGGCTCATGATCTCGCCGTCGAGGCCGCCGATCTTCACGCGGTCGCCGACGTGGAATGCGCGCGTGTAGGTGAGCACGAGCCCGCCGAGCAGGTTCGCCGTCGCGCTGGTCGAGCCGAGCGAGACGATGACCGCGATCGCGAGCCCCACACCGAAGAATGCCTTGGACTCGCTGCCGGGCAGGTACGGAACGGCCATCACGAGCGCGATGAGCCACACCGCGATCACCGCGAGACGGCGCGTGGGCGCGACGAGATCCCGCTCGAGCCACGGGAACTCGATGCGTCCCTCTTCCATCGCCGCAGTCAGCAGCGTCAGCGTGCGCGCCGCGAAGCGCCCGAGGATCACGATGACGATCACCATCGCGAAGTTGGGGATGAAATCGACGACCGCGTTGCCGAGGCTCGTGACGGCACGTACGAGCGGCTGCACGACCGCGTCGAAGACTTTGTGAGACTCGTCGAGCGCGTAGGTGACGACGAGCAGCCACCCGTACGCGGTCAGGCCCATCGTCGCGTAGCGAAGCGTGCCGATGCCGGCTTGGATGATGCCGAGGATCGTGTCGAGCGAGATCAGCTCCACCGACACGAGCGACACGCCACGGCCACGCGCCTTGAGTCGGCGGTCGAGCCGCGCGACGAGGCCCATCAGCCAGGGGCCGGTTCGCTTGAGCAACCACCAAGCCGCGACTGTCGCGAACGTCGCGAGGAGGAAGCGCCCGATCCAAACTGCGACGACGGTAGGCTCGATCATGATTTGCGCCCCCGATGCGTTGCCGCTCCGGCGGAGGAGAGAGTGGCCGCCAATGTCGAGGTCATGCTCGGCTGCGGGGCCGGCGCAGCGGGCGGCGTGCCGACGAACGCCGTCTCTACGCCGCTGATGGTCACTCGTGACCGTCCCTTCGAGCTCGGAGACGTCGTCACGCGACCTTCGGCGAGCCACTGCAGCACGCGCGGCAGCAGTTTGTGCTCCTCCACCAAGATGCGTTGGCGCAGCGTCATGTCGTCGTCGGTCTCCAGAACGGGCACGGCCGTCTGCGCGAGGATGGGGCCGGTGTCCGTTCCCGCGTCCACGAAGTGCACCGTGCAGCCCGAGATGCGCACGCCGTACTGGAACGCCTGCGACTGCGCATTCATCCCCGGAAACGCGGGCAGAAGCGCGGGGTGGATGTTGAGCACGCGCGTCGGGTACGCATCCAGAAGCACGTTGGTCACGACGCGCATGAACCCGGCGAGCACCACGTACTCCACGTCGTGTCCGACGAGGACCTCCACGCAAGCGGTGTCGAAATCGTGCCGGCTCGAGAAGCGGCGATGATCGATCACGATCCCAGGAATCTTCGCCTTCCGCGCGCGCTCGAGGCCTCCGGCCGATGCGACGTTGGCGATGACGACGGCGACGCTCGCGTGCAGCGAGCCCGCCGCAATGGCGTCGAGGATGGCTTGGAAGTTGGAGCCCTCACCGGAGAGCAACACACCGATCTTCATCATGCTCGCCCCCAAACCACGCGCGACTCGAACTCCGTCTCCGGCGGCACGTCGATCACTTCGCCTAGTTGGATGGGCGACTCCCCGAGGTCGCGCAACACACGCGTAGCGGCTTCGGCGGACTCTTCGGATACGACGAACACGAACCCGACGCCGAGGTTGAACGTGCGCCGCATCTCCACGTCTTCCACGGGACCGCGCGACCTGATCAGCTCGAAGATCGCCGGTATGCGCCACGCGCGAGGATCGATCCGCACGCCGAGCCCATCGGGCAGCACGCGAGGCAAATTGCCAGGGAGGCCTCCGCCGGTGATGTGGCTCATCGCGCGGACGTCCACGCCGCTCACGCTCAACAGCGCCGCCTGCTGGCGTGCGTAGAGGCGCGTGGGCTCGAGCATGACGAGGCCAACGGTGTTGCCGCCGAGCTCGCTCGGTCGCTCTGCGAGATCCGTGAGCACGCGACGCGCGAGTGAGAAGCCGTTCGAGTGAAGTCCGCTCGAGGGCAGACCGAGGACGACATCGCCGGCCGTGACACGCGCGCCGTCGATCAGCTTCTTCGCCGAGACGACGCCGACGGAGAAGCCAGCCAGATCGTACTCGCCGTCGTGGTACATGCCCGGCAGCTCCGCGGTCTCGCCGCCGACGAGCGCGCAGCCGGTCTCTTTGCATGCCCGCGCGATGCCTGAAATCACGGCCTCCGCGACGTCCACGTCGAGCTTGCTCGTGGCGAAGTAGTCGAGGAAAAACAGAGGGCGCGCGCCACACGTGATCACGTCGTTGACGCACATGCCCACGAGATCTTGTCCGATGGTGTCGTGCTTGCCGAGCGCGAACGCGACCTTCAGCTTGGTGCCCACGCCGTCCGTACCGCTCACGAGCACGGGCTCGTCGATGCCCTCGGGGACACGGCAGAGGCTGGCGAAGCCGCCCACTCCCGCCATCACCTCTTTGATGCGCGTCGCCTTCGCGTGAGGCTTGATGCGCTCGACGAGCTCGTCGCCTGCGTCGATGTCCACGCCGGCTTGACGGTAAGTGATCGCCATGGCGTCGGGACGGTAGTCGCCAGGGGCGGAACTGAAAAGCCCACGAAGCCTGTTGACGCGAGACGTTTCGCAGACAATTATTTCGCACACTAAACTTACGAAGCATGAAAGATTCGCACGCTCGAAGAGTTCGAGCCGTGTAGAAAGACCTCCCTTGGCACCCCCTATCGCCCCCGAACTTAAGGCCGACGTCGATCAGACGCTCGAGGCCATCATCTATCTCTATACAGAGGGTCGTCGAATCACCAAGGAGTTCGCCCGACGCGCGAACCTCACGGGACCGCAGCTCACGGTGATCAAGATGCTCGAGCAGATAGGTGATTTGTCGCTCACCGAGCTCTCCGAGAAGATCCGCGCGCAGAACAGCACGGTGACGGGGATCATCGACCGCATGGAGCGCGAGGGCCTCGTGTTGCGCGAGCGCAGCCAAGAAGACCGGCGGGTCGTGCACATCAGGCTCACGCAGAAGGGCGCAGACCTCGCGCGCGACATCCCCGTGGAGCCGATGGAGATCCTGCGCCAAGCGCTCCTCAGCCTCAGCACCAACGAGGCGCGAGACCTCTTGAAGATCGCGACCAAGCTCGCCAAGCGCGTTCGTGTACTCGTCAGTGAATCGGCTAAAAAGGATTGAACAACATGGCATTCGTACGCGACCCGGACCTCTGCGTGATCACCTGCGCCGTCAGCGGCGTACTTGCCAATCGTCAGCAGTGCCCTGGAATCCCCTATACGCCAGTGGAGATCGCCGAGGAGTGCAAGCGCGCGTACGACGCCGGTGCTTCCGTGGTGCACATCCACGCCAGAAATGACGACGGCTCTCCCACGTTCAATCCCAAGACGTTCGCCGCGATCAAGGCGGAGACGCGCAAGCGCTGCCCGATCATCCTCAACTTCTCCACGGGCACCATCCTCGAGGACGTGAGCGAGCAGTGCACCTACATCCGAGAGAGCAAACCCGAGATCGCCGCGCTCAACATGGGCACGATGAACTACTCGAAGTACTCCTCCAGTCGTAAGGCGTTCGTCTTCGACATGGTATTTCCGAATACGTACGAGAAGATCATCAAAATGCTCTCGGCGATGAACGAGAGCGGCGTCAAGCCGGAGCTCGAGTGCTTCGACACGGGTCACACGCACGGCATCTGGCCGCTGCTCGACATGGGCGTCTTGAAGGCGCCGCTTCAGTTCTCGTTCATCGTCAACGTCCTCGGCGGCATCCCGCCGATGATCGAGAGCCTGCAGCTCCAGACGAAGATCATGCCGCCCGGCAGCGAGTGGGAGGTCATCGGCATCAGCAAGTGCCAGTGGCGCATGCTCGCGGGCGCGCTCGTGCTCGGCGGCAACATCCGCGTTGGCCTAGAGGACAATCTGTATTTGCCGAGCGGCGAGATGGCCAAGTCGAACGCGGACGTGGTCGAGGTGGCCGCGCGCATGGTCCGTGATGTGGGACGCAAGGTCGCTACAGTCGAACAGGCGCGCCAGATCTTGTCGCTGAATCAGTTCAAGTCGACATGACGACGTACTCGAAGATCAAGACGGCCGTCGACGGGCCGGCTTATCGCATTACGCTCTTCAACCCCGAGCGGCGTAATGCGATTGGGCCGATGATGGTCAACGAGCTCTTGTACGCGCTGGAAGAGGCCCACAAGGCGGACGGCGTACGCGCCATCGTGATTACCGGAGAGGGGAAGGCCTTCTGCGCGGGCGGTGACTTTCAGCAGTTGTCGTCGCCGTTGGCGAACGACAGCGCTGGGTCGAGGGCTTCGCCTCTTCAAGTGACAGCCGGGCCGGACGCAAGTCAGCTGGCGTACAAAGGGGACTATGCCGATTTACTCTCGGCGATGACCAAGACTGAATTACCGATTATCGCCCGTGTGAACGGCCCCGCAATGGGCGGCGGTCTCGGGCTGGTTGCCGCGAGCACGTTCGCGATCGGTCAGGCCGACGCCACGCTCGGCACGCCCGAGATCAACGTCGGGCTGTTTCCGATGATGATCATGGCGGTGCTCACACGGGTGGTGCCGCGACGCAAGCTGATGGAGATGATGCTCCTCGGGGAGAAGATGACGGCGGCCGAGGCGCTAGACGCCGGACTCTTGAGCGCGGTCGTGCTCGCAGAAGGCCTCGACGCGGCGGTGGAAGAGCTCGTGAAGAAGATCGCGAGCAAGAGCCCGATCACTACGAAATTAGGCCTGCGCGCCTTCGCCGAACAAGACGACATGGACCTCGCAACTGCGCTGCCACACTTGCGCGGCAAGCTCGGCGAGGTACTCGGCACGGACGACGCGAGCGAAGGGTTGACGGCATTTCTCCAGAAGCGCCAGCCTCGATGGACTGGCAAATAGGCGATTAGCAACGATCGGATAATCGATTATGGCGACGATGCGTGAAATGGTGGCGGACCTCGAGAAACGTATCCTCGAGATCCGCAAGATGGGCGGGCCAGACAAAGTCGAGAAGCAACACTCGCGCGGCAAGCTCACCGCCCGCGAGCGCATGGCGCAATTCTTCGATGGCGGTGTCTACTTCGAAGTCGGTGCGCACGGCACGCAAATGGGTTTGGCTGCGGGCCCCGACGGCAAGGACAAGCCGGCCGCGGACGCCGTCGTCACCGGCTTCGGCAAGGTGGACGGGCGAATGGTGTGCTGCGCCGCGTATGACTTCACGGTCAAGGGCGGAAGCATCGGCTACACGGGTGAAGAGAAGGTCACGCGTCTACGTCAGATGAGCCTCCGCGGTCGCTGGCCGATCGTGTGGTTCATCGACTCGGGCGGCGCGCGCATCGATCCCGGCTCGAGCCACCCGGACATGATCTCCGTGTTCGCGGGCAGCGGTCACCTGTTCCGCGAGCAAGTGCACATGAGCGGAGTCGTGCCGCAGGTCGCCGCGATGGTGGGCCCGGGAGCGGCAGGAACGGCCTACATTCCAGGCCTCGCGGACTACGTACCGATGGTGAAGAACATCGGCACGCTCGCGCTCGGTGGGCCGGCTCTCGTCAAGGCGATGACCGGACAAGACATCAGCGAGCAAGAGCTCGGCGGCTCCAAGACGCATAGTGAAGTATCGGGAGTCGGCGACGGCGAGTTCGAGAACGACGCGGCGTGCATCGCGGCCGTGAAGAAGTACCTCTCGTTCTTCCCGTCTAGCTGTGAAGAGCAGCCGCCCGTGCTGCCGGTCACCGACGCGATCGATCGCCGCGACGAGGCGCTCTTGGACCTCATCCCCGAGTCCACGCGCAAGCCGTACGACATGTACAAGCTCATCAAGACGATCGTCGACCACGGCGACATCCTGGACATCAAGCCGAGATTCGCGCGCACGGTGATCACCTGTTTCGCTCGCATCGGCGGGCGGAGCGTCGGGATCGTTGCCAATCAGCCAATGCACCTCGGCGGCATCCTGGACATCGACTCCTCCGACAAGGCCGCGCGCTTCATCCAAATATGCGACGCGTTCAATATCCCATTAGTGTTCCTGCAAGACGTACCCGGTTTCATGATCGGCTCGAAGGTGGAGCACGCGGGCATCATCCGCCACGGCGCGAAATTGCTCCACGTGATGAGCGCGGCGACGGTGCCCAAGATCACGGTCGTCATCCGAAAGGCCTACGGTGCAGGCTATTACGTGATGTGCGGCCGCGCATACGAGCCCGACTTGATCGTGAGCTGGCCGAGCGGCGAGATCAGCGTGATGGGCGCCGAGGGCATGGTCGGCATCGCGGCGCGCAAGCTCTTTGGCCCGGGCGAGCCTCCACCCGAGATGAAGAAAATGATCACCGAACAGATCCAAAAGCACATCGACATCTACAAGGTCGCCGGGTGGGGACTCATCGACGACGTCATCGATCCGCGCGACACGCGAAAAGTCGTCGCATGGGGCCTAGAGCTAGCGCGCAAAAAAGTAGTCGAGCGCCCTCATCGCAAACGAGGAGTAATTCCCGTCTAGGAAACGATGAGCACAAACGCCGAGCAACGAGGAGCGCAAACGCCGAGCAACGAGGAGCGCAAACGCCGAGCCCAAGCGCGGAGCGCAAACGCGGAGCCATACCTAGGAGTGTGGGGGTTTTCGTCGAGACCGAGCGAGCCCTAGAAGTGGATGAGGCGCCGTACTCCTGTACGGCAACGATTCCCGACGACGGGATCGCGAAGGTATCGGCGAAAAACCCCGCACTCCTAGAGGGGGCGCTCGGCGTAGAAAAGGTCGAAGTCGGTGCTGCTGTTGTTCTTGTTGGTGGAGAAATACACGCGGCATAGGTCATTGGAGATCCAGCTGACGTAATCTTCTCCGGGGGTGCTCAGCTCGGTGACCAACTTGGGAGCACCGAAAGGATTGACGATGGCAGCCCGCGTCGTGACCCAGATGTCGAAGTTCGCCGAGCCTGGCCGATTGGAGCTGAAGTAGAGGACGAGCCCGTCTTGTGAGAGCGCGCCGCTCCGATCGTCGTGGCCGGGACCCGCGTCGGTCATTCCGGCGAGCGGCACCGGAGCTCCGAAGCCGTTCTTGAGGTCCGAGGAGTAGATGAGCATGCCGCCGTTGCGGTTGGAGGCGAACAATAGCGAGTCGCCCGTCGACGTGACGAATGGCGACCACTCGGTGTTCGGCGAATTCAGCGCCATGACGTTAGTGGGGAGACCGAACGCGGTTTGGGGGGTCGTGCGGACGCTCGTCCACAGGTCCCACTGCGGGATGATTCCTCTCGTGGATGCAAAGTAGAGCGTCTTGCCGTCTGCTGAGAGCGCCGGGTCACTGTCGTCGAACTTGGTGTTGACGGAAGGGCCGAGGCTCGACGGTCCGTTGAACGGAACCTGAATGCTGCCGCGGGTCGAGGTGTAGAGGTCGAGAGAGCCTGCCGTCCCGAGGCGGTCGCTCGCGAACACGATGGTGAGCTCGTCGGGTGTGAGCCGCGCGTGAAGGTCCTGCGCGCTGGGTGTGTTCAGCGTCACCTGCGCGATGGGCTTGCCGAACGGCGCGAACGGATCGCACGTGGTCCGCGGCGCGGAGTCACCCATGCTCGAGTCTGAAGTCTTCGCGTCAGGAGGCGAAGTGTCCGGCGCGCCATCCGTCCGTGGCACGCCGTCCTCGATCCCCAACACAGCCGCGCACGCGGTCGTTGCTGCAGCAATCCCAAAGGCGAGCACGGCTCGCAAGCCAGGTCTCATAGTCGTACCAACGTATCACGCCGAGAACCACACGTTCACGGCATCGGAGGGGCGTCACTGACGCGATTGAGCAGCGAAGACACGGCGCTGTAGAGATTCGGGTAGGGCTTGAGCGATGCGATGCACGCGGTGAGGCGTCCGCCCGCCGACGTGTGCGAGTCCGCGGCGAAACGAACGGGCGCACCGTCGCTGGGGAGCATCGCCTCGAGCCACGCCTTGAGCACACTTGGAAGCTCTGGCGCTTGGCACATCGAAAGCGTGCGTGCGGCGACGCTCGGGTCCGGCGCGATGGCGAAGTACGTGACGAGGCGGATTACGTCGCGTGGGCGCGTGCTCGCCGCGAGCACCTCCGCGAACGCCGCGCTCGCGAACGGGTGCGCGGGCACGCTCAGCATCTCGCTGCCAATCGCGTCGAGCGCAGCGTCTCCCCCGCGTGCGATGACGATCGCGACGCCCGGTAGGGTCGCCGTCCCACGCTCGAGCGCGGCCGCGAGCGCCTCCACGTCTCCCGTGGCCCACTCGGCGGGCGCCCACGAGGGGCGAAACGAAGGCGGAGGCGCGCTCGGGATCTTGACCTCGGTCTCGCCTGGCCACACCGCGAGTACGAGTGTCCCATCGTGAGAGAGCAGCGCGGAGAGATCTGCGATGAGGCTGTCGAGCCGCAGCGGCGAGTCCGTGGCCCTCTTGCCGCCGCGATCGACGCGCGCGACGATCGCGGCGATCTCCCGCAAATCCCGGGTCAGGAGCGCGTCGAGCTCGGCGCGGTCCAATCGCGCCATGCGACGTTTCTCTCGCGGCGTCTCCGCCTCTATCGCACGAGGCAACAGCGTCTGTATGGCGAGGCGCAGCAACGGGGTGGCCAGCTCCGAGCGGTACAGCACGCGCGCGGCCTCGAGCAGTCGATGCTGTGGAAGAGGACCAAGAGACGCGTTGCAAGCGAGGCGCACACAGGCTTCGAACATCGCCGCACGTGGGTCGTGCTTGCCGAGGCGCTCGTCATAGACCGCGCACGCACCTGCGACGCCACGCGCGTAGTCGCCGATCTCGCGCGACGCCGCGAGGTTGATGCGTGGCTCGGTCGCGTCCGTGAACACCTCGGCGAGCGAAGCATCGACGTCCTCGCTCACCGCAACCGCGAACACCAGCGCGGCGTGCGTCGGCTCTGGCGCGGTGAGCGAGCCCTCTCCGGCGGCGAGCTTTGCGTGGCGAGCGACCGCGCGCTGGACGCGATCTGCCGCGGGGCGACTCGCGCCAGTGAGGTGAGCGACCAGCGTCTCGAACGAGTTGCGCGCGCTCGCGAAGTCGGGAGACGTGGCGCGTGCGTCGCGCTCGTCCATACCGAGGCGCAAGCGCGCGAGGAGCCGCGCTGCAGGCACGCCCTCGTAGAGCGCGCGAGCGAGCGAGAGGTCGCTCACGAGCAACTCCACCTTGTCGTCCGGCTCGAAGTCGAGACCCACGTCGAGTGCCGCCATCGGCAGACGAGAGTACCACTCTCTGTGCGACCTATGGTCCCGCAGAGAGGGAGCTTCGCGAAACACGCCTTCCCCCTTCATCACGGCCTCGTGTAACGCTACGGTGAGCCCATGACTCTCCGCGTATTCACCGTGACGGTGAGCGACTCGCGCACTCCCGAGACCGACACCGCCGGCGTCAAGCTGAAGGAGGCGCTCACGAAGGCGGGCTTTCGCATCGTGCGCCACGTGATCGTCAAGGACGAGGTGCAGCACATACAAGAGCTGGTGCGCTCGGTGTCCACGGAGAACCTCGCGGACGCGGTCATTCTCTCTGGAGGGACGGGAATCGCCCCGCGCGACGTGACGACCGAGGCGCTCAACGCGATCTACGAGAAGCGCATCGACGGCTTCGGCGAAGAGTTCCGCCGCAAGTCGATCGAGTCGATCGGCCCGCGCGCAATGCTGTCCCGCGCGAGCGCAGGCACGTTCGACGGGTGCGTCATCTTCTCGCTCCCCGGCAGCTCGAAGGCCGCGGCGTTCGGCGTGGAGATGATCATCCCCATCCTCGAGCACGCGTGCGAGCAGGCGCTCGGGACGCGGACCTCGCACGGATGACGCTTCAACTGTTGTACTTTGCAGCCGTTCGCGAGCTCGTCGGCAAGGACGAAGAGTCCGTGTCGGTTCCCAGCGAGGTGGCGACGATC
>JAYVYD010000281.1:0-3154 GCA_043784605.1 Myxococcales bacterium | reverse complement strand
TCTCCGGCGGTGGAATCCGTGCGCAATGCAGGCAGGGGCGCGACGCGTCCGATGCGGCGCGTGTAGACGAGTTGCACTGGAGTCTCGAACAGATCGACGCCCTCGAGGAAGAACGGCCGCTTCTCCGAATAGAAGGTCTCGTAGCTCGTAAGATTGGCAACTAGCGTGTCGGCACCGACTGTCGAGAAATCCGGATTGAGCGTCAAATCGAGCGTCACGTCGTGGGTAGGGTGCCACTTCAAGTCTACGCCCGCAGAGAAGCCTGGTGTCAGTCCGCTCCCCGTCGCATCGACCGCCGCGTCGCGACGCGTGAGCTTGCCGAGCACGGAGGGGCGGAGTTCCAAGGGGGCCTTCGCCGTCAACCCGCGAAGATCGTCCAGCCGCCCATAGTGCGACACCTCACCTGCGACGGCGCGCGGAATGAACGCCCACTCGTCCGTCTCCTGCCTCTCCGAGATATAGCGGCGCGCTTGGAAGTCCCACGACTGCAGCGGCAGTGTCGCGAACCGGAGGATGTTGAGCGGGATTCGGAGCTCCGCGGTCCACCCCGTTGCCGTGACCTTGGTCTGCGCCTCCCAGTTCTCGTCCCAGTTCTCGCTCGTCTCCGTGTCGTTGAAGCGCAGTGTGTCCGCGAGTACGCCAGACGCGTTGACGGCGAACTCGAACGCGCTCTTGCCATCTCCGCGGGTGCCGAGCGCGACCGACACCCAATCCGACTCGACGAGGCGGCCGCGGCGCGTCAATCGCTCCACCACTTTGGAGTGCGTCTGCTGGCAGTCGAACGCGACGTAGATCGAGTCGTCGTCGTAGACCACGCGCATCGTCGTCTTGTCGCTCGGCGCAGTCGCCTCGTTGGGGAACTTCTGCGTGAAGGCCGTCACGGGAGGCGCCGCGACCCAGGCCGCGTCCGAGAGGTCTCCGTCGAGCTTCGGCGCGTGCCCGACGCGCGTGGCGTCGAGGTGCGCGAGAGCGACGTCGAACAGGAGCGGCAACATTGCGCTGTAGGAAATAGCGCAGTTGCGTTCGCGCTCGTCGAGATCTATCGAGGAGTGGGTGATCGAGACATGAATACGCATTGGGGCTGTGCCATCGTGTGGGTCGTGCTGGCGGGGTGCTCGTCTTGTGGCCGCACCCACGAGCCCGCGGCGCCCACCGCGAACCTCCCGCTCGTGCTCGTTGCGGACGTGGAGCTGCCGGGCGGCGCGACGCGCTTCGACTATCAGGACATCGACGCCGAGCAAGGACACCTCGTGCTCGCGCACATGAATGACGCGTCGGTGCTCGTGCTCAAGCTCGCAGACGGTTCGGTGGAGCGATTGCTCCCGAACATTCCGACAGCGCGCGGCGTCGTCGTCGGCGACGGACGAATCTTCATCACGAGCTCGCCTTCGCAAGTCGTGATCGTCGATGGCAAGTCACTCCACGAGCTCGCGCGCGTGCAGACGGGCAATGCGCCCGACGGCGTCGGCTACGATGCCATCGACAAGATACTCGCGACGTCCGATCAGAAAGACGGCGCCATTTCCCTCATCGCAGAGTCCGGCAGCGGCGAGCGCTCGCAGATCGTGCTCGGCGTGGAGACCGGCAATGTCGTGTTCGACGCCGCACGCCACGTCTTTTGGATCGCCGTCGTCGGGAAGTCTCCACCGAATCAACTCGTCGCCGTGGAACCGCTCGCAGGCACGATCAAAGCGCGGCTCCCATTGCCCGGATGCGACGGTGCTCACGGCGTGCGAATTCACCCAAACGGCAAGACTGCGTATGTCGCGTGCGAAGACAATGCCACACTGGTGCGCGTCGAACTCGACGGCGCGCACGCCGTCGTCACCGCGCCCACGGGCGCCGATCCTGACGTCATGAGCGTCGACCCGGGCCTCGGCCTCCTCTATGTCGCCGCCGAGAGCGGAGACCTCGTCGTCTTCGACACGAACAAGGCGGGCCTCGTCGCGGTGGACCGCGAGCACCCGGGAGACGCGTCTCACAGCGTGGCGGTCGATCCCGCGACGCACCGGGTCTTCTTTCCGCTCCAGTCGGGCCCGAACGGCAAGCCGGTGCTCCGCATCATGCGGCCGAGATAAGCGGCGGGACCGAAACTGGTAGCGGGCGCCGTGTCGATGCCACAAATGTCGCCATGCGATCGCTCGTCCTCTTTGCGGTGCTGAAGCGCCAACGACATACGCCGCGACCGCGCCACACCTCCAGACGATTTCCATCATCTTTGATGGAGAACCACAGCTGGTCGACGATCTCGGGGTCTAAGCTGGGCGGGCTATATCCCGAAGACGCTCGACATCGACGTCGCACTCACGTTCAGCGGACAGCCCAATTGGGCGCCGTCGAAAGAGCCCTTGAAAGCGACTGCGGTCGTCGTCAACTGACTGACCGCTACCCGCCGTCGATGAGGGCGTTGAGCTTGACGAGCCTAAGGAGCAGTTGATTCAGCAACTGCTGCGCCTCGTGGCTCGCCGCGCTCACGAGGCGTTGCTCTGCGTCCAAGAGCTTGGGCTGTAGCGCATTCCACTCGGCCTTTGCGTCTTCGGTCGCGAGGTGGACGCGCAGGCCGATTTCGTCGCGCAACGTTTGCACCCGTTCGAGAGACTCATCGAGGTTGATCATGCGCGCAAGTGCTGCATCGAGCGCGCCATTCGGAGGCATACGGACTGCACGCTTCCCAGCCATGACTGAGATTCAAAAAGACGTTTATGAAACTCTCATCCAGCTGGCCACGATTGGCGACCATGTCCTCGAGCACGGCGGCGCGCTGGCGCACGCGAGCACCGAGGTCGAGTATGCCGCGCTCTGCAAAGACGCCGTGGGCGCCTCTCACGGGGCTTTGGCGGCCGAATTCCAGCTCCTTCGAGCGTCGATCGATCACGTGTTGGCGGCGCAACACGCAGACGCCAACATGCTCTCGGGCCTTAAGGTGATGCTCGATCACGTGCACGATGTGATCTCGAACGACTCGCACGCTCGCGTGCCGCTGCGGTCCGGCTTCATCGATTGATCTGGAACGTGGCACAAAGCCACACTGTGTCGTCATGCGGGCCCGGCGGCGCTAGTACCTCGGCGCAGTGGTTGTGACTGTGATCACGCTGCGGCGGGGGTCGCTGGCTTGGGGCGGACGGACAGGTACGCCCTGCCGAGCTTCTCGCGC
>JAYVYD010000280.1:0-8081 GCA_043784605.1 Myxococcales bacterium | reverse complement strand
CCTTCGCCTTCC
This sequence comes from Myxococcales bacterium, assembly GCA_043784605.1. Lineage (GTDB taxonomy): Bacteria > Myxococcota_A > Polyangia > Polyangiales > Polyangiaceae > JANYHY01. The sequence continues at coordinate 8,069 of JAYVYD010000280.1, read as the reverse complement.
TCGCGCTCAGTACTTCGCTCGTGCTGGGCCTACTCCAAGCGTGCTCGACCGCGAACCCGCACGCAGGGCCGCTGCCGGATTGCATAGACCCGACGTGCACCATCACAGCCCTTGCGCTGCTACCGCCGGTTCCAGATGGCGGCGCTGACGCTGACACCGCCGCCGTCCCCGACACTTCGGGGCAGTGAGCTGGTATACGTCTCGCGCCGATGACAGCGCGAGTGTTGAACGGAAAAGAGATCGCCCTCGAGGTGCGCGCGGCGGTGAAGGCAGGGGTCGCGGACTTCGTGAAGGCGCACGGTCGCGCACCGGGGCTCGACGTCATCATCGTGGGCGAGGACGCCGCGAGCGTCGTGTACACGCGCAACAAAGAGAAGGCCGCACTCGAGGTCGGCATGCGTGGCGCGCTTCACCGCTTGCCCGAGCAGACCGGCCAGGCCGAGCTGCTCCTCATGATCGATCGCCTGAACCGCGACCCTTCGGTGGACGGCATCCTCGTGCAGCTTCCTTTGCCCAAGCACATCGACGGCGAGAAGGTGATCCTGGCGATCGATCCGAGCAAGGACGTGGACGGCTTCCACCCCGTGAACGCTGGCCAGCTCGCGATCGGCCGCGCCGACAGAGCGCTCGTTCCGTGCACTCCGCGCGCGTGCATGAAGCTGCTCGCGCTCTCGGGCGTTTCGCTCTCGGGCGCGCGCGCGGTTGTTGTCGGTCGGAGCAACATCGTCGGCAAGCCTGTCGCGCAGCTCCTCTTGGCGGAGCACGCCACCGTGACGATCGCGCACTCGCGCACCCGCGATCTGCCCGCGGTCTGCCGTGAAGCAGACGTGCTGATCGCGGCGGTAGGAAAGCCCGAGATGGTGCGCGTCGACTGGGTGAAGGCCGGCGCCGTAGTGATCGACGTGGGGATCAATCGCGTGCCCGACCCCGCGAATCCAGGAAAGACACGGCTCGTTGGCGACGTCGCGTATGCCGAGGCCGCGGAGCGCGCGGGCGCGATCACTCCGGTCCCTGGCGGAGTGGGGCCGCTCACCATCGCCTGCTTGCTCGAGAACACGCTGCTCTCGGCCAAGCGCCGGAGCGCCACATGACCGAGCGTGTAACGGTCGTCGGCGGAGGCCTCGCGGGCTGCGAGGCCGCATGGCAACTGGCGGAGCGCGGCATCGACGTAGTGTTGGTCGAGCAGAAGCCGCACGCACGCACGCCCGCGCAGAACGGCGACAAGCTCTGCGAGCTCGTGTGCTCGAACTCAATGAGAGGAGCCGCGCTCGTGAACGCAGTCGGCCTCTTGAAGGAAGAACTTCGTCGCGCAAAGTCCCTTATTTTGCGGTGCGCGGACGAGTCGGCGGTCCCCGCGGGTGGCGCGCTCGCCGTGGACCGCGACAAGTTCTCCGACACCGTGACGCGCGCGCTCGAGGCGCACCCGCGTGTTCGCATCGAGCATCGCGTCGTCGAGCGAATCCCCGACGCGACCGCCGAGTCTCCCGTGATCTTGGCGACCGGGCCGCTCACCGGAGAGGCGCTCGCGGCAGATCTCGAGCGCGTGGTCGGAGGTCGGCTCGCCTACTACGACGCGATCGCGCCCATCATCAGCGCAGACTCCATCGACGAGACCAAGGTGTTCCGTCAATCACGTTGGGGCAAAGGCGGCGAGGGCGATAGCAGCGGAGAGCTCAACGCAGACGCGCTCGGCGACGCCGCTTACATCAATTGTCCGTTCGACGAAGCGCAATACAAGGCGTTCATTAGCGCCATTGTGGGCGCGCTCAAGGTCGAGCCGAGGTCCTTCGAAGACGTGCGCTATTTCGAGGGTTGTTTGCCTATTGAAGTGATGGCGTCTCGCGGAGAGATGACCCTCGCGTTTGGGCCCATGAAGCCCGTGGGCTTGACCGACCCGCACACCGGAAAAAGGCCGTTCGCGGTGGTGCAGCTTCGCCAGGAAGACGTCGCGGCGACGGCGTACAATCTGGTCGGCTTTCAAACGCGAATGACGTACGGCGAACAAACGAAGATCTTTCGAATGATCCCGGGCCTCGAAGAAGTTGAAATCCTTCGTCACGGAAGCGTGCATCGCAACACGTTCATTCACGCTCCGTCGCTGCTCGACGGCGCTATGCAGCTCCGCGCGCGCCCAGGAGTCTATCTCGCGGGCCAAGTGACGGGCGTCGAGGGCTACGTCGAGAGCTGTGCGGGCGGCTTTCTGTGTGGAGTGATGTTGGCGCAGGCGCTCCGCCACGAGTCGATCACGCCGCCTCCTCCGACTACGGCGCTGGGCGGCATCCGGTCGCACTTGATGCGCGAGGTGCCAGACTACCAGCCGAGCAACATCAACTGGTCTCTCGTGCCGCCGATGGAGACGCGTCGCATGAAGAAGCGCGAGCGTTACGCCATGATGGCCGAGCGCGCCCTCGCGGATCTCGCGCCGTGGCTCGTCGCGATCTCACAAACCAGTTGAGAAGAGCACCTCACGTAAGATAACAGAGTCACGTGGCGGCTAAAAAAGCGGGGGACGAGGAGCCGAGGGCAAAGCGCTCCATCTCCACGCAGGGGGACGAGGTCGGCGCGGCCGAGCTCGGACGGCGCGTCGCAGAGAACCTCAAAAGGCGGCGCAAGGCACGCAACATGTCGCTCGACGATCTGGCCCGCGCGAGTGGAGTGAGCCGAGCGGCGCTCTCGCAGATCGAGACGTTCAAGAGCAACCCGACCGTCGGCCTGCTCTGGAAGATCGCGGTGGGCCTCGGCGTGCCGTTCACCGAGCTCTTGGGCGAGCCTGTCAAAGGCGTGAGCGTTCTCCGCAAGAGCGCGTCGCAAGTGCTCCGGTCTACGGACGGCAAGCTGGAGAGCCGTCCTCTCGCGCCCGCAGGCTCGTCGGCGAACGTTGAGGTCTACGAGCTTCGCCTCGCGCCCCGCAGCTCGCACGCGGCCGAGGCCCACGCGCCGGGCACGCACGAGATCGTCGTTGTGCTCGCGGGGCTCTTGCGGATGCGCGCGGGCGACGAGGTTCACGATCTCGCCGCAGGAGACTCGGTCTCGTTCGCCGCCGACCGCCCGCACACTTACGAAAATCCTGGCGGCGGCGAGGCCCGCTACCACAACGTCATCATCTACGAGCGCTGACGAGCTCGAACGGCACGTCCGCGGCTCTCAAGCGAGACTTCGCGGTCGCGATCGCGCGCGCCCCGATGTCGAGCCCGACGAACGAGCGACCGAGCCTTGCCGCGACGGCGAGCGTGGTGCCCGAGCCGGAGAACGGATCGAGCACGAGGGACCCCTCCTGACTCGACGCGCGAATGATGCGCTCCAGCAGCTTCTCGGGTTTTTGCGTCGGATACCCGGTGGTCTCCTTGCGCAGAGGCGTGTTCGCCACCATCGCGGGGCAGTCGCTCCAAACGCTGCCGAGCGCGCGTCCCTCGTCTGCGAAGTAGCGGTACGTCTTGCCGTTGATCGTCCGATCGCGAAACCGCCGGCCGCTCGCGTCCTCTTGTTTGAAGTGCATCGCGAGGCTCGTCGTGGCGAAGGGCTCGCGCAGCACGGGATCCTTGGCGTTCCACACGAAGTCGCTCGTTTTGGCGTAGATCATGAGCGTCTGGTGCGTGGCGCCTGGCCCTTTGCGCGCCTTCTGTCCGTTGCCCGGAACCCAGATGACCTCGCCGAGACGCTGACCGGGCGACTCGAAGATACGATCACACAGCACTGCGGCGTGGTGCACGGCGCGATGATCGAGGTGGAGCCACATCGTGCCGCGCGCGGACAATAGTGTATGAATCACACGAAGGCGCGCCTCGAGCCACTCGAGGTAGGCGGCGAGCGACGTCCAGCGATCGTCGTAGGCCACCGGGCCCGTGGCGCGAGAGCTCCCGGCTCCGAGGCGAGCGCCGAACGCCACGCCTACGGCGAACGGCGGATCGAGGTATGCGAGCTCCACGCTGGCTCGCTCCACGTGCTCCTGGGCGTCGATCGCGTCGCAGCGAGCGAGGCGATTAGCGGGCATCGGTCACCGTCGCGACAGAGACGGGTGCCATGAGCGCGAGCGCGAGTTCCTGATCGCTGTCCGTGGCTAAAAATGGCCCGATCGTCAGCCAAGGACGCTGCGGCCCGAACGGCTCGCAGCCCGCGACGATCTCGCTCGCGTCGCACGCGGTGCGGACGTGGATATGATCATCGTGCAGGCCGCCGGGCTTGGGTTGCGCCATCACTTGCACCGCACGCCACACGACGTCCGTGGGCTCGCCGCGCGCGCGCGCCCACTCGAGCAGCATCGCCTTGAGGTCGTCGTGGACGAAGATCCACTGCACACGCGCGGCGTCGTCGGTCAACAGTGCGCGCAGCAGCAGCCACTCTCGCTCCACGTCCAGCCGATAGAACTTGCCGTCCTTCTCGCCGAGCCCATCGGCCCCGATGCGCACGAAGCCCGGGCTGGCGACGGGCGCGCCATCCTGGGTCGTCAAGTAAAGGAGCAAGTCGGCGTCGCGTCCGCTGCGATGCGACAGGTGAGGGAGCGCCGGGCCGCCGCCGCTCGGCGCAGACAGATCGCCGATGGTGAGCCTCGCCCCTGGTCGCGCGTCGTGCACCGATTTCGCCGCACGCTCGAGGGAGATCGCGAACCGCGGCAGCGCGCTGCGGCGGCCGTTGTCTCGCAAGAACTGATAGCCGTCACCAACGCGCTCGAGCTCTCGACCGTCCTTGAGCACACCCCGGTGGGGCAGGCCGATGGATCCCGACGCCCCTGGCTGCAGCGGCGTCGGAACGCGCGCGCACGCGACTGCCAATACGGCCAACAAGGAGGTCACCCAGCGCATGCTCTCTTGATCGTGCCAGAGGCATGAAGGATTTGTCCAATCGAGCTGCAGGGTCGGATGCTATGGGGTTCCCAATGAACAACGTCACCGTCGTCGATCACCCGTTCATCAAGCACAAGCTGACGCTCATGCGGAAGAAGCAGACGAGCACGGCGAACTTCCGGCTGCTGCTGCGCGAGATCTCGATGCTGCTCGCGTACGAGGCGCTGCGCGACTTGAAGGTGAAGGACGAGGAGATCGAGACGCCGCTCGCGACGATCCAATCGCCCGTCCTCGACGGCAAGAAGCTCGTGCTCATCGCGATCCTCCGCGCGGGACAGGGCATCCTCGACGGCATGCTTCAAATCGTGCCGAACGCGCGCGTCGGTCACATCGGGCTCTACCGCGATCCCAAGACGCTCGACGCCGTCGAGTATTTCTACAAGGTCCCGCATGACCTCTCGGACCGCGACGTGATCGTCTGCGACCCGATGCTCGCCACGGGCAACTCGGCGGTCGCGGCGATCGAGCGCGTGAAGGCGAGCAAGCCCGGGAGCCTGAAATTCGTGTGCTTGCTGACGTGCCCGGAGGGGCTGAAGACGATGCACGAGGCCCACCCGGACGTGCCCGTGTATACTGCAAGTATCGACGAGCGACTGAACGAACATGGCTACATCGTGCCTGGCCTCGGAGACGCGGGAGATCGCCTCTTCGGCACGCGCTGACTCCTCCCAGAATGTTGAACAGAAAGATCGGGAGGGTCAGGAAGTTTTAGGAGGGCGTCTGAGGTGGTCAGAGGGGCGTCGCTTGTCTGCGGCAGGTCGGCTTTGCCCAGCCTCCTCACCACTTCCTGATCTTCCCGATCCTTTTGTGAACCCTCACACATCCGGGAGCGGGTTCAGCGCTTCAGGGTCTGCATCCACTTCTCCATGCTGCCGGCGGTGCCTTCCTTTTGGAGCACGGCTTCCATGGGCCACCACGCGACGGGGCGCGCGTTGATGGTGAACACGACGTCGTAGCTGCCGGTCTTGTTGAGCATGGGTGGCGAGCCAAGGCCTTCGCCCTGCGACATGCACTCCCACGTGTGCTCGGGACGGACCTCGTGGAAGTAGCAGCCGTCACCGCGGCCCACGATTTTGCCGGTTTCGTCGAGGACCCACGAGCCGAGGGTCACGTCGGTGCCGCTCCAGCCGCGGCTCCCGCGCGCGAAGTAGGTCAATTTTGCGCGGCGAGGGTAGCTGCGCTCCGCCCACGAGCTGCGAACGCCGAGGAGCGCGAGTGGGTCGGCCTGAGCGAGCTGCGCGACGACGACGTCGACGTCGGGCTCGCCTTCCTCGAGGGCGTCCGTGTCGTGATCGTGCGAGGACTCGTCGCCGCTGTCGGGCAACTCGACGGTGAGCCACGCGCGCCCGATCTCCTTGTGATCGATCGAGACGACGACGGAGTGCTTGCCGAGCTGTTTGGGAGCGAACGCGACCTCGGAGCTCGAGAACGTCACGCGCGACGCGGCGTCGACGACGACAGCGTCGGTCTTGTCGCCGAGTGATTCTCCGCTGGGACCGAAGACCTCGAAGCGCACGCTCGCCTTGCCGAGCGAGGCGTTGAAGATCATCGCCGCGCAGGGCAGGCGGGTCGCCTCACCGAGCGGCGCGCGGATCGACTTGAGGTTGCCTTGCAGCGCGGCCACGGTCTGCGCGTTCTCGTCGCGCATCACGGCGAATTTGTCCGTGAGGAAGATGTCCGCGTACGTCCGCTTGCGTTGTTTGTCTGCGTAGTCTCGCAGCGTCTTCTGGATCGGCGCAGGGTTGCCCGCGATGGCATCTCGCAGCTCGCTCACTGCCACGGCGCTGTAGATCGGCGCGATGGGCGAGTCGCTCAGGCCCGTGTAGAGGATCGCGTGATTGACACCGGCGACCTCTGGATGTCCGTGGTTGTGGAACGTGACGACCGGTCCGCCGGAGAAGCCCGGATAGACCGCGGCGTCGAACAGCAGCAGCTTCTCGCCGAACATGTCGACGATGCCCGAGGCGATGCCCTCGCTCATGCCCCACGAGAGCGCCCACAGTCCGCGGCCCGTGTGGCCGAGCGCCCAGACCGGCTCACCCACGGCCAGATCGTGCTCTTCGAGATCGAGCGGGGGCACGTCTACGAGCGCCTCTTTCGGACGCAGTACGGCGACGTCGCGTGCCTCGTCGAGCGTGACGAGCTCGGCGTCGACGGTCTTTCCAGAACGCGTGGTGATCTTGAGTCGGTCCGGTCGCAGTACGACGTGCGCCGCGGTGATGATGAGTCCACCGGCGATCATGAAGCCCGTGCCATGCGGCGTGGGCTCACGGCGCAGCGAGACATCGAGCACGTGCTTGGGCGAGCGCTGGTCTTCGCCCATCTTCTTCTCGATCTCGGCCGTCTCCGCCTCTCGGTCTGCGCGATCGTCGTTCAAGATCGCGACCACGCTCGGCGCCACCGCCTGGAACACCACTTGGGCCTCTGGGCGCCGTGGGGCGCGCGCGTCCACGCAGCTCGTGACGATCGCGATCAACGTGCCTACGCCTAGCGCTCGAGACCGTGACATCACAACGGCCCCTCCGTGAGCCCGTGCACGAACTGGCGTACGCGCGGCTCGGTCTCGTTCTTCGCCTCGTCGGTCGTCCCGTCGAAGATCAGCTCGCCTTTGTACATCATGCCCACGCGATCGGTGACGGTGAGGAGGCGATCGAGATCGCTCGACACCATGACGACCGTGGCGTTGCTCTGGCGCTGCTCGGCGCGCAAGAGCTCGAAGATCTTTTGACTCGTCACGGGATCGAGGCCCGCGGCGGGCTCGTCGTAGAACACGATGGGCGCGCGCGTGACCGTGGCGCGAGCGACGCCGACGCGCTTCTTCTGGCCTCCCGAGAGCCCCTGCGGCAGGCGCGACTCGAAGCCAGCGAGGCTGACACACGCAAGTCGCTCGCTGACGCGCTCTGCGATTTCGGGCTCGGAGAGAGTGGTGAGGCGCCGAAGCGGGAACGCGATGTTGTCGGCGACGCTGAGGTGATCGAAGAGCGCGTTGTTCTGGAACAGCATGCCGATCTTTCTCCGGTAGTCGCCGAGCGCCGTCTCGCTCATCGTCGTGATCTCGTCAGAGTCCACGACGATCGACCCTGCGTCCGGCCGAAGCAAGCCGCAGAGTAGCTTCAAGAGCACGCTCTTGCCCGCCGCGCCCGGACCGATGAGGCCGTAGAGGCACGCCGCTGGGACGCGCAGGCTGACGTCGCGGAGGACGCGGTTCGAGCCGCCTTCGGTGCGGAA
>JAYVYD010000279.1:0-3963 GCA_043784605.1 Myxococcales bacterium | reverse complement strand
ATTGAATCGTCGGACGACGATCATCACTCACAAAGTCGGCCTCGACCGCCTTGGGTTTGGGCCGACCGCCCAACAAAATCTTCGGGACCGCGTTCATTGTTGCTCCATGGAAATACTCACGCGCGCTTTGTGGCGCGCCTCTGACACCTTGCGTTTCAAATCCTGCTCAGCCCACGGCGGCTGACAGCGCGCGTTGTAGTCGCGCATGATCGCCAGCGCGTCCGCATCGCTGAGGCCGAAGTCCTGCACTAGCCGCCGGGCTACGAGGAAGGTGGCGGTGTGGCCTCCGCTGCCACTAATGGCAGGCTCCATCTTCGCGACGTACGCACTGGCGCGCGCCACCAAACTACCCGCTCGCCCCAGTAGGCGAGTCGACTGAGTACGCGCTCGCCCTGCGCGCTCGGCCTCGCGCTCGGCGTCGAGCTCGTCAACCGTGGCGAGCGCCACGTCGACATCGAGGGGCACACCGTGCCCGACGTAGCACTCATAGTTTTCTCGCGAGCGAAAGCTGGGCAAATACCAGAGACGGCACGGGTCCACTGCAGCCGCGTCGAGGGGCACGCCGGCGTCTCGCAGGTTTGCGTGCGCGAGACCAACATAGCGATAGTGCTCTGCTCCTGTCGCGATCCGCGACAGCGCGATAATGGCCCGCCAGCGCTGAGCAGTCGGCGTGCTCGAGTGCGTCGTGTAGACGATGCGCTCATAGCCCTCGAGCAAATCGAAAGCCTCGCGGGTCGTGATGCCCGTGGTATCGCCGTCCAGGCCTAGCGCCGTCACGACCTCGACGTTCGCGATGCAGCGCCCGCCGTTGATTTTCGCGAGCGCGAACGCGCCGTGCTGCTCTTTATTGAGAGCAGGGACCGCGCTGGCGATCCATCGGCCCAAGCCCACAAAGTCCTCGCCGTCGGTCCATACGCCCTCGGGCCTGGCGCGCCAGTTGGTGATCTTGGCGTCGGTGCGTTGGATCTTGCCGCCGTGCGTCCATAGCCGGTCGGCCCAGTAGAGCGTGATCACCGGCCCCCCTGCGCCACCGGCGCGATGAGAGTGATCGTCCGCCGCTGGACGGGCCGCCCCCTCAGCGCTGCGCGCAGCGTCTCGCGATCCACGCCCAGAGCACGGGCCGCAGCGAGCAGGCCGCCCCATGTGCGTACGTGCTCCTCGGCCGTGGCGAGCTCGGCAGGTGTGAGGCTCCGGCAGGGCCGGCGCCCGCGCAGTATTGGTGATGTGTTTGTCTGCATGTAGACGGGTCTAGGCAGCGGCCTATGCCCACTCGGGCATAGCGCGTTGATTTTCGTGAATGGCAGGGCTTTTCAGCCTCAATTATTTTTTTGCGAGCACTCGCATTACGTGGACAACGTCCATGGATTCGCCGCGAATCGCTAATTCGGGTACATTTACGCGAACAAAATCAGCGAAATGCGGCCGGCAATTCCATCTTTTCGAGGGCGGCGATAATCTCGGTGAGGGAGGTCGGTAGCCAGCGCCACTTCAGATCCAAAGCGACGCCCCGGCCCCCCGGCCCCTCCACCAATCCGAGAAAGCCTGCCCGCTCAAAGTCACGGAGTACTTCGCGAGCGCCCCGGCGAGTGGGCAGACGTCTATGAAATCGACGCTGGAAATCCCGAAGCGTGAACATCTGTTGTAGATGCATCCACACGAAGACCGTCCGCATTGGATCTGTCCGTGGACGGCCGCGCTTGCGCGGCGGAGACTTCTTCTTTAGATTCTTGGTTCGGTCGCTTTGCAATGTGGCCTCCTAAGCGCGGCTGGTGATCAGACCAGCCGCGCATTTTTTTGCTGGTTTATTGGCGGGGGGCTTGCTCAACAAAGTCGCCCGCTTCCATCGCGTCGATCACTGTCTCGATCATCTCGGCGGTGTGCGTGAGCGCGACTGCGACGGTGCGCGTAAGCGCGGTGTCGGCAACTTCGAGCGTCGTCATGACGTCGTGGATTCTCGCGTGTTGCTCGGTCAGCGTCTCGCGCATCATCTCGAGGTCGCCCGCGGTCAAATTCGTTTTCATGGTGTGTTCTCCTTCGCGGCTAAATCGCCGCCGTGGACGTCGAGACCCTTGCGAGCCACGGCGCCCAAGGCGACGACTCAGCGCCGCTTCGCCCGCTCGCGTTCGAAGTCGATCACGCCTTCGCGTTCGAGCTTCGCAATCTCATCGTCGAGGCTCACGACCGCAGACCACACACGCGATCGAATGGCATCACATCGCGCGTCGCGCAGCTCGTCGAGCGTTAGCCCAGAAGCATCGGGCCTCTGTTTGGATTTGCTGGCCCGATGCTCGTTTTTGTCAACGTGTGACGAGTCCAACGTTCGGGAAACTTCGCTCTCGTCTGGCGTATTTGAGCCGTTCGGCGCGTTTGACTCCCTCTCGGCTCTCCCTGTTTTCTGCAGTAGAACCTTCGTCCGTCGATTCTGGCCCGATGGCTGGCCCGATGGTTGAGGGAGTCCCTCACGTGGCCCGATGAGATTTTGGGGCAGGGGAGCGAAGGGGATCCCCATGTTGCCGGTGAGGTCTTCGGGCTCCTTCACATAGCCCGCGGTCGTGTCGAGTTTGCGGTGCCCTGCGCGCCGCTGCATTGCGATTACGGAGACGCCCGCCAACGATAGCCAAGTGATGCCACTGTCGCGCGTCGAGCGAAAGTTGACTTGGATGGTCGTCGCGGTGTCGGCGAACAATCGCTCACGATCGACGCCCGCTAATCGCAAGTGCGATCGGAACGTGTCGGCGCGAACCTTGTCATCGTGGATCTCGAGATGAGGGAGCACTAACGCGTCCGTCCGTTCGTTGTAGAGACGTTCGAGCAACGGCAGCAACGCGCCGGCGATCGGCACGTCTCGCACCGCGTTCGCGGTCTTGGGGCGCGTGACCTTGTTCTTCGTCTCGTCGTACTGTTTGGTGACGTGAACCACGCCCGCCGTGAAGTTGACGTCCGCCCACGTCAACGCGCGGAGCTCGCCAGGGCGCAAGTAGAGATAGAACGCGCACGCGTACACCTCGCGCCACGCCAGAGGCACAGCTTCACACGCCAGGAGCTGCGCAGCTTCGACGGGATAGACGAAGGTCTTGGTGCGTGGGTCAATGGCAAGTGGCGGTTGATGCCCTTCGCTCGGGTCGTCTTGGCGCACACGCATGGCACGATCGCGAGCCCGCACCGTCTCTTTGAACGTCGTTCGGAGCACGCTCCACACGTTCATCGCGCGCGCCCCGCTGAGCCCGTCGTTGCCGTCCTCGTCGGCCAAACGCTTGCGGACCTCGGCGTCCAACATGTTGCGGATATCTTCCACGTCGTCACGAGTGATCGAGGTGATCGGACGCTTGCCGATCTGGGGAGAGATCCAGCAACGCCACGTCGAGCGCTCGTGCACAACGTCCCGCACGCCGTCTGCCTCACGCCGAGTAGAGAGCTTGTCGAAGTAGTCATCGCATGACGAGGCGATGAGCTTGGGACGCTTCGCCGCTTCGATGCGCGCCAACTTGGCTTTGTAGAGCTTGCCGGTCTCGTCTTCGATCTGCTGCTTCACCAGCGCGAACGCGGCCCGCGTCTCCGCGTTGATCGCATGCTTCGCGGGCACGTCGATCCGTTCGCGGGAATGGTCGGCCAGTCGAATGCGGACCCTGTAGCGGACAACGCCGTCCGCGCCGCTCACCTCCTCGACGCTGCCCCTGCGCTTGGGTCCGCCGTGTGATACTTTCTTCTCCATCATCGTCTCCTCAGAAGTCGGTGGTCACTGCCCTCGGACGTTGCCTCGTCGCGAGGGCGTTTTCATTTCTTCTTGGGCTTGCAAGCCACGCGCGTCTCGTGTTCGCGCCGAATCAACTGACGCACAACGTCACTGATCGACATGCCAAAGGATTCGGCCAAGTCGAACAAGAGGCTTCGCTCTGGGTCGCTCATCCGTACCGTCACTGCCCGATTGCGTTCCATGTGCTCCTATAGTGTACTGCGTTTTGT
>JAYVYD010000278.1:0-15148 GCA_043784605.1 Myxococcales bacterium | reverse complement strand
GTCGCGACTCGCGAGCGCCTCTTCCACTTCGAGCGCGAGCTCACGCCGTCGCTTGGTGAGCGCGGCGGAGACGTCTGCTTTGTTCCTGAACACCATCATCCGCAGCGCCTCGATCGACTCGCTCGCGATCTCGTCCCAGCGCAGGGCCGCGTAGCCGCACGCCATGAACGCGACGAACGCGAGCGGGGCGAACCACATTCCGAAGAGGTATCCCACGAGCGCGGACTCCGCAGACCACGCGAGAGCGAGGAAGAGCGCGCCGCCGAGGAGCTTCACTGTGCCAAGGACGTCTTCGTCCTTCGTCACGCGCGCCGCGACTCGCCCCGTGAATCTGTACGGTAGCCAACCCGCCAGCGCTCCCACCATCGCGAACGGCGCGAGGCCCAGGAGTTTGAATGTCACACGAAGAGCGGTTGCGGCAGAAATCGAGCCGATTTCGACGTCCCACGGGTCCTTCACGCCGAGCCTACGCAGCATGCGCGTGTACGAGCGAGCCTTCTGCGTCACGCGCGCCGTGGCTCCGGGTCCTTGATGCTCCACGCGCGGTACGCACGCAGCAACATCAGCGTGCGCGCTTGCCTCGACGCGGGACCTGCGTCGGGACCGGCGGTCCACTCGGCGACGCGGGCGACTCCATGGAGGATCTCTCGCGTCTCCGCTTGGGCCACGACCTCGTCCATCTGCGCTCGTACGCGCTCGGTGAGTGCATGCACGGTCGCGCGCTCGTCCTTCTCGTAATCGTCCCTCAGCTCGGCGACACCGATCGGCTCGCCGAGCACCACCAGCGCGCTCGATCGAAACGTCGCCTTGTCGTCATAGTGCAAGCTCGCGGGAACCAAGAGCACTCCGAGCGAGAAGCCGTGCTCGGCCTCGGCACCCAACGCAATGCGCGCGGCGCCTGTTTTTAGCGGCTTTAGCGTCGGGTCGGAATGTGACGTCCCCTCCGGAAAGATCGCGAGCGGCAGGCCCGTGCCGAGGCGTGCGCGACACCGCGCGAACGTCGCTTCGTTCTTGTCTCCTGCGCCGCCGTCACGCTGTCGGTAGACCGGCATCGCGTCGTACGCGTCGAGCGCGACTCTCGAGATCGCAGAGTCGAACAGCGTGCTCTTCGCCAAGAACGCGACCGGCATCCCCACGGCGAGGCGGAGCACCAACGGATCGAGCAGCGCGTTCGGATGATTCGGCAAGAACACGAGCGGCACCCCTTTGGGCAATCGCTCGAGGCCCTCACACGACAAGCTCGGATAGTACAAGCGAACGAGCCTCGCCGTGAGCCACCGAACCCATCCGTGCATGTGGGTCCATCTTAGAGGCAGAGGACGAACGCCTTTTGATCTTCCCGATCTTTTTGTGACCCTATTGCCGTGCGCAGAACGCTTCGGCGGCCGCGACGAGCGCGACAGGCACCACAGGATTGCCTTCCATCGCGAAGAGCTCGACGACGATGGGGCGCTCTCCGTCCGCCCTTGGCACGTGAACCTCGACGAAGAGCACCTCTTTGCCTTCCTCTTTTCGTACGAATGAGACGGCTGGAGCGCCGTGCACGCCTTCGAACTCGAGCGTCGCTAGGCGCAAGCGCGCGGCGAGCAGCATCGGCAAGCCGTCCGGGCCGCCGAGGAAGCCGCGCCGCGCGACCGTCTGGCGCTCGTCGATGTCGAGCGGGCGGAGTCCCCTCACCTTGGTCGTGTGTCGCGCCCACGCGATGCGATCACCGATGCTCTCTCTCGTCGCCGTCGGCAGCTTCGCGAGCACGACCGGCTCGCCCCAGAGGTCCTCCGCGGGCGTGTCGGCGCCTTCAGGCGCGAGCTGCGCTTCGACCGACAGCGACACGCCCCCGCCGAGCGAGCCACGCACGCGAACGACCAGTCCCCAAACGCGCTCTCCGCCCTTCTGTTCGGCGAGTTCGAGCTGCTCGTCGTAGACCAGGTCGCCGAGCAAGGCGACTTCGAGTGGGTTGAACGGCGGCTCCACGAGCGTGTCATCCGAGAGCACGGAGCGCACGCGCGTGATCGAACATCGCTCGCAGACGAGATCGTCAGCGCAGCCCTGAACCGAGCCACATCGCAAACACGCTGCTGCTTCCTGCATGGTTCGCCTTCTGGACACGAAAGACTACGCGAGAACATTCTCATGGCCGGCCGTCGTGAGGCAAGGCGGCGACGAACCCGTTCGGTCGATGGTGGGGCCAGTGTGGGCATGAGCCGACGTTCGTGTTAATTCGCGCGGCGCCGATGGATCGCTTCTTAACTCCGCTCTTGGGGCTGACACGACGGCTCCCTCGAGTTCGCGGGGCGCGCTACGTCTCGCGCTCCATCTCGCGCGCCTACAAGCAACTCCGGGGCGACCGACTCGAGCCGATCGAGACCGACGCGCTCGGGTTTCGGCTGATCCTCGACGCGCGCGACTACGCCCAAGAGTGCATGTTCTTTTCGCCGCAGCTCTTCGACTACGAGGAGCTCGCGTTCGTACGATCGCATTTGCGCCCGGGCGACACGTTCCTGGACGTTGGCGCGCACCACGGATTTTACTCGCTCGTCGCCTCCAGGGCCGTGGGTCCCGAGGGACGTGTGCTGGCGTTCGAGGCGAGCGGCAAGACGTTCGCGTCCCTCTCCGGCAACGTCGACCGCAACGACGCGCGCAACGTGAAGGCCATCCACGCTGGCGTGAGCGACAAGCGCGAGACGCTTCGGCTCGGCATCAACCCGTCGAACACCGGTGGCAACAATTTCGTACTCCACGACATGGTGGATGGGGAAGACGTCGAGTGCGCGCCGCTGCTCGAGTTCCTCCAACGCGAGGGCGTCACGAAGGTGGCCATCGCCAAGCTCGACATCGAAGGCTTCGAGCAGCGGGTGTTGGCCGCGTTCTTCCGCGACGCCCCCATATCGCTGCACCCTCGCGCGATCATCATGGAGGTGAACCCCGCGCCCGAATACGGCGGGGAGGCCGCGCGTAACCTGTTGTTGGCCCAGGGCTACACCGAGCGCTGGCGCGGAGACCTGAACGTCATCATGACGCGCTGAGATCGCTCAGCGAAGCTCGGTGACTTGAGCACCGAAGACGCGCTCCAACCCCGACAGCAGCGCGTCCGTGATCTCCACCCTGTGTTCCTTGCTCAGGCCGAGCGTCGCCTCCGCGCCCGTTTCGAGCGTGAGATGAAGCACGACCGGGCAGCTCCCCTTCGACGCCAAGATCACGTCCTTCATCTTGCGGAGCTGCTCTTCCTTGATGCGTGCAGTATGCAACCGCACGACGAGCTTCTGCGTGTCGCGAGCGACTGCGTCACGCAAGAGCACGGCGTCACTCAGGAGGATGGTCGCCTCGCGCACGACGTCGGGGTCTTCTTCGGGTGCGTCCTCGTCGCGACGCGGGAAGCTCACCTTGCCCGTGACGAGCACGGGCTCTCCGGTCGACAGCACCTGTGCGTACGTGTCGATGGAGCTGCCACGGACCTTCACGTTCACGCGGCCCGTGAGGTCCTCGAGCTCGAAGAACGCGATCTTGCCGCCGCCGTCCTTGAAGATCTTCTCGCGGTAGCCCTCCACCATTCCGGCGAGCTTCACGACGCTCCAGTCCGATTGCTCCGCGCACGCGGAGACCGGCAACGCCTCGAGCCGCGCCAGAGCGCCGCCGCCACGCAGGTAGCGCTCGAGCGGGTGACCCGAGACGTAGAAGCCGAGCGACTGTCGCTCGCGCACCAGCATCTCCTTCTGATCCCACGGAGGGCACTCGGGATACGAGCCTGAGGCCTCGGTCGTGGTCTTCTGTCCTTGTGCGCTCGCCGCGGCGTCGAACAGACCGAAGAGGTTCGTCTGACCTCTCTCGCGATCACGGCTCGCCGACCGCGATCGCTCGAGCGCCACGTCGATCGCCGCGAACGCCTGCGCGCGCGAAACGCCTTGTTTTTGTAGCGTTTGGTCGAAGCCGCCGCACTGCACGAGGGCCTCGAGCACGGCCTTGTTGATCTTCTTGGCGTCCACGCGCGAGCCGAAGTCGAACAGATCCGCGAAGGGTCCGCCGCTGTCGCGTGCCTCGAACAGAGTCTCGAGCGCCGCACCGCCGACTCCGCGAACGGCTCCGAGGCCGAAGCGAACCTGCGGCCCCGTCGGGTCTTTGATCTTCTCTTTCTTGCCGACCTTCTTGTCGCCCGCGGGGTTCGTGTAGATGACGCGGAAATCGGTGGCGGACTCGTTGATGTCCGGCGGCAGCACGGTGACGCCCATGTTGCGCGCGTCGGCTATCGTGCGAACGACCTTCTCGATGCGGTCCTTGTCGCTCGTCAAGATTCCGCACAAGAGCTCGACCGGGTAGTGCGCCTTCAAGTAGGCCGTTTGATAGGTGATCAGCGCGTAGGCGGCCGAGTGGCTCTTGTTGAAGCCGTAGCCCGCGAAGTACTCGAGCAGGCCGAAGATGCGGTCCGCGTCGGCCTCGGTGACTCCGTTCGCGAGCGAGCCCTCGACGAAGATGCTCTTCTGCTTCTGCATCTCCTCCGGCTTCTTTTTACCCATCGCGCGTCGCAACAGATCTGCACCGCCGAGCGTGTAGCCCGCGAGCTTCTGGGCGATCTGCATGACCTGCTCTTGGTAGACGATGACGCCGTAGGTCGGCGCGAGCAGCTCGTCGATGAGCGGGTGCATGCTCGCGATCTGCTGGGTGCCGTGCTTTCGTTTGACGAAGTCGTTGTGCATCCCCGCGCCCATCGGGCCCGGGCGATAGAGCGCGACGGCGGCGATGATGTCCTCGAACTGGTCTGCGCGCAGGTCCTTGAAGAGCTGCTGCATCCCGCTGGACTCGAGCTGGAACACGCCCTTGGTCTCGCCGGACCCGAGCAGCGTGAACGTTGACTTATCATCCAACGGGATCGCAGAGAGGTCAAACCCGCCCTTTTGCACCACATCGGGGCGCGCGTTGATGAGCGAGCACGCAATGTCGAGGACCGTGAGCGTCTTGAGGCCGAGGAAGTCGAACTTGACGAGCCCCGCCGCCTCGACGTCGTCTTTGTAATATTGAGTGACGTACGCGCCGGACTTCTCGTCGCGGAACACCGGCACGTGGTCCCAGAGCGGACCCTCGCTGATGACGACGCCCGCGGCGTGTTTGCCGGCGTGTCGCGTGAGGCCCTCGAGCTTGCAGGCTTGCGTGAGGAGCTCTTTGACGAGCGGCTCGGTGTCGTAGCGCGCCTTCAGCTTCGGCTCGATCTCCAGGCTCTCTGCGATCGTGTAGGTCTCGGCGGGAGACTTGCGCGGGATCAAATTCGCGATCGCCTGTGCGTCGATGGGCGCAATGCCGAGACCGCGCGCGACGTCTTTGACTACGCTCTTGGCCTTGAGCTCGGCGAACGTCGCGATCTGACCGACGCTCTCTTCGCCGTACTTTTGCTGCACGTACGCGATCACGCGGTCGCGCTTGTCCATGCAAAAGTCGATGTCGAAGTCCGGCATCGACACGCGCTCCGGATTCAAGAAGCGCTCGAACAGCAGGTTGTAAGGGATGGGATCGAGATCGGTGATGCGCAGCGCATACGCCACGATCGAGCCTGCGCCGGATCCACGACCGGGACCGACCGGGATGCCGTTCTCCTTCGCGTAACGGATGAAGTCCCAGACGATCAAGAAGTAGCCGGGGAACTTCATCGTGCTGATGACGTCGAGCTCCATCTCCAGGCGCTTGCGGTACGCTTCGCGATCGACGCCCTTCCCGACCGACTCGAGGTCGCGGAAACGCTGCTCGAGGCCCTCACGCGAGACGTGGCGGAAGTAGCTCTCCGTGTCGAAGCCGTCTGGCACCTTGAAGCTCGGGAGCATTGGCTCACCGAGCTTGAGCTTGACCTGGCATCGCTCGGCGATCGCCAGCGTGTTCGTGATGGCGCTGGGATGCGCCGAAAATAGCTGCGCCATCTCCGCGGGCGACTTCAGATACATCTCGTCCTGGCCGTGGTGGCGCTCCTTCGCCTCTGCGTACGAGCGGCCGGACTTGATGCACGAGAGATAGAGGTGCGCGTCCGCGTCGGCGCGCTCGGCGTAGTGCACGTCGTTGGTCGCGACGAGGCCGAGGTCCATATCGCGTGCGAGGTTGACGAGGATGCCGTTCAAGATCGGCTGCTCGGCCAGGCCGTGATCTTGGAGCTCGACGAAGAGGTTCTCTTTGCCGAACGCGTCGCGGAGCCTGCCGAGCATCGCGGCGCCCGCCTTCTCGCCCTGCTCGAGCACGCTCTGCGCGACGAGCCCGCCCATGCAGCCGCTCATCGCGATGAGCCCCTTGCTGTGCTCTGCGAGCTGCTCGATCGAGACGCACGAAGATCCCGCGGGCCCGCGCGGATCGGGCTTGATTTGGCCTAGCGTGACGAGCTTGACGAGGCTCTTGTAGCCCTCGAGGGACGAGGCGAGAACGGGGAGGTGATGGGAATGTCCGTCGTGCACGACGTCGAGCTCGCACCCGAGGATCGCCTGCACGCCCGCTTCCTTCGCGGCTTTGTAGATCGCGATCCCGCCGAACATGTTGGCGTGATCGGTCATCGCGACGGCCTTCATTCCGGCCTTGCTCACGCGCTTGACGAGGTCCTTCACCTTCACCGCGCCGTCCAGCATCGAGTACTGGGTGTGGACGTGCAGGTGGACGAACTCCGCGCTCATCGCCGTGCTCGTTACGGCGAACCTCTCGTCGGCGCAACCCTCGCCTGACCTTGCGCGATCAACAATCGCCCCATATCTTCAACGGTGGCCTCAGGGACAGGACAGAGACAAGACAGAGACAAGACAGGAACGTTGCGAGGACATTACAGTGTCAGCTCGCTTGGATTCTCGGCAAACCTGAGGTAAACGCTTATCGGCTTTTAGGAGGCAGGAACGAACATGAAGCTTTCCAAGAAAATGGCTCTCACTGCGATGGGCGCGGGCGTAGCAGTAGTTCTCGCTACGTACCTCAGCGCGTGCGGCGGCACCGACCCACTTCCCGTGAAACCACTCACCGGCGTTGTGCCGCCCGCGAAACCCACGGCTGCGAAGACCAACGAGACGACGACGTCGACGTTCGCGGTCACTGACCTGTTCCTCGGCGAGAGTGATCGTCAGGGCAACCTGAACCCCTCGGCGTGGAAGAGCTACGGCTACAACATCGACGGCAAGATCACCGACAAGAACTCGACCGACGTGTGCACGCGCTTCCAAGGCGCCGGCTCGAACGTCCAGGTCGACGGCACCGGTGGCACCGACAACTCGTTCGGCGCCAACATCCTCCCGATCATCCAGAACGTCGGCCAGGCGACGCCTTCGGCCACCATCACCAAGGCGATCCACGACGGCGGCTTCACCCTGATGCTCAACATCACGGGTCTGTCGGCAGACGCAAAACAGACGGCCACGGGCCTCACGGGCCAGCTCTTCGCGGGCGCCGCGTTCGACCCGACGGGCAAGATGGCGCCCAGCTTCGTGCCGGGCACTGATTGGCCGGTTCGCCCCGAGCTCCTCGCGGACGGCAAGACCGTCGCGGGCGGATCCAAGGTCAAGTTCGGCGACGCGTATGTCGTCAACGGCACCTGGGTCGCAGGCACCCCTGCGCAGATCACGCTGAGCCTCGGCATCGGCGGCGTCTCGCTGGACCTCGCGGTCAACCAGGCCGTCATCACCTTCGATCACACCGCGGCCGACACCGGCAGCAACGGCGTCATCGCGGGTGTCATCGACACCGACGCGCTCATCACGGGCCTCAAGGCAGTCGCGGGTCGCTTGTCCAAGTCGCTCTGCCAAGGCAGCGCGTTCGACGGCATCGCGAACCAAATCCGCCAGACGTCCGACATCCTCAAGGACGGCACCAACACCAAAGACAAGCCCTGCGACGGCATCTCGATCGGCATCGGCTTCAGCACGAAGCAGATCGGCAACCCCACGAAGGTCGCTCCCGCGGCGGGCCCCTCGGCCGACCCGTGCGCTCCGGATGACGCAGGCGTAGGCGCGGACACGAGCACGAATCCGACCGACGCGGCTGGCGGCGGCTGATTTCATCCCTCACAGTTCACTGCGACGATGGAGGCCTCGATCGAAAGATCGGGGCCTTCGTCTTTTGTATTCAGGACTTCGCGCGTGCGATCGCGTGCGGCGCGAGGTGGTGCGCGAACGAGTAGATGCTGATCTGCGGCGGACCCCCGAGGCTGGTCGGGAACAGTGAGCCGTCCGCGACGAAGAGGCCTCGCACGAAGTGGTGCTCGCCCGTGCTCGAGACCACGCTCGTCTTCGGATCATCTCCCATGCGCATGGTGCCCATCGGATGCACGGCGGTGAGCGGCACTCCGTGGGGTCGCACGAAATCGGTGGAAAGAGAGTCGAGCTGACTCGCGCTCGTGAGAGTGACCGGCGGGATCGCGGGGATGGTCACCTCCACGGCGCCGCCCGCGAACAAGAGTCTCGCGCAGGCGATGAGACCCTTCGCGAGCTGTCGTCGATCGGACTCCGTCATGTCGTACGTGATGAGCGGTCGCTCGCCCTCCCCCACCTCGACGCGACCCTCGGTCTCGTCGTGCACCATCGCCGTGAGCACGGCGAGCTGTCCGTACGAGCGCATGGCCTTCATGTGAGACGCGCCGAACCCCGGTAACATAGAGGCCGTTCCGATCGGGTGCGCGAACGCAGGGACGATCCACACGCGCTTGTCAGAGCCCTCCTCGAAGTCCAGGTGCTCGGTGCACTCGTAGGACTGAGGGATGCCGTAGTTGCTGTTCATCACGCGATCGAAGCGCCCCGCGACGACCGCCCCCGGATGCATGCGGAGCTTCTTGCCGATTTGATCGTGCGGGTCCGTGATGCCGCTCTTCTTCGCGAGCAACGCCGAGCCCACCGCGCTCGCCGCGAGCACGACGATCTTGCTGCGAACGTCGACCCACGCGACCGGCGCGCCAGACTCCGAGCGCGCGACCGCGGACACTCCGGTGACGCGCCCACGAGTGTGGTTCACGCGCACGACCTCGACGTCCGCGTACACGTTCGCGCCGGCCTCCATCGCCTGAGGGACGACGACCTTCAGGGCGTTCTGCTTGGCGTCGTACGCGCACCCGACCTCGCAGAAGCCGCTCGTCTGGCAGCCGACGCGGTTGTGCTTGAGAGGCCCCGCTTTCCAGCCGAGCGCGAGCGCGCCCTTGTGGAGGACGTCGTTGTTCGGGTTGCGCAGCGCCGCAGGGATCTCGCTGACGGAGAGGTCCTTCTCGATCTGCTCGAATGCCGCGCGCATGTCCGACGGCGAGCAGCCCGAGACGTTGTAGCGTTGTCGCCAGAGCTCGAGGATGGCGTCCGGCGTGCGCTTGCAGAGGTTCGTGTTGTGCACGGTGCTACCGCCGACGCCGCGACCTTGCAGGACGCGTATCGCGAGATCTTTGGTCGTGCGCCCGCCGCCGTCGGCGAACAGTATCGGGAGCATCTCGTCCTCGCGCTGGGTGAAGTCGGCCGCCGCGTGGTGCCCACCCTCCTCGAGCGCGACGACCGAGAGCCCCGCGCGCGCGAGCTCACGCGCCGCGATCGATCCCCCCGCGCCCGTTCCGACGACGACGGCGTCCACCTCGAGACTCACGTCAGCCAGTAAATCACGGCCCCTCACGATGACTCCACGCGAGCTCACTGCCAGCCTCCGACCGGTCGCTTCACGAACGGGCCCGCGTAGCCCAACATCTT
Source organism: Myxococcales bacterium (assembly GCA_043784605.1). Lineage (GTDB taxonomy): Bacteria > Myxococcota_A > Polyangia > Polyangiales > Polyangiaceae > JANYHY01. Next base: position 5,492 of record JAYVYD010000278.1, on the reverse strand, counting down.
CCACGTGCGTGGGTCGCGGTAGTAACCCATGAAGACGAGCGCCTTGATGCTCGCGAACGCGCCTCGCATCAGGCCCTGATCGTTGGACTCCATCCACGCGAGCACGCGATCCTGATCGGCGTCCACCAAGTGCGTGAAGCGCGACGTCTTACCGATCGCGAGCGGCGCCATGTGCTCCATGAATCCGAGGAGGCGCAGGAGATCGCGACGCAAGAGCGCGTGCATGCCGACACAGTAGCGATCCACGAAGCCCGCGACGTCGACGTCGTAAGCGCTCGGGATCGACTTGTCGTTCGGGTCGTCGGACGCGGCGATCCTGGCGGCGATGTGCTCGAAGACGACGAGCTGCCACGGCGCGAGCACGACCAGGCTCGCCCGACGCTCATCGCTCACATCATACCCACGCGTTCGTACGACGGCGATCGCCGATCCAGCCACGAGCAATGCGCCCCCCAAGCCCGCGAGTACCGAGCGGCGGCTGATTCTGCGCGGTCTGTCGCGTCTCGGTGTCATGGCTAGATTTGCGGGCGAAGCCCTCGACCTTTCGTCGGCGTTCGCCGAGGGCCTCCGGAAGTGTACTACGGTCGCGGGGTGCACGTCTTCGGTCTCACCGGCGGAATCTCTTCGGGCAAGAGCTCCGTTGCGGCGCGCTTCCGCGAGCGTGGTGTGCCCGTCGTGGACGCCGATGAGCTCGCGCGCGACGTGGTGGGCAAGGGCTCGGTGGGCCTGCGGGCGATCGTGCGCGAGTTCGGGGAGGGCGTGCTCTCTCGAGACGGCTCGCTCGATCGGAAGAAGCTCGGCGCGATCGTCTTCGCCGACGGGACGAAGCGCATGGCGCTCAACGCGATCACTCACCCGCTGATCGCCGAAGCAGGCGCCGAGCGCACCCGCGAGTTCGCGTCGTGCGGAGAGCCACTCACTTGCTACGAAGCCGCGCTGCTCCTCGAAAACGGGCTCGAACATGCGTTTCGGCCACTCGTCGTCGTAGCCGCACCCGAAGAGGCGCAGGTCGCCCGCACCATGGCGCGCGACGGGCTGGACCGCGCCGACGCGATCGCCCGCGTGCGTGCGCAGATGCCGCTCGCCGACAAGATCGCCCGCGCAGACGTCGTCATCACCAACGACGGGACGCACGAGGACCTCCTTCGGCGCGCGGACGCGGCACTCCTCGCCGTGTGCGAGGCAGCGCACGTCCCCATCTCGCGGTATCCTGCACCGTGATGATTTACGCGTCGCCGCCGTGAGTACCTTCTCCCGATTTCGAACCGGCACGTCCTCGAACTTCGAGGACGCCGCCCTCGCGACGAGCGCGGACCCAGACGCGGACTCGCGCGCGGGGCTCGTGCTCTTGTACGCGCAGAACTTCGAAGCGCTCGCGCCGGCGTATCCGTTCTTCACCCACGAGATCGTGATCGGCCGTGATCCTGCCGGTTCCATCTGCATCCCCGAGCAAGCGGTGAGCCGCCTTCACGCCCGCATCGTCGCCGAGGGTGACGGTTGGGTCGTCCAAGATCTCGGCAGCCGCAACGGCACGATGGTGCGCGGCGAGTTCTTGCTCGGGCAACGCCGGCTGCGCCACGGAGACGACCTTCGTGTCGGAGATGCCGTCTTCAAGTTCGTGGAGCGCGGCGCGGAGAAGTACCTGCCGTTCCGCATCGACGGGTCCGTGCGCGGCGCCCACGCGGACAAGATCGTAGAGCTCGTCGGCGGCGCGCAGATGAACGCGATCGCGAGCGACATCGCGCGCATCGCGCCCACGGAGCTGTCTTGCCTCGTCCTCGGCGAGACCGGCACGGGCAAAGAGGTCGTCGCGCGCGGCATGCACGATGCGTCGGGGCGTAAGGGCACGCTCGGCGCGATCAACTGCGCGGCCATTCCTCACAGTCTCCTCGAGAGCGAGCTCTTCGGCTACAGGCGCGGCGCGTTCAGCGGCGCAGACCGCGACAAGCCCGGGCTCATCAAGCTCGCGGATCAAGGCACGCTCTTCTTGGACGAGATCGGCGACATGCCGCTCGACGCACAGGCCAAGCTGCTGCGCGTGCTGCAGTCGCGAGAGGTGTTTCCCCTCGGCGCTCAAGCGCCCGAGAAGGTAGACATTCGAGTGGTCTGCGCGACGCACCGTGATCTCCAGAGCTACGTCAAAGAGGGAAAATTTCGTGGTGATTTGTACGCGCGACTCAACGAGCACGCCGTGCGTCTACCCCCGCTCCGCGACCGAAAGGAGGACGTCTACTTGCTCGCACGCGCGTTCGCAGCACGCTACGGCAGACCTCAGATCGGGCTCACGTTCTCCTTCATGATCGCGCTCCTCCACTACGACTGGCCCTACAACGTGCGCGAGCTCGAGAGCTGTATCAAGCGCGGAATCGCACTCACCGACGGCGCGCCGCTCGACGCCGCGCAGCTCCCCGACGCGATCGCCGCGCACATGAAGGGCTACGCCAAGAAGCGCGTGGACGCTCAACCCGAACGCGATCGCGTGAGCGACCCGATCATAGCGCCCCCAGAGCGACGCGGCACGCCGACCGAAGCCGAGCTACGCGCGCTGCTCACCGAGCACGGCGGCAACGTAGCCGCAGTGGGTCGAGTGCTCGGAAAGGAGCGCATGCAGATTCACCGCTGGCTCAAGAAGTACAACATCTCCCTAGACGAGTTTCGCAGCTAACGAGCGCGATGTTTTTCGCCGATGCCGTCGTCGGGAATCTTCGCCGTACAGAAATCCCGACTCCTCATCCGCTTCTAGGTCTCACTCGTCTCGACGAAAACCACCATGCTCCTTGTTTGATGGGTGGCTAGGGTTGGTCGAACTCGCCTATGCCGGCGATGTGGAGCACGCGGTCGATCGGGCGCAGCACCATCACCATGATGTTCTTGAAGAGCGGACCGCCGGTGCGAGGGTCGAGCGGGGCTGCGACTGGGAGCCTGATGAGGATGTCGCCGGGCTCCATGTCCTCGGGCCGCGGCGGGTTCGACATCGGGCTCAGGTCCTCGTACTCGAAGCGCTCCATGCGCTCGATGCGGACCACATCGAGCCCGCGCAGCGCGGTGAAGTCCATTCTGCTGTTGCGCTGGTCCCATTCGCCGATGATTTCTTGACGGCTACGGCGCCCATCGAGCTGCACGAGAGCGCCGGGAACGAACAGCTCGGCCGTCGACCCAGGGCTCTTTCGCGCGAACGCTTCGAAGACTTTGGACACGACCGCGAAGAGCGCCTCGTTGCCGATGGACGGTTCGAGCGTCACCACGCCGAGTGCCGGTGCGCGAACGCGCGAGTCAGGTACGGCGGGTTGTGGATCCACGAGCACACCATCCGGCTGACGCGGCCTCTTCGGCAGCTCGGTAGCCGTCACGAACGACGAACTTGCGCACGCCGCGAGAGACAGAGCGCAGAGAGCGCTAGAGAGCTTCGATCTTCGGGGACTGACCACGCGTGAGAGTGACGATCGCACGATCTGCGACGGCGTTCCAGCGCGGAGGTACGCCACTCGTCGGACCCGGCGCGTCGAGGCTCTTGCTGCTGGCGTCGTCGAAGTCGCTGGCGACGATCTGGAAGTTCATCTGGCCGATTTCCGGCGTTCGGCGGCGCAGCTGTTGGTCGTCGCCGATGACCGCCTCGGCGTCGTTCTTTCCTACGAGCGCACGAATGCCCATCGTCGCGGCGCCGTGGATCGCGATGATCGAGTCGCCGTCGGAGACCAACACGTTGCACGCTGCCGGAGCCGCGCCGACCTCCGAGCCGATCGCGTCGACTTGAGCGAGCGCGGCACGCAGCGCGTCCACCGCGGCGGACGGCGGGACGATCAGATCGTTGAGACGTCCAGCGTCGTGCAAGAAAGAGAGGAACACGTGGAACACGACCTCCGCGTCTGTCTCGCCACGGATACCTGCACGCAGAAACTCAGGCACGCTCGCGACCATGCGCTCACGCGTGGATTCGAACGCCGGCACTGTCCCGGTCTGCGCAAAGAGCCACTGGCGAAAGCGGAACGGGTGAGTGTTCTCCGTGCGGAGACTGCCCACGGTGGCGCGACGCACTTGACCGATGAGCACGTCCGTCCGCGCGTCCGCGACGAGCTTGCTGACGTCCAGGTCGCCCGAGTCTACCGTGGGACGACGGCGCATGAGCACCTCGCCGCCTTGATAAAAGCCGATGCCCCAACCCGACGCGCCGCCACGCACGCGAAGCGCCTCTGCTTCGTACGCGAGCGCGCGCCCTGCGAGATCTGCGCGATTGCCGATGATTCCGAACAAGCGTGCCATCGAGTTACTCCGCTTCTAGCAATACGTTCCGCCGTCGTTTACGAGCCAATTTCAGGCCCAGATAAGTGGGATAGCTCCTACCTTTTCAGTCGCGCGAGCGTGCGACTATTCGAAAGCAGAGTCTGTACCAGTGAACATGGGGATGGCGCGTCACGCGTCAACGCCGCCATTTTTCGAGCCGCGCGCTAGGCCTAGCTTGGCGATCACCACTTCAGTGCGGCGTTTGACGCGCGCTTCCATGACGTCCGCGACATAGCGCACGATCATCGGCGACGTCGCGGCGACGACCAGCGCGAGGGCCCAGATCGGAAAACCCATCACCGTGTTGTGCCACAGGATGAATACACGCGTCACTTCTTGCTACCGGCGCAGGTATCGCCGCGTCTCGACTACTTGCCCGACGGTGGCACGATGAACGGGACTACGTGCTCTTTCGCTTCGAAGCTCGAGCGATAGATCGCCGCGGCGTGCTGCGTCGAGAACGGACCGACGCGAACGCGATACCAAGTCCCTCGACCCGGCACCTTCGCCTCGAGGACATACGCCTTGTGGCCACGTGCGCGCAGCTGATCGGCGAACGCGTCCGCCTCGGGCTCCGTGCGGAACGAGCTCACTTGGAGCTGATAGCCGCCGTCATGACCCGCGGACGCCGCGGGCGTGGTCGGCGTCGCGTTCTCGGTGGACACGGTCGCGGCTCGGGTGAGCGTGTCGCGAGGATGCGTCACGACGGGCGTGGCGGACAACACGTTCTGCGCGGGGAGCGCGACCACGGGTAGCTTGTCGGTCGGCGGCGGCGGCTCGGTCGCGATTGGCGCCACCGCGTTCGAGGCACTCGCCACGGGGGCGGTGCGCACAGCGGCGAGCGCGGTCGTCGGGTTGTCGCCGTCGCTGAGCAGACCGGGGAAGGTCACGTCCTTCGTTGACAAGTCAGTCGCCTTCACGGTCGAGCCTGCTTTTTGTGCCCTTCCGCGCGTCGCGACGAGATCGCCCAGCGGGTCCACCTTCTTGTCCTGCCCGTCCGACTTTCGCCCCGCGAGCGTCACGCCAGCGAACACGATCGCCGCGCCGCCAAGCGCGACGAGCGCCCACGACCAGAACCTCGGCGCCCGGTTGGCGTCGTCTTCTTGAATCTGCTCGAGGTTGCGCACGTGAACATCACTCATGACTCACTCGCTTTCGTCAGCTTCGGCGTCTGCCGGCTTGTCCATTCGTTCGGGCGCGTCCACGCCCAA
>JAYVYD010000277.1:0-6492 GCA_043784605.1 Myxococcales bacterium | reverse complement strand
CCGCTCATCCCGCTCGCGCCGCCTCTGGGGCTGTCGATGTTCGGCGTCGGTTGGACCCTCCAGTTCGTCGGCCACTACTTCGAAGGCAAGAAGCCGAGCTTCACCAAGGACGTGAAGTACCTCGCCATCGGTCCCGTGTGGGTCGCCGTCGAGTGGGCCGAGTTTCTCACGGGCAAGAAGGTCTACACCGTGCGCGAGAAGCCGAAGACGGTAGAGACCAACGGCGTCGCAGCTCACGCCCCCGCGTGAGTCAGAAGAGTCCGATTGAGAAGTTGAGCGCGCCAAAATCCTCGTAGCTCGAGATGCGCGTGAGGTTGATTCCGTAGTCCAACGCGAGCGGTCCTACCGGCGTCTGAACGCGCACGCCCGTCCCCGCGGCGGCCCTGAACTCGAACCCGTGCGAGAACGGGTAGGTCAAATCGTTCCACAGGTTGCCGGTGTCGAAGAAGAACACCGTCTCGAGTGGGCCCGTCACCGGTACTCGCAATTCGAACCGCGGATTGATCATCAGATTGCCGCCGCGAGTCGCCAACTTCGACGGGTCGTAGATCCGGTTCGCGCGCAGACTGTCGAGCGCGTCTTGAGGGATCAGCGTGTCTTGCGCCCAGCCGCGCATGGTGTCGAAGCCACCCATGAAGAAGAATCGGTCGGGATACGTCTGCGAGCTCGACGTCAGCTGAAACACCTCTCCCAAGCGGAGAGTCGCGGCGAAGCCGATTTTGCGCGTAACGGGGTAATAGCCGCTGAAAGTCTGCGACAACCTCACGAAGTGACCATCACAGCCCGCGCCTACGCCGGCACCGCACGCCGCGGTCGCGAACGCGTCGGCGTGCTCGATGCTGCCCGCGAGGTACGTGCCTTTGTGCGCGTTGAACGAGTTGTCTCGTCGATCCCACGCGGTCGTGAAGCGTTGCGAGAAGACCTTGGAGGGTCCGCTGTATGCGCGAAGCAACTTGGCCGTGTCGAGGTTGCCGCCCGAAGCCTGGAGCGCCTCGCTCGGATCCTTGAAGCCGCCCAAGAGCGTCAGGTCGTTGTACTCGGCGCTCGCGCCCAGGGACATTTGGACTTGTCGCGCCGGGCGATAATAGACAGTCGGGATGACCGCGCCTTTGAGGATTTGGAAGTACCGCTCGACGTCATTGAGCACGACTCCGTCCACGGAGGCGCGAACGAGCGGACCCAATCCGACGTCGGGGAACGTGCCTGTCAATGTCGCGCGTGCGGCCAATCGCTGGAGCGTCGTGAGCTTCTGGAAGTTTTTTAGGATGGTGGAGTCGAGGATCAAAAAGTCGGGAAGGTACGACGCCTGCAGTCGCAGCGCCGCGCCGATGGCGAGCCCGAAGAGGTTCTTGTGTCCGTACTCGAAGCCTCCGCGCGGTCCCTCGCCGTTCGAGAAGCCCGCGCGCAGATCGATGTACTGCGGTTCGCCCTCGGCGACGGTCACCACGACGGTTTTGTTCTTCTGAGGCACGAGCGGGTTCGCCAGTGAGACGTTCACGCTCGAGAACACGTTGAGCGTGGCGATGCGCTCTTGCGTCTTGCGCACGTCGCTCGTCCGATAAGGCTGGCCCACGAAGAGGGCGACTCGGCGCCGGATCACGCCGTCTTGCGTCAGTCGATTCCCGTGGATGACGATCTGCCTCACGATGACGCGCTCGCCCTCGCTCACGTCGAAGCGAATGCGCGCTCGCGTCTGATCGGCGCTCTTCTCCACGGCGAGCGACACGTCCGCGTAGGCGAAGCCCTCCTCCTTGTAGAGCGCGAGCAGCCTGCGCCGCGCCTCCTCCAGGTGGAGCGAGCTGACCGCGTCACCGAGTGAGATCGACACGGCGCCGGCGAGCCGCTTCTCGTCGATCGTGAGGTTGCCCCTGAACGCGAGATCGTATTGGAACGTGCGCGGACCGAGCTTGATCGGGATGCGCAGCTGCACGCGAGGCTCGCACTCGATGCTGTGCGCCAGGTCGGGCGTGCACGTCATGTCCGGCGGGATCGGCAGGACGGGCAGGGGCAAGCCGACGGGGTCGTACGAGCAAGTCATCGGCGGCTCTGCCGGCAGAGGTACGGGGACGCACTGCCCGGGCGGCGACTTTGACGAACACCGCCTGCGGAGCACTTGCACGGGACCGGCGACCGCCGAGAGGTAACCCTCGTTGCGATAGAGGTCTTGTACGTGCTCCACCGCGCGCTCGTAGGTTCCAGGCGAGTACACCGTGTCCGGCGCGAGATCCGTCGGGATGGCCCTGTTTCCAGCCATTGGCGAGAGTATGGCGTCGGACGTGCGTGGGTCCGGGCCTATCAACAAGTCACCGCCCGGCAGGTCCTCCTCGAGGAAGCTGTCGACCTCCCGGCCGATGCCCGCGGCGCTCGTCGGTCCGCCGTTCGTGAGTTTGCTGATCTCGTCTTCCTTCAAGCAGGGATAGGCCCGCGAGGCAACGCGCACGCGCGGGCGCTCGGCGATGTGGAAGATGATCGATCGCGCGCGTTCGGTCTCCGCGCCGCGCACCTCCGTCGTGACTTCCGCGTCGAGGAAGCCTCGCACCTCGTAGAAGTGCTTGAGGCGCACCTCCATGCGCGCGGGCGTGTAGTCGGCATCCGTCGCGTCTCCTACAGCGGCCGCCCGCAGCGCGTCTGCGTCGTAGTGGTCGTTGCCCGCGAAGCGGATCGCGTAGCGTGGGCCCGAGTCGATGCGCACGCGAAGCGTGACGACGCCCTTGGCGCGCACGACGTCGTGGAAGACCTCCGCGTCGAAATAGCCCGCGTCTTGCAGCCGCTTCTGCAGGTCGTTGTCCGCGGCGTCCAGCAACACCTCGTCCGTGCGCGCTCCGACCGTCACGCGGTACGCGTCCGTGTAGGTCCGAAGCTCGTCGCCGGTCGCTCCGAACGCGTAAAAGACGCGGCGCCCGAGCGTTTGCGGCTCGCCCGGAGTCGCGTCGATCAGGAGGAGCACGCGCCCCGCGTCGTTCGTCTCACGCGTCTCGACTCTCACTGTGGCGTTCGGGAAGCCGCGCCGCCCGAACAGCGCGCGCATTCTCTGCGTGCGCAGATCGAGATCCGAGCCGACGAGCTCCGCACCCTCGTCCAGGCCTGCCTCGCGGAGCAGATCTTCGGTGTCGACGACGCTGCCGTGTGTGTCGACGCGCACGGACTCGACGAGCTTTCGAACCCTCGCGTGCACGCGAACGCGGACACCCCCGCTCTCGTTGACGACGTTGACCCACGCGTCGCCGTACGCTCCGGACTCGAGCACCTCGAGGAGCACGGCCCGCGGGACATCGACCGTCAGCGTATCGCCGACCTTCACGCGCGTGATCGGGCGCGCGGTCGGCGTCCCGAGCGGAGATTCTTCGACGACGACCTCGGTGGCGATGATCGGTTTGCCCAAGTACGGCGCGAGGTCTGGCATGGGGACGACGTTCACGGTCGGAGGCTGCAAGGGCGGCGACCGCGGTGGCACCAGCAGCTCGAATTCCGGGCCATCCGCGAAGACCGAGGGCGCGCCGATCACGATCGCGATCAGTACGAGGACGATCTTGAACCCACGCGCGGCTCCCACGCCGATCGTTTCTACTCGAACTCGAGCCGCCAGCGGAGATCCATGCCGAGGTTACCGACCGAAGAAGAGGTCACGTCGCTCACGTTGTCGTAGGAGCCCTGCAAAGAGACGCGGTTCGAGAGCCTCCACTGGATGTTCGCGCGCAGGTCATTGTCCTCCGAGAGTCCCTTGCTGACGTTCGCACGCACGTCGCTCGTGATGCGCTTGCCGATCGTCACCTGCGGGCCCGTTCGCCCCGTCTTGGAGGAGTATGCGCTGCCGAAGCGGAAGTCGTCGATCACGGGGATGGCGTCTTTCACGGCCGTGGACGCGCCAGACACGGCGCTGAACGCCTCGAGCGCCGCGCCCGCGCCGAGCGCGCCCGCTTGCAGCTGATCGAGTTCCGCGCGCGTCATGCCGATCGTGAGCAACAGCACGATGTCCTCTTGAGACAACGGCGGATCGCTCGTCATCTCGATCTTGAGGTCGTCGGTCTCGCCATAGGCGTGAAGGCCGATGCGCCAGAGCGAACCGCCGCGCGCCGTGGAGCCGGGGCCCGACGAACTCGAGCTCGTGTCGCCACGTCGGTACTCGGTCTCGGCGAGCACGTCGACGTTGGGCGCGATGCGCGTGGGATCGTCGAAGCGCAAGAACGCCTGCTTCACCTCGAACACGCTCGCGCCGAACGGGAGCCGGAAGCGACCGCCGGGCAGCGCCTTCAATCCGCCGCGCAGGCCGAAACGCTGGTTGGTTCCGCTCACGAGCAGCGTGTCGGACTCCGTGACGAGACTGATGTCCGCGAGGTTGTTCTTGATGCGCAGCGGCGCGCGCGCGTGCACGCGGACATCGAGCGACAGCACGTCCAGCGACGGATCGTAGGTGTCGACGACGGTGCGCTTGGATTTGCCGCCGATCGAAGTGAGGTCGCTCGCGAGCACGATCGGTCGCGTGTACTCGGCCGAGGTGATCGTCACGTCGCCGCTCAAGCTCGGCAGCGCGTGCGCGTCGACGCTCTTCGATTCGGCGGTCGCCAGGGTGAGATCTGCGTCGAGCCCGACGTTGATGCCGTCGAGCGGCGTGAGCCTCACCGATCGCACGGCGATGTCCGCGTAGGCGCCGACGAACGAGAAGTTCTTCATGGGCGCGCGTCCCGTGATGCTCAGCGTGCCGCCCGAGAATTTGGCCGTCGCGCGAGAGATCCGCAGCTCGGAGGTGTCCGCGACGATGTCCGCGTCGAGGCCCCCGATCACGCCGGGCACACCCTTGATCGAGAGCTCGCCGGAACGCACGCGCAAGCCGCCTTGCACGTTGGGATCCTTCGCGGGCCCGAACGCGTGCACGCTCCCGTCGAGAGTGCCCTTCGCGGACTCGAGCTTCGGCACGATGCCTACGAGCACGCCGAGGTCGAGCGGCATCAGCTGCGCGGAGAAGTCGAGCTGCGGGTCGTGCGTCACCTTCGTCGCCGAGCCAGAGACCGAGATGCTGCCCGTCAGGCCCGCGGGCGTGGAGAGATCGAACGAGAGCGGCGAGACCGTGAGCGTGTCGGCAGCGAGCGTGAGCCACGCCCCCGTCGGTCGTAGGGAGAGTCGCTTGCCCTCGCGTTCGACGAAGAGCCCGCTCGGCGCGAAGCGGACGATCGCCTCGTCGTACGCGCCCTGTTTGACGCCGTCGATGACGAGCTCGCCCGAGATCTCACCGGACGGCGGCGACTCGCTCGCGAGCCCGAGCGACTTCGTGATCGCCGCGAAATCCAGCTTGCGCAGCGAGAGCGCGCCGCTGATCACCGCCTGCTTTTCGCGCGTCACCGTGAGCTTTCGCACGGCGAGCTGCCCCCCGAACGCGGTGCCGGCCACCGTGAGCGCGCCGTGCGAGGACGTGTCTTGCAGGTAGGCCTCTTTGTCGAACTGTCCGCCGATGACTCCGCCGCATCGGGTGTGACCGCTCACCTGCACGGGCGACGTTTGCAGGAGCCCCACGTGCATTTGCGAGGGGCCGTAGTGGCCGCCCTTGTAGTCGATCGGAGAGACGTCGACGTCTGCGTCCATTTGGATCGCGTCCAGCGTCCCCGACACCTGCGCGATGCCGCTCACCGAGCCATCCAAGTCAGAGCCGATCGCGCCGAGCGTCTGCAAGCGCGACAGTGGCACACCTTCGAGCACGAAGTTGCCGTGCAGCGCGCCGCCGATGTCGGTCTTCATCGAGCCGAGGATCGACCCGACCGTCGAGCCGTCCTTCTCGCGGCGCACCTTGTGAAGCGTGAGCGCGTGCACGTCGAGCTCTGCGCCAGGGAAGCCTGCGAGTCGATCTCGCCAACGCAGATCGAAGTCGGCGTCTCCGTCGTCGAACTTCTCGCCGAAGAGGTCCACGCCGGTGAGGTGAGTCGTCGCGTGCACGTTCACATAGCCGCCGCCGCACGGATCGCCGGGCCCGCCGACGACGACGTTGAACTGCGCGTCCGCGCCGGCCTTCGCGTCGATGCCAAGGAAGCGAGGGTCCTCGTCGAGGTGGAAGATCGACAGGAGATCGCGCACGCCGAACGCGTCGGCCGCGACGGTGCCCTCGACGTGCATGCCAGGCGGCTGGCCGGGCTTGCCGAAGTCGATCTTGCCCGCCGGCAACGCGTAAGTGCTCCCGCCTTTCTTCGCGTGAACGTTCTTGAGCTCCAGCACCGTGTCGGTGAGCGAAGCGTGCAGGCTTGTCACGTCGCCGAAGGACATGTCGTCGAGCGTGTAGTTGGTGACCGAGCCGTCCGACTCGAGACGTACCGGCTTCAGCGGCTCGACCATCAGATGAAAGTCGTTGACCAGCACACGACCGCCCATGCGCGTCGTCGCGATGGGCGCGACGTCCTCGAGCCCGGCGTCCGCCTTGGTGACGTCGACCTGCACCGCGCCGTTGTAGGCGATCGCGACGTACCCGCCCTCGATGTGTGTGTGCGGAAGGTCGCCGTGTGCCGCGCG
>JAYVYD010000276.1:0-11495 GCA_043784605.1 Myxococcales bacterium | reverse complement strand
ACGCCGACTACGGGCAGGTGATCTATGATTACGGCGGTGGCGATTATTACAAGCTTCGCTTCAAGAGCCAGACTTTACGCGCCGCGCTGATCTGGAAATCCTTCCGCGCGAACAGCAAGGTCGCGAGACCCACGAAGATGATCATGTACGCGAAGCAGCCGCCGAGGCCCGCCGCGACTTGCATCGGCTTGGGCGAGAGCAACAGGTCGTCGTAGCCGTTCGGGTAGAGGTACTCGTACCAACGGATGCTCACCATGCGCTCGGCGTGCTCGTTGGCTTGGTTCGCTTGGTCGACGCTCATGTTGTGGGCGGTCTCCACCACGCGCGAGACGATGCCGACCGCACGTGTGAGCCAGATCGCGAAGAAAGCGGCGAACGTCACGAGCAAGGCGAGGATGGGCGTCTTGAAGCGCGAGCTCACGAAGATCGCGATTGCCGTCCACGTGCCCGCGATCAAGGTCGAGACGAGCCAGAAGCGCAGGCCCCAGCCGACGAACGCGCCGACGCCGATGTAGCCGGAGATCATGATGAGCAGTCCGCTCAAGATCGTGAGCGTGCCCGTGATGATCGCGACGATGCTCCAGAGCCCGAAGAACTTGCCGAGCAAGTACGACCAACGCCGTGATCGCACGGTCCAGAAGCGGACCCCTCGGTGCTGGATGTCGCCAGACACGGAGTCGAACCCGAGCAGCGCCACCAAGAGCGGTCCGAGCCAGATCACGACGGCCAAGAAGGCCTTCATCGAGACCGGGATGCCCGCGAGGTAGTGCGCAAGCTGCGTGTCCACGCCTTGGCCCACGTAGTACTTCTCTTGCGCTGCGGTGAACGCGTCGGTCGTCTCTGCGCCGAGATCGTCGCGGAACGCGCCTTCGATGCGGATGCAAACGTACGCGGCGAGCAAGCTGCCCAGCAGCGTCAGGATGCCGAGGATGATGCCTTTGACGCTGCGGATGCTCTTGCGAAGCTCGCGGCTGGCGATCAGGCCGATTTCTGCGACGGGACTCAAAGTGGCGCTCCCTTGTGATGAACTTGGAGCGAGGGAATAGCCGCCTTCGCCCTTGCGAGCAACCCGGCTTGATGGGTGGGTGTTCCCGGCGCTCAACCTGGTCGATACGCCAAGCGGTCGTCGAGGCTTCCCCTGGACAGTCTGCCTCGGTCGGCCTAAGACGGATCTCAGGTTTCGGCCTCTGTGGCCCCGTCGACTCGGAAACGTGAACCCCGCCAGGCCCGAGAGGGAGCAACGGTAGCGCGAAAGGGTGTGGCGGGGCCTTTCCCTTTTGTCGTCGCCATCGGCGCATTTCGCGCTAGGGTCTTCGATCAGGAACGACGCGGGCTCTCGGCCGGCGGTTCCAAACTCTCCTGTCCTCGCAATCCGGAGGACGTCTCCTAAAACGCCGCGTCCTCGCGGCATCACGCTCTCAGCATGATCCCCTCGCCGACTGTACCCGCGACTCTGCGCTTCTTCATCGATGGCGCTCGCGGCTCCCGTTCATCCGAGGTGCGCATGCCCATGGGCGAGAAAGCTCCGTATTGGCATGTCGAAGAACGTATTGGTCATCAGCGTCGACGTCCGTGAAATTCGCGTAGCGCTCATCGAAGACGGCATCATCGCCGAGCTTCACATCGAACGAAAAGGTCAGCACGGGGGCGGCAGCAGCGTCGGCAGCGTCGTGCTCGGTCGTGTGACGCGCGTGCTTCCTGGCTTGCAGGCAGCGTTCATCGACATCGGGCAAGAGCGCGCGGCGTTCCTCCACGTCGAGGACCTCATCCGACCGGACGACTTCGAGACGTACCTCGCGGGGGGTCGAAAGCATGCACGCGACGAAGAGCGCGCGCCCACTGCCACGGGAGTCGAAGAGCTCGACACCGAGACTGAGGCGGATATCGCGGACGACGTGCCGCTCGTCGGTTCTCCGGCCGATGCAACCGCGCCGCCAGTCGCCTCCGAGCCGGCGATCGTGCCTGCGGCGGATCAATCGAGTGAGGTGTTGTTCGATCGCGATTCGCAAGTGTCGCTCGACGACGCCTCTGCGCCCGTCATGGCCGAGAGCAGCGCGCCGGAGCTCGCCCTTGGTGATGAGCACGATGACGAGGTCGGCGACGACGCCGAGGAAGGCGATGAGTCGTCGATAGTCCCGCCCGCGAACGACGCGCCAACCCACGGAGAGCCGGCGAACGATGAGCGCGCCAGCAACGAACCCTCCGCGCGGCCCGCGCGTGCAGCGGGCGACGATGACGACGACTTCGGAGCCCTCCCTGGCTTCACGGTGAGCGACCCGGGCGAGCCCGTGCCGAGAGCTGCGGCGCCTCGAGAGCGCGGTCCCAGCGCCGGCGGCGATCGTGGTCGTGGTCGCGGTCGCGGTCGTGGTCGCGGTCGCGGCCGTGGAAATGATCGCCACGCTGGCGCTGGTGCTGGTGCTGGCGGTGCTGGCGGTGCTGGCGGTGGTGGCGGCGGCGGCGGTGGCGGCGGCGGCGGCGATCGTGGGCGACGTGATCACGGCACGCGCGGCTCGAGCGCAAACGCCTCGCGCATCTCGAAGTCCACGCCGATCCGAGAGGTCGTCAAGGAAGGCCAAGAGATCATCGTCCAGATCTCGAAGGACCCGATCGGCACCAAGGGCGCGCGCTGCTCGAGCCACATCTCACTGCCCGGCCGGTACGTCGTGTACCTGCCGACGGTCGAGCACATCGGCATCAGCAAGCGCATCGGCAATGACAAAGAGCGCTCACGATTGCGCGAGACGATCGAGGCCATGAAGCCCCCGACGGGCGGCCTCATCGTGCGCACGCTGGCAGAGGGACTCACCAAAAAGCAGCTCAAAGCAGACGTCGGCTACCTCGTCCGCCTCTGGGGCGAGATCGCCAAGAACCGCGAGGGCGCTCGCTCTCCCGCGATGCTCATGAGCGAGCTCGACATCGTGCTCAAGACCGCGCGCGACATGTTCAGCGACGAGGTCGACAAGATCATCATCGACGACAAGAAGCAGTACGACCGCCTCTGCAGCTTTGTCGAGATGTTCGCGCCCGAGCGCGTGAAGGACATCGAGTTCTACCAAGAAGAAGAGCCCATCTTCGACGCGTACGGCATCGAGGACGAGATCGGCCGCGCGCTCTCGCGCAAGGTGCCGCTCGTCAGCGGCGGCCACCTGATCATCGATCAGGCCGAGGCGCTCACCGCGATCGACGTCAACACGGGTCGGTTCGTCGGCAAGGGCAGCAAGGACATGGAGGAGACGATCCTCAAGACCAACCTGGAGGCCGTCAACGAGATCGCCTACCAGCTCCGCTTCCGCAACATCGGCGGGCTGATCATCCTGGACTTGATCGACATGGAGCGCGCCGGCAACCGCGAGAAGGTGCGCCGCACGCTCGAGGACCTTCTCCAGAAAGACAAAGCGAAGACTACGCTCAACCGCATCAGCGAGCTCGGCCTCATCGAGATGACGCGCAAGCGCACGCGAGAGAGCCTTGGTCGTGTGCTGCACGAGCCCTGCTTCTATTGTGACGGCACCGGTCAGCTTCAGAGCAAAGAAACGATCGCCTACGAGATCTTGCGCGAGATCCGCCGTCGCCGCGGAGATCTGCCTGGATACACCGTCGTCGTGCACGCGCACCCTGCGGTCGCCGACGTTCTCGCGGGCGCGGAGAACGAGGCCCTCGTCGCGGCCGAGAACAAGTTCATGCGCAAGATCACCGTGATTCCGAGGACGGAGTATCACCTCGAGCAGTTCGACCTCGTCGGCAAGTAAGGCTCGTTCGTGATGTCTTTCTCCCCTTTGGGCTCACCTCTCACGTCAATCGGCTCAAGTCCGCGGCTGTCGCCTCCGGCTTGGCACGGCATGTTCTCGCTGCGCGGAAAGTAAATCCGCCGTGCAGACGTAGGAGGATCATGCGCTCCTATCGTCGACGTTTCGTGCTGGCGAGCGGCGCGCTCGTCGTGTTCGCTTGTTACACGGTCCACATGGACGAGCGGCAGATCAAGTCGATCGCGGCGCATGACATGGCGTGCGACGAGGCGCTCATCAAGCTCGAGACCGGCAACTCGGACGACAAGACCGTCGCGCGGTACACCGCGCACGGGTGCGAGCGCTCGCACCGCTACGTGTGCCAAACAGACGGCGAAGGACGAGTCGCGTGCCATACACCCACCACGGCGTCGAATGACAAGTCATCCACCGAGGGCGACGACTCGACGGCGAGCGACGCCACTGGCTGCCTGTGTGCGAGCCTCTTCGCGAGCCACTCGTCGGACCCAAGCACGACATCCGCCCCGAGCAACCCGAACTCGACGACGCCGCAACGTAGCAGGTGAAGTGCACTCCCCGATTGGCTCATAGATTCTTCGTTGCGCTCGCTCTAGCCCTCGTGGCGGCCGGCACCCTCGGTCCGGCGGCGACGTTCACGACGAAATCGAACACTCCTTACGTGCTGCCCGACGCCAAGACCGTCTTCGCGCCAAGCTTCGCCGCGCTTACGTCTGCCGGTCCGTCGCGCGCTCAACATGACGGAGAGTACATCCACGCTCGGCAGCGAGCAGATCGCGAGCTTCGACTGCGGCGGCTGGACGAGCACGGACGGAGCCAACAAGTGGTTCCGTCCAGCGTAAGCGCAACGTGGACGGACGGTGCCACCGCGTTCCCGTGCGCCACGACGCTCACCACCCGTATCGCTTCCAGCCGTGACCTGACGCGACTGGCTCGTCGACCGGTGATAGCCTCTCCTGCATAACGCGGAGGTCTGTCATGCGAAGAGGCTTTGCTTTCCTTTCGGTCGCGGCAACCATCATCGCTTGCTCGGGGGCGAGCTACGTCGGGGGCAACCAGAACGACGGTGGCATCTACGGCGGCGGCGTTGGCGCCCACTGCAGCGGGCCGGGGACGTGTCGTGCGGGCCTCGCGTGCGTGAACAACATCTGCGCGCCAGGGCACAACAGTCCCGACGGCACCGCGTGCGTGATCAGCAGCGAGTGCAGCCTAGGCTCGTTTTGCGGACCGAACCGCGTTTGTGTGAAGGGAGGCGCCGGACAAGACGGCGACCCGTGCGCGAGCGACGCGGACTGCAAGTCGGGTGACCGTTGCAACCTCGAGGGCTTCTCGGCGGTGTGCGAGCCCGAGGGCACGGGCGATGTCGGCGGCGCGTGCACCAAGAGCGGCGACTGCTTCGCTGGGCTCGCATGCGCAGACGGCAAGTGCACGCCGCTCCCGGCCAACCCGAACGGTCAGCCTCCGCTCGGGATCCCGAACTACAAGGGCGAGGTCTGCAACGACGATCCCGGCCCCGTGAAGGCGTATTTCCGCGTGCCGCGCGGCTCGGGTGACGGCGACTTTTATCGCCTTCCGTTCCCGAACGACGTGCGTATGAAGGGCGGGCACCCGGACATGTCGAACCATCCGACGCCGGGAGCGTTATTGTTGGGCTTCGATCCCGTGGACCGCTACCTGCGCGACGTCGAGAAGAACGCGGACGGCTTCAGCGCGTATCCGACCGTTTTTTTCCGCTTCAGCGGCGCCGTCAACTTCGACACACTGAAGGTCAACGGCGTCGTGCGCATGGCAGACATCACGCCGGCCGGCACGGGTGACGACATCGGCTACTTCTGGTCGGCGACGACCTCGCGTAATAAGTACCTCTGCCAGAACAACCTCACGCTGCGTCCGCCGGAGGGCGCGCCGTTGCAGCCGGGTCACACGTACGCGGTCTTGATCTCGACCGCGGTGAGAGATGGAAACGGGGTCGCTGTCGCGCGAGACGGAGACCTCACCGCACTGCTCGCCGCAATGCCGCCGTCGGACGCGTCGCTCACTGCGGCGTATGTGGCGTACAAGCCCCTGCGCGATTGGGCGACGAAGAAGATGGTCGACCCGGCCGGCATCTTGGACGCTGCGGTGTTCACCGTCGGCGCCGTGAACAAGACGGCGAAGAACCTACCGGCGGCCGTGACCGCGGCGCCCGCTCCGACGGCCACTGGCTGGATCCGCTGCGGAGACGCACCCTCTCCGTGCCCGCAAGCGAAGGGCGATCGCGCGTGCCCCGCGATGGCCGATCCGAACTTCGACGAGCTGCACGCGCTTGTCACGTTGCCGATCTTCCAGAAGGGCAACAAGCCCTACTACGACGTGAAAGACGGCGGCGATCTCGTGGTGGACGGCCTGGGCGTACCGCAGGTTCAGGGGAGCGAGCAGGTCTGCATGGCGCTCACCGTGCCGAAGGGCGTGATGCCCAACGGCGGTTGGCCGCTCGTGATCTACGCGCACGGCACGGGCGGCTCGTTCCGCAGTCACGTCAACGAAGGCGTCGCCGCGCGACTCGCCACGGTCGACGACGGCATGTCCGGTGTGGTGCACATGGCGGTCCTCGGCATCGATCAGGTCGAGCACGGCACGCGTCGCGGCGCTTCGATGCAGTCGGCGAACAATCTCTTCTACAACTTCGCGAATCCGGCCGCGGCCCGCGGCAACCCGCTGCAGGGCGCGATCGATCAGCTCTCGCTGCTGCGCTTCGCCCAGGGGCTCGATCTGTTGGCGATGCAGTCGCCGACCAAGGCCGCGATCAAATTCGGCAACGTCGTGTTCTGGGGTCACTCGCAAGGCGCGACCGAAGACGCGATCGCCCTGCCCTACACGGCTGGCGTGAGCGGCGTGATGTTGAGCGGCGAGGGCGCGAGCCTGATCGATGCGCTGCTCACGAAGAAGAGCCCGGTGAACATCGCGGCCGCCGTGCCGTTCGTGCTGCAGGATCCCGCGGTGGACGTCTATCACCCGGTGCTCAGTGTTCTCCAGGCCGACATCGACCTCGCAGACCCGCTGAATCACGCCGCCGCGATGAGCTATCTGCCGACCACGGCGGGCCTGTCCAAGAACGTGTTCCAGGCGTACGCGCAAGCCGACTCTTACTCGCCGCCCGTGACGGAGCTCACGTATGCGATCGCCGGCGGGCTCGCGCTCGCGCAGCCGCCCGGCTCGGTGACGACACCCGACAAGAACCTGATGAGCCTCGGCCCGAAGCCCGCACCGCTCGGTGGCAACATCACCGACAACAGCAAGCCCGTGACGGCCGTGGTGCGCGAGTACGCGCCGAACAACTACGACGGGCACTTCGTCGCGTTCAAGGACGCAGACGCCATCAAGGACGTGAACCACTTCTTGTGCGACGCCGCCCGTGGCGTGGCGCCCAAGGTGGGTCGTTGATCTGATAGGTTCTCGCCGATGACCACCGACCCGAAGCGCACCGACGAGCGCGTCACCATCAACAAAGAGTTCGAGTCGTTCGACGCGTTCATCGCCGAGTACGTCACCAACATCTCGCGCACGGGCGTCTTCATCAAATCGCAAACCCCGCTAGCGATAGGCACGAAAGTGAACCTCCGCTTCACGGTCATCATGGACGACATCGAGACCATCGAAGGCATCGGAGAAGTCGTGCGCCTCGAGAAAGACGGAATGGGCGTCGTCTTCAAAGAACTAGAAGCGCACTCGAAGCACCTGATCGACAAACTTCTGACACGCGCCTGAACCCACAAAAAAAAGACGGGAAGCGAGAGAAGCGCCATAGCCCTTCCCGTCTTCCCGCCTGTGAGTGATCTGGGCCCGTGAAGCCGCTCTCGGTCAGTGGTGGTGCGTAGCCTGAGCAAAGCGCTTGCTGACGTCCGCCCAGTTGACGAGGTTCCACCAAGCCGCGACGTAATCGGCGCGCTTGTTCTGGTACTTCAAATAGTACGCGTGCTCCCAGGCGTCGCAGATGAGCAGCGGGTGCGAGCCGATGAACGACGCGTTCTGGTGATTGAGCAACGACAGCGTGATCAACCGGTGGCCGAGCGGCTCCCAAGCGACCAGGCCCCAGCCCGAGCCTTCGACGCTGACCGTCGCGGCCGAGAGTTCCTTCTTGAGGTTCTCGAACGAGCCGAAGTCCTTCTTGATCTGCTCTGCGAGCGCGCCCGTGGGCTCACCGCCGCCACCCTTGCCTGCCGGCGCCATGTTCTCCCAGTACTGCACGTGGTTCGCGTGGCCCGCGCCGTGGAAGGCGACGAGGCGCTCGTAGTGCTGCAACAAGGCGAAGTCGCCGCTCTTGCGCGCGTCCTCGATCTTCGCGAGCGCCGCGTTGAGCCCGTCGACATAACCCTTGTGGTGTTTGTCGTGGTGGAACTCGAGCGTCGCTTTGTCGAGGTGCGGCTCGAGAGAGTCATACGGATAGGGCAGCGCGGGCAGTTCGTAGGCCATGGTTTTCCTCTTTGGGGCTTTTGGTAGAGCGCGGAGAGTACGAAGCCGTACGCTCGTTCACAAGCGCCGCGATCGATGCTTCTTCGCGGGCTTCGACTTCGATGCGCGCCGAGCCTCTGGGGTTGCCTTTGCCGTGACGTAGGTCTCGACGTAGCGGCGCGCGAGCACCTTCGTCTCCGCCAGGATTTGCGTGTATTTCTCGCGATCCGGCGTGCGCGCTGCGTACAAGAGCATGCCGCTCAGCGCCTCGATCATCACCGTGGCGACGAGGAGGCGCTTGGCCTTTGGCAGGTGCGGCGCCTGCTTGGCGAAGATCGCCTCGGTTCGACGCGCCATCTCTTCGTTGAGCGCGAGGCCTTCTTCGAGGAACGCGCGCGACATTTGGAGGTTGAGCATCACCGCGCGAAACCCGACAGACTCGCGATCGAGGGCGGCGAACGCGTCGATCGCGAACTCGAGCAGCTCGTGCCACGGGTGCACGATCGCCGCTTCGGTCGTGAACGACTCGAACAGCGCCCGAACCTCGTCGAGGTATCGCCGACCTATCGCCTCGAAGAGGGCGTGCTTGTTCGGGAAGAATTGGTAGATGGAGCCGACCGACGTTCCGGCCCGCGCGGCGATGTTCTCGGTGGTTGCCGCGTCGAAGCCGAGCGCGGCGAACTCGTGTGCGGCGGCGTCGAGGATTCGCGTCACCCGTTCTTTGCTTCGGGCTTGCGTGGGAATGCGGCGCGACGCTGGGGAGATGGACACCCCGCACGAGTAAACCTCGCGGTGTGTCTTGACAAGAACATGAGGGTCTCCTCACATTGTCTAACCCGATGCAAACCTCACATTCCGTTTCCCGACCTCTTCCTCCCGGTCCTCCCGGCGTGCCCATCGCGGGCAGCGCGCTCGACGCGATTCGCGACCCCATCGACATGTTCACGCGCGCGACGCAAGCGCACGGCGACGTCGTCTCGTTCCGGCTGATGGAGCTGCGCTACGTGCTGCTCAACGACCCGGACGCGATCCGGCGCGTGTTGCTCGACAACGCGAAGGGCTATGTGAAGAGCCGGAACTACGCAGGGCTGCGCGTGCTGCTGGGCGGCGGATTGCTGACGAGCGAAGGCGATCAGTGGCGGCGCCAGCGCAAGCTCGCGCAGCCCGCGTTCCATCGCGACAGACTCGCGAGCTTCGTGGACGCGATGGTCGGCTCCACCGGCGATCTGCTCCTGCGATGGAAGTCGTTCGGCAACACGCCGTTCGACGCGCACGCGGAGATGAACCGGCTCACGTTCCGCATCGTCGGCAAGACGCTGCTGTCGAAGGACCTCGAAGGGGAGGCCTCGGCGATCGGAGACGCGCTCGGCGTCGCGTTGAAGTGGGCGAACGAGCACGTCGAGTCGATCGTGCGCATCCCGCCGTCATGGCCCACGCCCGCCAACCGGCGCATGCGGCGCGCGAAGAAGACGTTCGACGATCTGATGTACGGGCTCATCAAAGAGCGCCGACATGCGGCTCCGAAGAACGACCTCCTCAGCATGCTCATGGACGCCAAGGACGCCGAGACGGGCGCGGCCATGAGCGACGAGCACCTGCGGGACGAGCTGCTCACGCTGGTGGTCGCGGGTCACGAGACCACGGCAAACGCGCTGTCGTTCGCGATCTACTTGTTGAGCAAGCACCCCGCCGTGTTTCGTCGTGTGCAGGCGGAGGTCGCTCGCGCTCTCGAGGGTCGCGCGCCGACGCTCGCAGATTTGCCGAAGCTCTCGTACGCGGCGATGGTGGTGGAGGAGACGATGCGGCTGTACCCGCCCGCGTGGGCGTTCGAGCGGCAAGCGCTCGAGCGAGACGAGGTCGCCGGTTACGAGATCCCGAAAGACGCGATCATCGGCGTGAGTCCGTACGTGCTGCATCGCAACCCGAAGCTCTGGGAGAACCCGCTCGGCTTCGACCCCGAACGCTTCACGCCCGAGCAGAAGGAGCGCCGCCACAAGTTCGCGTATCTGCCGTTCGGCGGCGGTCCGCGCACCTGCATCGGAAATGCGTTCGCGATGATGGAGATGACGATCGTCGTCGCCATGCTGGCGCAGGCGGTGCGGCTCGACCTGGTACCTGGGCACGAGCTCGAGCTCGATCCGTCGGTCACCCTGCGCCCGAAGACCGGCGTATGGGTGCGCGTCGCCAACGAAGCGAAAGACTCGCAGATGAGGCCGAAACAAGCCTCCGCAACGGCCTAGCCGGAGTGCGCTTGACCGACGAGTTCTGCGCGTAGCCGGGCGAGCGCCGTGGTCATGCCGCATGGATAGGTGTCGGGCAGGACGAGCCGCTTGTAGCGTCGCGCGAGCTTCTCGACTCCGCGCTGGGCACGCTCGCGCGCCTCGGACGCTTGCTCGGGTAGCGACACGCGCTTGCCTGCGCGCAGCACGTTTCGCAGCACCGGCGAGCTCGTTGCCGCATCGTGGAGGCGCACGGTGTAGCCCGTGTAGTGGTCGACGAGCTTCGCGTCGCGCGAGGCCATGTGGCGCTCGTTCGCGAGATGCGCGACGTCGCCGACGGGCGCGCCATCTGCGTCGAAGTATCGCAACAGCACCTTTCGGCCAGGCACGCTCGACGACTGCGTGCCCTCTCCGAGGCGAATGCGCGCAGACCACTGTCCGTCGTCTTCGATCGCGGCGAGCTCGTAGCGAGCGCCCGCGCCGTCTGGGGCCGTGGGCGCGATCACGAAGCCTGCTATCGACGGCGATGCGTCTCTGAGCGCGGCGATCCCGACGGCGTCGAGGTCGGCGCCAGACACGACGATCGCCGGCGGCTTGAGGCCCGCCTTGGCGAAGCGCTCGCTCGCATACCTCGCCACGGACTCGAGATCGCGCGTTCCCATCTCGAGCGCGATGGGTGCGTCGCTCCACGAGGCGGTCGCGCGCGCGCGGATCGCGGCGATGGCTCGATCTACGCCGTCGAACGGATCGCGAAGGTCGACCCGCAAGAGCGTCTGTTCGTTCGTCGCCTTCGCCCACGACTCGAACGCTGCCACTTCACTGCCGAACGAGAGCACGAACGAAGAGGGCTGGCGCGCGCGAACGGGAATGCCGTACCGCTTGCCCGCGAGCGCGTTCGTCGTCGCGCCTGCACCGCCGACGTACGCGGCGCGCGCGAGCAACGGATTGCCGCCGAGGCGGTTGGTGCGCGTGGACGCCGCTTCGATGATCTCGGCGCCCTCACCGGCGATGGCGCTTCGCGCGACGAACGTGGCCACACGCGTGGATGCGTCGATCGAGCTCGTGACCCAGCTCTCGATCA
>JAYVYD010000275.1:0-4504 GCA_043784605.1 Myxococcales bacterium | reverse complement strand
ACCTCGAAATGTTGCGGCTCGCCGACATCTCGCGCACCACGAAATGCAAGCTCCCACTCCATCTCGCGAAGGCCTCGCGAAAGGACGCTAACGAGCCGCGAGGGGGCGATGCGACGCAGTCCAAATCGCTGATCGCCACGGCGGTCGAGCGGCGCGTTCGCGGTGCGTAGATATGACATTGAATGTCATACCCGCCGCCGCCGGGCCCTAGAACGCTTCCATCGCGATCTTCTCAAAATAAAACTCACGCATGGATTGACGGTGGTCTTTTGAGTAGAATACATTCACGAACGTTGGCGACGAGTGGGGCTTCCACCGCGCAAGCCCCGAGGCGACGAGCGCCGCGGGAATGCCCTCAGTGGTCGGGAGGGTGAGAGGGACGACATGGGCGGCAACGAGGGCTTCTCCGACGACGAGCTCGCGCGCATCGAGCGCGAACATAAAGAGGGTCTGACCTCAGAAAGCATCGTCACCCTCCACGGGAAGAAGGGCGTTCGCTTCACTGAAGCAACGCTCCGCAAATACGTGCAGCTCGGGCTGCTTCCTGTCAGTCGACGCGTCGGCATGAAGGGCAAGCACCGCGGCTCGCAGGGCATGTACCCGGTGACGATTATCCGCCGGATCCAGCGGCTTCGGGCGTTGATGGTCCACTTCACGATTGAGGAGATCCAGCAGCAGTTTCTCTTCGTTCGCGGCGACATCGAGGAGCTCGAGCGAGCCCTGGAGCGCGTCTTTTCACAGCTCGCCGGCGCGGTGAAGCCGAGCAAGGGCGGAGACGCCTCGATCAAGTTCGTCACGAAGGAGCTCTCGGACGCACGCGGTCTCGCGGCCGAGATGGTGGGCAAGCTTACCAATGTGGAGTCTCGCCTCACGATGCAGGCGCGCCTCCAGCGAGAGGCTGTTTAGGCGGGGACGAATCGAGACTACGAGCGCGACGAGAGGTCGGGCGCGCGCTCTTTTGAAACGATACCGCCACTGGGCGGCGATGGAGTGGATGTGGCTGTGTGTGGGTCCATGGGACGCCGCACGAGCGATTGGCGATGTGTTGCCTGCGCCCGCGGTAATCGCGGCGTAAACCCGAAGCGAGGCACGCGCGGGTAGGCATGTGAGGCGAGCGGTTGACGGGAGGTTCGGATGAGCACGAAAGACGAGGCGCAACAGGGAGAGTCGGGTCGAGAGATCGACGAGACTTCTATGCCGGGTCAGCACGAGGCCGAGCCCCGCACGGAGGGAGCGCTCGCGCTCGCCCCGAGCGAAGGCGAGTCGGAGCACGTCACGCGCGAGCAGCGCCGCAGTCGCCGTAAGCGCGCGGTCCGCGCTCGCACGATTAGCGTGAAGCGTATGACCAAGCGCGAGCTCGAGATGGGCCGCATGCTCTACCCGGACGTCGAAGACGTTTTGAAGCCGAAAGCCCGCGAAGAGTGCCAAGGCGGCGAGCGCCCGTGCCCGTTCGTTTCGTGCAAACACCACCTCTATTTGGACGTGTCTGCCCGCACCGGCGCGATTAAGCTGAACTTCCCCGACCTCGAGGTCTGGGAGATGAACGAGACCTGCGCGCTGGACGTCGCCGACCGCGGCGGCACCACGCTCGAGGAGGTCGGCGCGATCATGAACCTGACGCGCGAGCGCATCCGTCAAGTCGAGGTCAAAGGCCTCGCGAAGCTCGAGGCACTGCGCGACACGAGCGCGCTTCGCGACTACGTGGACGAAGGCCCCGTCGGCAAGCGCCGCTTGCCCATCCTCAAGGACGAGGACGAGGACAAGCCCGACGTCGACGACGAAGATGAAGATGAAGAAGAAGTAGAAGTAGCAGCAGACATCTGAGGCCTTGGAGTCGCTGGCTTCGCGGCCCGGCCCTCCTATCGAGATCGAGTTTGTCTTTTCATTAGCTTCGCTTGAAAATAACGGCGGCAGGGCGAGAGGCTTCGGCTCCTCGCCCTTCGTCTTTTGTGGTCCGCTGAGCGCGTCGATCGGGCCTGTTCACGGGTGAGCGTTGATTCTCGTTCGGGGTGGGGGTAGTCGGGCGCCATGGCTCGAACCGCACTGCTCTCGGTGTCCGACAAAAGTGGGCTTCTCGCATTTGCCAAGGGGCTCGAAGGCCTTGGATTCTCGATCCTTTCGAGCGGCGGAACGGCGAAGAGCCTGTCGTCCGACGGCGTGAAGGTGGAGACGATCGAGGCGTACACGCAGTCCCCCGAGGTGATGGGCGGTCGTGTGAAGACGCTTCATCCGCGCGTCCACGGGGGCATCTTGATGCGCGGCGACGTCGACCAGGCGGACCTCGAGCGGCTCGGTGGCCGGCGCATCGAGCTCGTGGTGGTCAATCTGTATCCTTTCGAAAGAACGGTCGCGGACCCCAAGAGCACGCACGAGGAGGTCGTCGAGAACATCGACATCGGCGGGCCGTCCATGGTTCGCTCCGCGGCGAAGAACCACGCGCGCGTCGCGATCGTGTGTGACCCAGCGGACTACGACCGCGTGCTGTCCGAGCTACGGGACAACGGCGAGCTCGCCGCCAGCACGCGCGCGGAGCTCGCAGCGAAGGCGTTCGCGCATACGGCGGCCTACGACGCGGCGATCAGCGGATACCTCTCGTCGCGCAACGCCGACGGCACGCGCGACGCGTTCTCGAAGTACCTCACGCTCCCTTTCGAGCGCGCGTATGGACTTCGCTACGGAGAGAACCCGCATCAGGCCGGCGCCTTCTATGTCGAGCGAAACGCGCCCGCCGGTTCGCTCGCTAAAGCCGAGAGCCTCGGTGCCGGCGGCAAAGAGCTTTCATTCAACAATCTCGTCGACGTAGACGCCGCTCTTGATGCGGTGAGAGAGCACGACAATCTGGCCGCCGTGGTCGTCAAGCACACCAACCCGTGTGGTGTCGCGACCGCCAAGGATCTCGCGTCGGCGTATCTCC
Organism: Myxococcales bacterium; assembly: GCA_043784605.1. GTDB lineage: Bacteria > Myxococcota_A > Polyangia > Polyangiales > Polyangiaceae > JANYHY01. The sequence goes on along the minus strand of JAYVYD010000275.1, from coordinate 1,590 downwards.
GCGCGCGCGAGGCCGATCCGATAAGCGCGTTCGGCGGCATCGTTGCGTTGAACGCAGAGGTCGATGAGGCGACGGCAAAGCTGCTCGCGGAGAGGTTCCTCGAGTGCGTGATTGCTCCGAGCTTTTCGGCCCCTGCGCTCGAGATCCTGCGAACGAAGAAGAATCTGCGCATCCTCGCGACGGGCGCGTGGCTCGCCGCGGATCACGAAGCGCTTCAGTACAAGCGTGTGGGTGGCGGGCTCGTCGCACAGACTCGTGACGCCACGGGTATCGGCGAGGCGATGCATGCGCAGGTCGCGACGAAGCGCGCTCCGACGCCGAAGGAGCTCAGGGAGCTCGAGTTCGCGTGGCGCGTGTGCAAGCACGTCAAGTCGAATGCGATCGTCTTGGCGACGAGTGAGGGTGACATTTGCTGCACGACGGGAGTCGGCGCAGGCCAAATGTCTCGCGTAGTTTCCGTGCAGATTGCATGTGAAAAGGCAGGCGACTCGGCCAAGGGCAGCGTGCTCGCCTCGGACGCGTTCTTCCCGTTTTCGGACGGCGTCCTTGCGGCCGCGAAGCGTGGCATCACGGCGATCGTTCAGCCGGGCGGCAGCGTGAGGGACCGCGAAGTCATCGAGGCCGCGGACGCGCACGGCATCGCCATGGTGATGACGGGTTTCAGGCACTTCAGACACTGATCTACGTCGGGGCACGGCTCAATAAATTTGGCCCGATCATGACCAGCGTGGCAACGGTGCTCGCATGTCCGTCATGCGAGGGTCTTGCAGCGTCTGCGGCAGCGGCTTCGACGTGCAGTTCCGCTACCAAATGGAGGAGCGCGACGGTGCGTTCGCGCACTACTGCTCGCAGAAATGCCACGCGGCAGCGCTGCGCGGTGAGTCCGGCGCGGTCGTCTGCGACGCGTGTCATGGCTCGTTCAAGCTCGAGCTCGTCGCTCAGGTGGTCACGATCCGCGGCGTGCGAAAGTACGCGTGCGCGGATGCGTGCAGGCAGCAAGTGCTGGCCGAAGCCAATGGCGCGCGGCTAGGTCAGCTGACCAACGTCTCCGACGAAGAATACCCGATCCCGCTCGTGCTGCGCCCCACGACTTCTTTTGAAGCGAAAGTGCCCGAGACCAAGCCTGCCCCGACGGCGACGGTCACTTCCGTCTCCAAGCGCTCTCCTCGACGCCTCGCGATCTTCAACCACAAGGGCGGCACGGGCAAGACGACGACGAGCGTGCAGCTCGCCGCGGCCCTCGCCACCAAGGGTCTGCGCGTTCTGCTCGTCGACACGGACTCGCAAGGCAACGTCGCGGTATCGCTCAACGTCAAGGCGGAGCGCTCGCTCTATCACGTGCTCGTGATGGGTCTGTCTCCGAAGGACGCGACGATCAACGTCCGCCCGAACCTCGATCTCATCGCTTCGAACGAAACTCTCGCGGCGGCCGAGCTCTACCTCGCGGGTCGTCAGAACCGCGATCGCGTGCTGCGTGATCGGCTCGCGCGCGTCGAGAACGACTACGACGTCGTCGTCCTCGACTGCTCGCCGTCGCTGTCGTTGATGAACCAGAACGCTCTCGTGGCGAGCGATGGCATCATCGTGCCC
>JAYVYD010000274.1:0-31016 GCA_043784605.1 Myxococcales bacterium | reverse complement strand
AACTCGAGAAGAAGCTCAAGGCGCATGACAAGAGTGGCAAGTTGTCCTGATTGCCCGGCCGGGTTGTCAGATTGACCGTCTGGGACCGATCGTCAGCATGCTGACAATCCGGGTTTTGCCTGGAATCCTGCGCGCATGACCGGCCAGACGGCCTTGGAATAACCGGTGCAAGACGTAGGTTGACCCAACAGCGCCAGGGACACACTTTGGTCGCGAATCCCCCCGAAGGGTCTTCAGAAAGCCGCCATGCCTTTGCTCGACAAGCCCGCACCGCAGCCCGATCCGTTCATGGAAGAGACGCTCGGTTACATGGACGCGCTCTACGGCGTCGCCTGCCGGCTGACGCGCAACCCGACGGAGGCCGAGGACCTCGTGCAAGACGCGCTCGTCAAGGCGATGCGCGCGCGCGATCAGTTTCGCGCCGGGACGAACCTCAAGGCGTGGTTGTTTCGGATCCTCACCAACACGTTCATCAACAAGTACCGTCGCGGGGGTCTCGAGAAGAGCATCCTCGAGGGACCCGACGCGGACCCGCTCGCGGACGGCTGGGTGAGCGCCTCGACGATGCGTCAGCTTCGCGACCCCGAGCAAGCGGCCCTCTTGCCGATCATCGAAGGTGAGGTGCGCCGCGCGCTCGACACGCTTCCGCCGGAGTTCAAGCTCGCCGTCATCTTGTGCGACGTTGAAGAGTTCTCGTACGAAGAAATCGCCAATATCATGGGTTGTCCCATCGGCACGGTGATGAGTCGTCTGCATCGCGGACGGAAGTTGTTGCAGCGCTCGCTCTACTCGCACGCGCTCGCGCTCGGCATCGTGAAGGCCGAGGCCGATCCAGGAGGAAACGTGTCGACGAAGAAGCAAGAAGCCCCAGCAGACCTCACGCAATACCGCGCGAAGAAGCGAGGTGCCGCATGACGATTTGTCGCGACTACACGCACTTGCTCGGCGCGTTCGCCGACGGTGAGCTCGAGACGACGTCTCAGCTCGACGTAGAGGCGCACGTGGAGTCTTGCGAGGGCTGTCGCGAGCGGGTGCTGTTGGAGAACGCGACACGTGCGTCGCTGAAGCGCGTGGTGCGCGAGCAAGTGGGCGAAGGTCTCAAGGCCCGTATGGCCGCCGCGATGAAGGCGGAGACGGGGCGCGCCGAGGCTCGCGATCAGGCTCAAAACAAGGGTGCCGCGTGGCGAACGATCGTCCCGCTGGCTAGCGCTGCAGCGTTCGCTCTCGCTTGGGGCGCGATGAGCAAGGGTCCGTTCGCGAGCACCACGTCGAGCGCAAACCTCCACGCGGGCTTCGGGGACGATCTGCTCGCAGAGCTGGTCGCCGAGCACTCGCGTCCGTCTCCGCCGGAGTGCAACAACCCGACGAACGTGAACCAGCTCGAGCAGTACGTCGGAGTGCCCGTTCGCCCAGCAACCTTCCATGGCCAGCAGGCCAAGCTGCTCGGCGGCTGCGTGCTGCCCGTTCACCAAGAGCGCACGGCGATGCTGCGCTACGAGATCAACGACGGCCACGAGACGCGACGCGTGAGCATCATCGTGTTCGACCCACGCCGCATTCAGGTCAACGACAACGAGCTGCGCGCACGACCCGTCGGCACCGCGCAGGTCCGCGTCGGCCGCGCGAATGGGTACTCCGTTGCCGTCACGCAGCGCGCGGGTGTCGGCTACGCGCTCGCGAGCGACATGGATGAAGGCACGACCGCAGAGCTCGCTCTGGCTAGCGAGCGCGAGGAGTAGTCGCGCCTACTGAGCCGCTGCGAAGCCCTGTTTCCGCGGGTCCGAAGCGGCTTGGAGCCGCACAGCTCCGTTGTTTCGGTCCCACGCGATGAGCTGCACGGCGGTCCCTAGGAAGGGCTCGTCCCGGACGGTCTCTCCGCGCGCTGCGAGGCCCACGCGCACGTCCTCGGAGATCTCAGGATCGAGGAACACGTCCGCGCCCGACGTGTAGATGCGCGGGGCCGACACGCACGCGCTTGCGTCGAGACCGAAGACGAGGCGCGCGAAGAGTGCTTGCGTCGTCTCGGTCGCGATGCGTCGCCCGCCCGAACCTCCGAGCGCCAAGATGGGCGCGCCGTCCTCGAACACGATCACGGGTGCCATGCTCGACACGGGACGCGCGCCCGCGCGGGGTCGATTCGGCCCGAGCCCGACCACGCCGAAGCCCGTCACCTCCGCGGGGAGTGAGAAGTCGTAGAGTTCGTTGTTGAGCAGGATCCCCGTGTCGCCGGCCACGATGTGCGCGCCGAACGGACCGTTCACGGTCGTCGTGAGCGAGACGACGTTGCCCTCGTCATCGGTGACCACGAGGTGCGTCGTGCCATCCTCGTGCGTCTTGTAGTCCTGCGCGAGGTGCGTCTTGGTCGGCTCGATGCGCGCGCGCCGGGCCCCAATTTGAGCCGGATCCAGCGCTTCCGTGAACGCGGTGTTCACCTGCGGATCCAAATCGGGATCGCCGGCCAGTCTCGCACGATCGGCGATCGCGCCGCGCATGCCCTCGGCGATCATGTGAAAGTAGTTGCTCGATCCGAATCCCACGGAGTGCAACGGCGACGAGCCATCCGCGCCGAAGAGTGAGAGCAGCTCGAGCTGCATGAGCCCGCCCGCGGAGGGTGCGGGCATCGACACGACCGTCCGCGTCCCGAACGATCGAACCAGCGGTGCGCGCTCCTTCACGGCGTACCCGGCGAGGTCTGCCTGGTCGATCGTCCCGCCGACGGCGGTGCTCGCTGCGACGATCTTCAGCGCGATGTCGCCTTGATAAAACGGCTTGCTCCCCTCCGCGCCGAAGCGGGCGATCGTGCGGCCAAGGTCCGCGTTCTGCACCGTCGTGCCGAGCGTGACGGGTGAGCCGCTCGGCGCATAGAGCCCCGCGAGCGGCGACCTCGCGAGACCGTCACGATCGCGCTGCGCCATCTCGGCGAGGTGCTGGCCCACGACGTATCCGCGCGAGGCGAGCATCGCGGCGGGGTACGCGTCATCGCCCAGCGAGCGCTTCGCGTAGTGCGTGCTCAACCACTCGAGGCCCGCGGGCTCTCCCGGAACGCCTATCGACGAGCCCGACTTGGAGCGAGCGATCAAGTCGTCGATGTTGGCGTGCGCCGGCGCGCTCTCCCTAAAATCCAGGGCAAACGTCTTGTGATCCTTCGCGACGTAGATCATCGCAAACCCGCCGCCGCCGAGCCCGCTCGACGTGGGTGCGACCACTCCGAGCGCGAGTGCGCAGGCGATCGCCGCGTCGAACGCGTTGCCGCCGGTTTGCAAGACTTCGAGGCCCACGCGCGTCGCATCGGCGCTCTCGGTCGCGACCGCGAAGCGCGAGCCCACCGCAGGCGACTGAAACGCGGCGTTCGCCGGCAACGCCCACACAGCGAGCACGACCGCCGAAACGGCTGATGCTAGGCTCGCGCCCATCGAAATGCGTTTTGTATACGTCATGGATCCCGTCTCACGCGTCGTTCCGGACAAGGATACGACGTTCGCGTTCCAACGTGCGGCGCAAGCGCGCGGCCACAAATCACTGCACTGCGAGCCGAAGGATTTGTTCGTGCACCAAGGAGACGTACACGCCTTCGTGCGTGAGCTCCACGTGCAAACGGACGCGCCGTATTTTCGCTTCGGAAACGAGGAGCAGGTGCGCCTCGCGGACGTGGAGGCAGTGTTCATCCGCAAGGACCCGCCGTTCGATCAGGCGTATCTCTACGCCACCTTGCTGCTCGAGCGCGCGCGTGGGCGCACGGTCATCATGAATGACCCGCGCGGCCTCCGAGACGCCAACGAGAAGATCTACGCGCTCAACTTTTACCAGCACATGCCGAAGACGCTGGTCGCCTCCAATCGCGACAAGATCTTCTCGTTCGTCAAAGAGGTCGGTGGGCAGGCCGTGATCAAGCCGCTCGACGGCGCGGGCGGCTCGGGCGTGATGATGCTTCGCGACGGCGATCCGAACAATCGCTCGATCGTCGACGTACTCACGAGCGAAGGCTCGCGCCTCGCGATGGTGCAGGAGTACTTGCCCGCCGTTCGACAAGGCGACAAGCGCGTCATCTTGCTCGACGGCGAGCCGCTCGGCGCGATCAACCGCATACCGCGCAGCGACGACATCAGGAGCAACATCCACGTCGGCGGCAGCGTCGAGCCGACCGAGCTCACGGCGAACGAGCGAGCGATCGTGACGGACATCGCGCCGCGTCTGCGCGCGGACGGCCTCATTTTCGTGGGTCTCGACATGATCGGCGAGCGTCTCACCGAGGTGAACGTGACGAGCCCAACGGGCATCCGGGAGCTGAGCCGACACAAGGGGCGCGACGTCGCTGACGACGTGGTGCGGTGGGTCGAGAACAAGGCGCTCGAGCTCTCGCCGAACCTGCGAAGCATCCCGTCGACGCCCTAGTCACAGTGCCGATCACGATCACCATCCTCCCAGACGAGGGCGCGTCCACGAAGAAGAGCGATGCGCCCAAGCTGACGTTCGACGCTCACCGTGTGGTCATCGGCCGTGGCGCGGGCAGCGACGTACGACTCCCCGACGCGAGCGTGAGCCAGCGGCACGCGAGCGTGCAGGCCAAGGGCCCGGAGTACACGGTCATCGACGAGGGAAGCACGAACGGTTCTTGGGTAGGCGGGGTCAAGCTCTCGCCGCGCTCGTCGCGCACGCTGCGCAACGGAGACCTCTTGCGCGTGGGCCGCGTGTGGCTGGAGGTCACCATCGATCAGTCGCCGACGACTGCCGATCTGCCTGCGGCTACGCGCGATCTCGCGCTCGCGTTGGTCGCGCAGGCGATGCGCTCGCTCGGTGATGACACGGTCCCGAAGGTGCGCGTCGTCGAGGGACCCGACACGGGCGCGACGTTGGCGCTGAGCGAAGAGGGCCGCGTGTATCGGGTCGGTCGCGGAGAGACGTGTGACCTCGCGCTCGCCGACGAAGACGCATCGCGCGAGCACACTCAGCTCGTGCGGCGTGGCTCGACGGTGCTCGCGCGCGATCTCGGATCGAAGAACGGCACGACGCTCGGCGATCAACCCGTTCCGTTCGGTCGCGACGCGACTTGGCGGCCCGCGGTGATGATGCGCATCGGCGCGCACGTGCTCGCGCTCGAGGAGCCGGTGATGGCCGCGCTCGTCGATCTCGAGTCCGCCCCCGACGAGCCGATGTCCGCAGACGAGCTCTCCGCGCCACCGCCCTCCAAGTCGCAAGAGGCCGCTGCGCCTCCAAGCGCGCGCGCGGCTGCGCCCATCGCTCGGGTGAATCGGGACGCTTCGACCTCGCCTGCCTCACGCAAACAGAAGGGCTTCTTGTCGAGCACCGATTTTTTCGTGGTCGGGCTCGCGGTGCTCGTGATCAGCCTCTCGGTCGCCGGCCTCGTCTGGCTCTTCAGGGGCTAGGCGATGCGCGCGCGAGCCGGTCGTTTGCGTGCGACGGTCGCCGAGTAGTACAGCGGCAAGCCCTCGAGCGGGATCGCCGCGAGCATCGTCTCCAGCTCGTGCGCGCTCGCGGGCCTGTCGTGGATTTTCTTGCGCAGACACTTCATCACGGCCGCGTCTAGCGCCTCCGGGATGGGCAAATCCGGCCGTCGGGTGCGCATCGACATCGGAGTCTGCCGCTGGTGCAGATCGAGCAACTCGCGTCGCGAGGGCGACGAGATCGGGAGCTCTCCAGTCAGCGCCTCGTACATGAGCACGCCGAGCGCATAGAGATCCGTGCGCGCCTCGACCGCCGCTCCGATGCACTGTTCGGGCGCCATGTACTCGGGTGTGCCGAGCGTGTAGCCCGCTTGCGTGAGCGACTCGGCGCTCGTCAACTTGCTCATGCCGAAGTCGAGCACCTTGCTCATGCCGTCCTCGCACAAGAAAATGTTGCCGGGCTTCAGATCGCGGTGAACGACGCCCTTCTGGTGCGCCGCCCCGAGCGCCGCGCAGACGCCGATGAAGCAGGGGATCGCGAAGCCCGGCGCGATGAGGCCGTCCTTGCTGAGCTTGTCCGCGAGCGATCGACCGATGAGCCGCTCCATGACCACGTAGATCGATCCGTCGGGCATCTGATCCAAATCGAGGACGCGCGCGATGTTGGGATGATCGACGTGCACCTGCACGTGCGCCTCGCGTCGGAGCCGGGCGATCTCGCTGCCGTCTCTCGCGGCGGCGCCTCGGAGCACCTTGACGGCGACCTCGTGACCGAGCGTGACGTGCTCGGCCGCGTAGACGACGCCGATGCCGCCGGAGCCTATTTTACGCCCGATCTTGTACTTGCCACCGAGGACGTTTCCGCCGAGATCGCCTGGCACGTTGCTAGTGTCGCCCCTCAGCTCGAGGCTGCGCTCGAGCGCAGCGATGCGGTTCTTCTCGAACGTGCGCGCGCGCGCCTCGAGGGCCTGTCGCTCTCGCACGTAGCCGAAGCCCCAACCGAGAGCCGCGCCGAGCAAGCTCGCGAGCACGCCCACGACGACGCCGCCGATCAGCCCGAAGAGCAGCCCGGCGACGATCGCGGCGCCTGCGGTCATGAGCCACCGATCGCGCGGGGGAGCCACCGCGGACACGAGGCTCATCTGATACATGCAGGAGCCTTCGCCGCGACCCAGGCAGGTCGGGTGAACGAGCACAGGCTCGCTCTCGCCCCAGAAGAGCGGCATGGAAGTGAGCTCGCCGATGCGGGACGCGCAGAGCAACGACTCACCGGCGAGGTCCTCGTCTTCGCTAGGCTCGCGGGGTCGATACGTCATCTTGAGCTCGTTGGGCTGGGGGCCCTCCTCGAGCTCCCATTCGCCGATGCGAGTCTCCTCTTTCGCGTTTTTCGAGAGGTACCGATACGCGTCCAGCGGCGACTTCGACGTGCGGAGAAGGCGCACGTAGCTGCCGAGCGCCTCCGGATGCGAAGCGAACTGCCCGCGATGCTTCAGCGCCTCGGGGCCGAGCTCGTGGGCGAGCGCCTTGAGCACGCGCTTGGCGCGGTCCGCGCTGATCCACATCGTCTCGTTGTCCGCCGCGACCGGATCGAGCCCCGACTCCTCCGCCAGCGCAGCCACGGCGCGTTCGCCCTTCTCGACGCGGAGGCGCAAGAAATAGGGCTTCAAGACGGCCGCGCGCAGCTCCTCTTTTCCTCCGCCGGGTCGGACGGAGTTTCGCGGCGGCACGGAAGCGAACATCGCCCGCAAGGGTACCCACCCGTCGAGACTTGTCTACGGCAAGCGCGCGCGCAATAAGCTACATGCATGTCGAGAGGCTTGATCTTGATGGGGATGGCCTTGGCGCTCGTGTCTTGCCGGAAGAATTGGGCGGGCACCTACGCGGGTCCCATCACGCAGCTCGTGACGATGCCGGACGCGCAGATTCTCACAGACACGGGGAGCGCGGATGTGGTCGTCACCGACGGCTCGAGCGGCCGAGTCACGGTAACGGTTCACGGCTGCATGCTCGAAGCTACGCAGACCGACACCCAACCGACGCTCGTCGCGATCGCGCGGACGATTGACTGCACGTTCCCGTCGTCGGACGTGAAGGTCCACGTCACCTCCGCGTCGCTCGTGCTCACAGGCGACACGCTGAGCTGGACGTGGACCGGCGACGCCAAGAAGGGAAGCGCCAGCGGCTCGTTCGCCTCGACGTTCACCGGCGCGCGCGCCCCTCAATAGTTGGAGTAAATCTCCGCCCGCCCGAACGCCGCGCGCAAGCCGCTCTCGGCCTTGGTGCCGCCCGCGACGAAGAAGACGGGCGCGCCCGAGAGCCTCTCCTTGGCGATCTCTTGTACGTAGCCCCGCGCGTAGCCTGGCTCTCCATTCGGCGATTCGCGGGAGAGGCAGACGATTACGTCGAGTCCGTTCGCGCGCAACGCGGAGAGCTCGTCCGAGAGGGGCACGTCGGACTTGTCCTTCGCGCCGAGGAGCAGCGTCGTCGCCTTGGCCAGGCCTCGGTCCACGCGCCATTGCGCGACGGGTCGAGCGACGGCGTAGGCGCTCGTCGGCACGGCGATCACGAGCGTGCGCTCACGCGTCTCCTCGCAAGGAAAGCCTCGGCCGAGCGCGCCGGTCGCCTGCACGACGTCGCCGGGATTCGAGCGAAGGAGCACGTCCGCGGCGCCTCCGCCCGCGCGCAAGATGATCTCCCAGGCGTCTTCGCCAGGGCGCTGCGCGAGCACGAAATACCCGCCCACGCCTTCGGCCTCGACCCACGTGTATTGTCCCGGCGTGCGATGACTCGAGGCGTCTGCGGCCTCGAACGAGACGAGCCACAGCTCGCCGCCCACGGCGCGACGAGAGAGGATCGTCCGTGGTGTACGCGTAGCTTCGGGGACGGGGAGGCTCACGAGGTCTCTCTAGCTTCTCGGTGGACAGTTGCCACGGGGCACCATAGACGGAGCGCCGGATGTCGATCATCACAAACCTGTTCGGTCTGCCGGCGTCGTTCGCGGGCCTTGATCTCCCCAACGCCACGCGGCGGTTCGACGGCGTGCTGCACGCGCATGGCGCGCGGACGATCGCGGTGCCGGATGGCATGGCCTACATAGAGGCGGGCTTGGGGGCGCGTGCGATCGCGACCACGATGCTGGAGGGCGAGCGCTTCGGGCGGGCCGTGCTGTCGCATGTTCGCGTCGCGCCCTTCTTCGCGTCGATCGTGTTGATGGTGCACCCAAGCCCCGAGGTCGACGCGCCGCTGTTTTTGTTGGACCTGCACGTCATACCGGTCGGCCGCGCCCGCGCGTATCTCGACACCTGCGGTCCGGGCGTCGCGCGACCGGAGTTTCGCGCCAACTTCTGGGAGCCGTTGCGCCGCTCGCTCGGGACCTCGAGCGCGCTCCGTTCGTCGCCGGTGCCCGCGTGGATGGCGGCGTTTTCTGGCGGTTGCGGTGCCGTCGTGCGCGCGCGTCCGGGCTCTGCGAATCGCCTCGTGGGACTCTCCGAGCTCTATCTCGAGGCGTACCTGCGCGCGCTCGCGACCGCTCCGGCCGCCAAGAGCGTCAAGGAGAACGAGCAGCGCGCGCGAGAGGTCACGGCCTCGTTGCGCGAGCACGGCCGCTCGGGGCGCATGCTGAATCGCGCATTCGGCGCCGACATCGCCGCCCGCTACACGCGCGTACTCTACAACGATTGATTGCCTAGAACTTGTACTGGAACGCGCAGCCCGCGTAGCCCGGCGTGATCACCGGCGCGAACGCGGCCTTCTTCTCGCTCATGGGCTCCATGAAGTGCCAGATCAAGCCAGTGGCGACGCCTGCGACACCCAGGCCACCGACGATGAGCCCGACGGTCTCCAAGGTGTAGCCCGACTTGTTCTCCGCCAGTGCGGTGGAGAGAACGCTGGGCGGGCACGAATTGTTCGGACATAACGCCTTCGATTCGCTGACCTTGCCCGAGCCGACGACGAGCAGAATGATCCCGCCGACGAGCGCGGCACCGCCGACGCCGACGACCACCCACGGAACGATCGAGTGCCCGCCAGAAGGAGGCGGTGTCGCCGTGTCCGTCGTGATCGCGGTAGGCACCGCGCTCGTCCCCGTGGCCGTTGCGGTCACCGATGCCGTCGGACCCGTGTTCGCAGGTGTCAGCTGTGCCTTCAAATTCTCGATGTGCTTGCGGACCTGCTCGGCGTCGTCGGCCTTCGGGCTGCGCGCGAGATACGTCTCGAGCGCGTTGATAGCCTCGGCCTTGTCGCCCTTGCTCTCGTAAGAGCGCGCGATCCAATCCTTCAAGAGGATTTGCTTCGTGCAGTCCCGCTTGTAGGCGTCCTTGAAGTAGTCGATCGCCTTGACGTAGTCGGCCTCTTCGAACGCGGCCTTGCCCGCTTGCCACGCGCCGTGAGCGGCCTCTTGATCGTTCTGGCTAGCGGAGAAGTTTGGGGCGCATTCGGGGTACTTGCTGACCGCCGGCTGCTGCGCAAAGGCGGGCACCGCGATCGCCACCGCCGATAAGGCCAGAAGCAGCAGGTGGTTACGTGAAAAAACGCGCATCGATGACTCCCTCTAAGGCCCAAGTAGCATAGGTGAGGATGGGTCGATCGGCCCAAAAATGCGGGACCGCAGGCGGTTGACCCGTCACCGACTCGAGGCGGGGGAGCGCTTCTTGGCTTTCTCGTCGAAGAACCGCGCCGCGCTCGTGAGCCACGCGAGCGACTGCGGCTCGGGCAGCAAGGCCACGGGAGACAGCACGAAGCCTCCGGCCTTGATCTCGAAGTGCACGGGCGTTCGCCAGCCGAGGGTGAGCTTCCGGAGCGACGGCGTGATCGCCTGCGCCACAGCCTCCTCGCTCTCCCCGAAGGACGTGAACACCGCGTCGAACGCCGCGTCGCGCGTGAACTGGCGCGGCATCGACGTCACCGAGTCCCCGAAAATGCAGCCGGCGTCCGAGCTCGCTGCGGCTTTGGGTGCGGTCATCGCCTCGTCTTGAACGAACGCGATCCACGCCTCGTCACCGACGGTCCACCCCTGTCGTGCCGGCAATACGAACCGCGCGATCGAGATCGCCGCGCTCGTGCCCGTCGAGTGCAGCGCGTGCTCGTAGCGGATCGGCGTCTTCAGCGTGACGAACGGCTCCCATACGCGCAGCCATCGCTCGTCCACCTCGGGCTCGTATCGCATGCCAGAGCGCGCAGCGAAGTCCGCGATCCACCAGATGGGGCTCGCCATATTATCGGGTCAGTACGAGTGATCGCCGGTGGGCATCGACTCGCCCTTGGCCGTGCGCTGCTGCATTTCGTACTTGCTCGGACATTTCGCCAGCACGCTGCTCGCCTCGAATGATCCGTCCGGTTGCAGCTCGCCTTCGACGGTGACGCCGACCTCCATGCCCGCGACGTCACGGAACGTGTCGGGCACCACGCACTGGGCGTATCGGACGGCGAGATCGCTTCCGTGCTTCTCCATGTGAAAGCGGTACTCGCACGGCTTGTCGCGCTTCTCGAGCGTGCCGTGCACGAGCAGTCCCTCGACGCGCACGGGTCGCGCGGCGTGCGCACTGGAGGCCAAAAAAAGCACCTTTTGTTGCATCAGCTCGTCCACCGGCTTGGCGTAGACGCTCGTGTCCTTCATGAAGATGAACACGACGGCGATGATACCGACGGCCGCCATCACGAGCCCGATCACCAGCACGAGGTTCTTCTTCGCGTCCGCGGGCGTCGCGCTCGAACGTCGGCGCCGCACCGGCACCGCCATCCCGTTGTCGCCCTCTTCCGGTCCACGCTTGTCGTCTTCAGTCACGTGAGAAGCGTAGCCCTACCGGTGCCCTTGTCAAAAGGGGCTTGCGAAGCTCAAGTGTTGCTCTCATCTTGTCTTCCAAGGTGAAGGCAGACGTTTTAGTTACGCCAGTCCTGGTTCTGAACAGGTACTTCGAGCCCGTTCAAGTCACCACCTGCAAGCGAGCCTTCGTGCTCCTGTATGGAGGCGTGGCTCAAGCGCTCGACGAAGACGGAGAGGGGTACGACTTCGAGCTCTGGCGCGAGCTGCCGGTGCGCGAGACGGACGAGGGTCTGCCGATCGTGGGCGGCTCTCTGCGTGTGCCGCGCGTGCTTCACCTGAACAAATACGATCGCAAACCGCGAGCGACCGTCCGCCTCACGCGCAAGAACCTCATGCTGCGCGACGCGCACCAATGTCAGTACTGCGGCAAGCTCCCACCGGTTCGCGATCTCAACATCGACCATGTCCTGCCGCGCTCACGCGGCGGAGACGACACGTGGGAGAACCTCGTGACCGCGTGCCGCGTCTGCAACCTGCGCAAGGGTTGGAAGACGCCCGAGGAGGCGAACATGCGCCTCGCGAGGCGCCCGTTCCGGCCGAAGTGGACGATGAGCGCCCAGATCCTCTTGGGCGTAGGCAGCCGCTTCATCGAGTGGGCGCCGTTCCTCAAGGCGAGCTGAGAGGGTTCACAAAAAAAGTCGGTGAGATCCAAAACTCGACTTCTGACCTTCCCGTGAATTAATTTTTGTACACGCCGCCGTCGGAACATCGGCCCCAGAGAGTCCAGCCGGCGTTCTGGCAAACGAAAAGGTCCTCGCAGCCGCAGCAGCCCAACGGGCACGATGCACCTGCGGCGAGTGTGCAGTCGGGCGGAACGAGCGACGCGCAACCCGGTCCTCCGTTCGAGCCCGGTACGTCGATGTCGACGTCTTTCGCGCCAGCGTCGACGGGCGGCGTGGAGGTGTCGGGGCCGGCTTCACGCATGGGGCACACGTGGTCCAACGACCAACCGGACGCCGTGCATGCGTATGCCGCGGCGCATGAGGGGTCGTCGCAAGCGCGGCCGCGCAGCAGCGGGCAACCGCCGTCGGGGACGTTCGTGCACGTCTTGGGCGTGTCTTGGGTCGAGCACGCGACTGCCACGAGCGCGCAGCAGACGGAGAGCCACTGCATCAAAACCGATAGCTTCGGGCGCGTCATTTGAGCTTCGTGAAGCCGTTGCGCACGGTGCCGGCCGACGCAGCGCCCTTGCGCGGCGGCGCGAGGATGGGCTTGTTCATCGGCGCAAGCGCCGCCGCGCTTGCCGACGCCGGTGGCGGCTCCGCGTAGGAGGAGAGCGCGAGGCCGTCCGCGTCGACCACGCCGACTCCGTGATCCTCGTGCAGCCCGCCCTCTGCGCGTGAGCCATCCACCGAGGTGATGACGATGCGGTGACGAGTAGGCGCGCCGGCGGCGAGCTCGACATCGAACGAGTCCGCTGCCGGAGCGATCGAATGATCGACGCCGTCGAGCGAGACGCCCGTCGCCAAGAACGGGAGCCGCACATGCACCTTGCGCGACCCGATCACGATGGCCGGCACGGCCGTGGGCACTTGCACCTGCGCCGCCACGGTTGCCGTCGCCTTCTCGTGCATCGCCGCCCACACGACGACCGCGCCTATCGCCAACCCGCCGAGCGCACCGATCGCGAGGTTCTGTTGCGCGAGCGGGCGCTTCTTTCGTACGGCCGGCGGCGACGCGCTCACTCCGCCGATCGCATATCGCGCGGACGGAGCTGCCGGCGCCACGGCGAGGATCGCGAGGCGATCCGTCATCACGGGGTCGGTCACGGGCTTTCGTTGCGGCAGGCCAGCCATCTTCAGAAGGCGCTCGGCGTCCTCGGCACCTAGAACGTTCCTGATCTTGTCGTGGCGGATGCGCAGCTTCGGACCGAACACGGCCTCGACGACCTGGCCGACGTCGTGAGCGGTGGCGACCCCGCCGCGCCCCGCGCCGCGCTCGAGTGCCTGTGCGAAGTCGCGCGCGGTTTTGTAACGGATCTCGAGATCACGCGAGAGTCCGCACGCGATCGCCTCGTCGAGCGCGGGAGAGATGTTGGAGCCGAGCTGGCGGAGCGTCGGAATGGGTCCACGAATGACCTCGTCGAGCGTGTCGAGCGCCTCTTCGCCGCGGAACAGCCGCCGGCCCGCGAGCGATTCCCACAGCACCACGGCCATCGAGAAGACGTCGCTCTGCGTCGTGCAGATGCGTCGACGGTCCACGCGTTCAGGGGCCAAATAGGCCAGCTTCCCTTTGACCTCGTGAGTTCGTGTGACCTGCACACGATCCTCGGCCTTGGCGATCCCGAAGTCCGTCAGCCGCGTTAGCCCGTCTACGCCGACGAGCACGTTGTGAGGGCTCACGTCGCGGTGGATGATCCCGAGGTGCTTGCCGTTCTCGTCCTTGAGGACGTGCGCCGCGTGCAGACCGGCGAGCGCGTCGAGCGCTATGCGTACCGCGACGTTGGAGTCGAGCGCGCGCTCCATCGAACCGAGCTCCTTGCGCATGTCCGACAGGCTGCCGCCCTCCACGTAGTCCAGCAGAATGAACGGCTCGCCGGCCTCGAAGCCGAGCTCGCGCACCTGCACGACGTTCGGGTGCTTGATCGCCGATGCGAGCCGCGCCTCGTCCACGATCATCGAGAGGAACGTCTTGTCTTGCGCGAGGTGACGGTGCGGCCGCTTCAGCGCGACGAGAGGAACGCCAAGGCGCCCGTCGATCGCGTGCGCGAGGTAGACCGTGGCCATGCCGCCCGAGGCGAGCTCGAACAAAAGATCGTAGCCTCCTGCCCGGCCGATCGGGATCGACCTCGAGCTCGGCGGCGTCTGCGGAGCGTCGGACACCCGTTGATCGAACCACGCCGAGGGCAGTTCGTCGAGGAGCGATCACGTGGGCGGCTTGGCAGGCCCGGGTTCACCCGCTAACGTGCCGAAAATGCGCTTGCCCATGATTGCAGCCGTCTTGCTTTCTGTCGCTTGCGGCGGAGGCACTCCCGCCGTCGAGAACCCGACCGTCAACGCGGACGCCTCGGGGACCTCGAACACGTCGTCGTCGATGGACGCAGGTCCCACCACGACCACCAACATGACGCTCCCCGACAGCGGCAACCTCGAGGGAACCAAGCTCGTCACGCACACGCAGACGATGGTGGAGAACCCGAACGCTCCGGGCGCGGACGGCGGATCCATGGGCCCGAGCAAGGACCCTGGCCGCACGAAAGAAGACGTCATGGCCATCATCCAAGCGCACCGACCCGAGGCGCGCGCCTGCTACGACAGCGCCGTCAAGATGCACCCCGGCATCGCCGGCAAGCTCGACGTCACTTGGAAGATCGACGTGAAGGGCAACGTCACCGAGGTTGGCGTCGACGCGACCAAGAGCGACATCCACGAGCCGACGGTCATCTTGTGCGTGCAGAGCGTGATCCGCGGCATCAAGTTCGCGGAGAGCCCGCGCGGGCTGGAGTCCACGATGCACTACCCGTTCGACTTCAAACCTCACTAGTGTCCTGAGTCGGCAGTTCACAGACGAACTTCTGACCGCTTCGCGGCCTACGGCGGAGGACACTAGACGCTTTAGCGAGGGCTCTCGCTCCCCCTCGCTACGCTCGTCGATTCACCCCAAAATTCGCTCCCGCGAGTTTCCTAGCGTGGCGCTCGAACCGACTCAGCGAACTTCAAGCCTCACTATGGAAAAGTCGACGCGCGAGATCCAGCCGAGCGCGGCCCATCGCGCGAACCATCCGCCGAGGTTCTCTTCCGCGTCCGCCGCGCGCTGGCAGGCCGAAGCCAAAGTCTCTCCGTGCATGAGCGCTGCGAGCACCAAGTGGGCCGAGGGTTCGAGCGGCTCCGAGTACAACAACAAGTCACGCCGATAGATCGCGAGCGCACGCGGCGAAGCGTCCACCCGCGAGAGAGACTCGCCCGCTCGATGCTTCATGCGGAGCTCGTCCGCCGGAAACTGAAGGTCCAAGAGGACGAGCGATGGCTGGAGAGAGAGGCGCGCGCCCGGCCACGCGTCCGCCGAGGCCTCGGCGATCGTGGCGGGATCCAGCGGTGGCGCGTCTGCGGCATCGAACGCGTCGACGAACGCCCACTCGACGCTTGCTACGTCAACCAACAGGCGATCGCCCTCCGCTCTAAGGTGCTCCGCGAGGTTCTTGCCGAGGTCGCGCAGCAGAAAATCCTTCGGAGGCCAGGCCGCCAGGTAGCGCACACACAGCTCCTCGAAGGCGTCTTGTCCGATCAAGGCCGAGAGCGTCGGGTAGTCGTCTTTGAGACACCCCACGTGCCGCCACCAGAACTGCTCGCGGTACACCTCGAGCTGCTGCAGCGGAGACAGCCGCGGGCTCCCCGTCGCGATGACCGCTGCCGTCGTCGTCGGCTCGCGCTTGAAGAGGGCGTGCGCGAACGACTGCTGGAGCTCGTGGAGCCGCGTCATTTTGCGGCCTGCCGGTGCGCGCGAGCGGCATTCGCTTCGGCGACCAACACGCTCCACTCGGGGATGTCGTCGTCCCACTCGACGAGCGTGGACACCGAGCCGACGCGCTTGATCACGCGTTCGTAGAGCGCCCAAACGCCGTCCACGACGTGGTCGCTGTGCGTGTCGAGCAGGTGCGACCCCTTGTCCGTGTGCCCCGCGAGATGAATTTGAATGATGCGGTCGGCGGGGATCGCGTCGACGAACGCGTTTGCGTCGAAGCCGTGGTTGAACGCGTTCACGAAGACGTTGTTCACGTCGAGCAAGACTCCGCAGTCCGCTTTCTCCGCGAGCTGAGCGATGAACTCCCACTCGGTCATCTCGCTGTCCACGTACGTGAGGTACGAAGACACGTTCTCGATCGCGAAGGGCCGCTCCATCGTTCCCTGCACACGCTTGATGCGCTCGGCCACGTGATCGATCGCCTCTCGCGTGTAGGGCAGCGGCAAGAGATCATGCGTGTCCAGCTCACCGGACCGGCAAAAACATGCGTGATCGCCGAACCACGCGGGCTTCGCTCGCGACAGCACTTGGCCCAGGCGCAACAGATACTCGGCGTCCAAGTCCGTGGTGCTGCCGATGGAGAGAGACACTCCATGACAAATCACCGGGTGCGTCGCGAGCAACTTCTCGAGGTTCGCGATGGGTCGGCCGCCCGCGCCCATGAAGTTCTCGCTGATGACCTCGAACCAGTCGACCTGCGTGGCGCCGCCATTCTCGAGCACGTCCGCCTGGTGCTTCGGACGGAAGCCGACCCCGATGCCGAGGTCTGGGATCGTGTGTCGCTCTCGAAAGCCCATTGGACGGATGATGACCTTAAAAGAAAACGGACGCCGGGCTCTCTCGACCCCGGCGCCCGCTTAGTCGCGTTTCACTTCGCGGGGGGGGTCGCAGGAGCGGTCGAGCCGCCGTTGCACGAAGCCTTGGTGCCAGCCGCGCCGCCGTTGCAGCTCGACTTGCCGTTGCAGCTCGCCTTGCCAGCGCTCGCCGAGGCCGCCGGATCCGGCGTGCCAGCTGCGGGCGCGGGAGTTCCGCCGCCACAACCAACCAACATGCCGACAATGATTCCCGAGGCCGCGGTGGCGGCAAGCGTCTTTCCAAATTTCATGACGTTCGTTCTCCTCTAATGTCCGAATTGCGAGCTCGGGGGCCCCGAGCCGCCCCCTCTATACGTCCGAAGGGTACCTAGGTGTCGGGGGTAACGGGCAAAAAAAGCACATTTGTTGGTGGCGAAGCCAATCCGCTCGGTCGTTGTCGTTCGCCGCAGGTGACGACAATTGTCCGAACGACGACCCTTCGCAGAAGCCTCCGGCGGCGGATTTCGCGCGCCGCTGTGAAAACGCGCGTAAGAAGCTTTCCATGACGGCGGCCAATCTGGTCTCGGCGCTCGGTGAGCTCGGCTTCAGCTTGAACGAGTCGCGCGCGTACGCGGCTTTGCTCCAGGAGAGCCCTGCTACCGGGTACGAGGTCGGCGTGCGCGCGCAGATCCCGCGCTCCGCAGTCTACGGCGTGCTCCGACGGCTCGAGCGTGCGGGTGCGGCTCGATCGATCGCCGGCACGCCCGAGCGTTTCGTCCCTTCGCCGCCCGCAGAGGTGCTCGCGGTGCTGAAAAAGCGCTTCGCGGCGAGCGCAGAGGCGTTGGACGAAGCTGTGCGGGCGCTAGGCTCCGCGCCCCCCGCTCCCGAGGCGTTCACGGTTCGCGACTACGAGCGCGTCCTCGAAGAGGCAGAGCGCCTGGTGCGCTCGGCGGTATCGCGCGTCGTCGTGAGTGGCTGGGCCCGCGAGATCGATGCGCTCTTGCCCGAGCTCAAACGCGCGCACAAACGCGGCGTGTACGTGGTGGTGTTCTCGCACTGCGCGCTCGGCAAAGTCCCCGGTGAGGTGCACAGCTACGGGCTCGCCGAGGCGGACCTCGAGACGTTCTGGAAGCACCGCTTGGTCGTGGTGCGCGACGACGAGGAGACGCTCGTGGGCGCGACCGAGAAGCGCGACGGCGATCACGCCGTGATCAGCGGTACGAGCGCGATCGCGGAGGTCGTGACAGGCCAGGTCGCCCTCGATATCACGCTGCTCGCCCAGCGCACGGGTCGGAACATGGCTCCCGTGATGGCCAAGATGCTCGGCTCGCGCGTGGGCCGCCTGGATTCGTTGTTGGGCGAGACCAAGAAGCGTCGTTGACGCATCAAGGGTTCTCGTCTCGACTCGCGGTCGAACTCGCCATAGCCTTCGTCTTCCGTGGCGACCTCGCTCTTCCCTCCCAAGTCGATCGCGCCCGAGCGCGGTGACGCTTACGGCGAGCTCTTGCGCGGAACGCGAGGCCTCGCGCGAGAGCAAGCCGCGTCGCGAGAGCAGTGGCTCCAGAAGCTCGCGGGCGAGCACAAATACGATCAGCTCTTCGAGCTCGAGATCATCCTGAAGGGACTCGCGTGCTTCGGCAACCCGCGCAATCATCCCGGTCCGCCGCGCCGCACACCCGTCGTCGCGCAAGATTTCCGTGAACCTCTCGCTCTCTCGAAAGAGGCGCTCGCGCGCGTCGTCGCGCTCAGCCGCACGCTGCTGTTCGATCGTGATCGCGCCTTCACCTTCCAGCGCTACCTCGAGACGGTGCTCCCCGACGATCGCGCCCGCGCCCGCTTGGCGAGCCAAAGCGACACGCAAGGCACGCCGGCGGAGTCGCTATTTCACATGCGCGCGGGGATGGCGAGCCTCGTCGAGGTGACGAGCGGCCTCGCGAAGCTGCCGCGGGTGCCGTTCCGCATGTTCTACGCGATGCTCGGGCTCGCACAGCGCGAGGTCGCGCGCTCGGTCTACTTCAACCCGCTCAGCGCTCTCGAGTTTCGTCCCGAGTTCGATCGCATCACGCACCCGCGCATCTTGGAGCTGATGCGCACAGTGCCGGGCGAGCACGCACGCCGGTTGGTGGCGCTCTCGTTCCTCGCGCTGTTCCGCATGCTGCGCTACCTCTCGCTGCTCGAGTCCGCAGTGTACGAGCCGAATGAAGGCTCGCGCCGGAGCGCGGGCGTCGTCTATGTGGTGATGAGCGTGTTGCGCTCGGACGCGCGCGCGCTCACCGGACACCTGACGCACCGCGCGGGACCGGAGTTCGCGGACGGCTTCGAGCGCGAGCTCTTCGCCATCCCCGCGGCGGAGATGCGGCAACACTACAACACGCTGCTCGGGGAGGGACATCGCTTGCTCGAGGTGAAGGCGACGCTCGAGGGCATCTCCGCGAACCTGCGACTCGAGATGCGCCGAGCGTTCGAGCACGATTTCCCGGCGCCCGATGCACAAGCGACGATCGACGTGCTCCGCGCGTCTGTCGCACGCACGGTCAAGAACCTGCGGCCGGCACTGCAGAACGCGGTCTTGTTCTTGGGCAAATCACTCGGCGTGAAGCTGGACGAGCAAGGCGTGTTCGACGACGCAGCCGCACGCCGCATGCTGAGCGAGCGCTTGCGACGAGACGTGTGGATGTTCGCGCAGATCGTCCGCGCCTTCAGCCACAAGGCGCGCAACGCGCACGGCGGCGAGGTGCGCTGGACGGGCGTTCCTCCGCTGCAGTTCGTGCGTGAGTTCCTCGCGTACTTCCGCGCGATGGGCTACCCGCTGCTGCGCGCGTCGGACTACCCGCGCTTCGATCCGTTCTTGAAGGCGATGGCCGCGCTCGGCGAGTCCGACCTGCTCGATCCGGATCGACTGCAGCGCGCGATCGCCGAGTGCGAGCAGTTCTACGTGTTCTTGACCGACCTCTTCGACGCTATCGGACGTCGCGACGAGCTCGCGAGCGTCCCGTTCGATCGACGCGCGGCCGCGCTCTCGCTCAAGCTGTACCTCGGGAGCCAAGCATGAAGCGCGCGCTCTTCGCACTTGTCATCGTCGCGTGTGAGCCTGTCGCGCCCGCTGCTGCGCCGACGACGGCCACAACGGTTGCCACACAACCCGAGCGTTCGGACGCGTGCCGCAAGGACATCCCCGACTGCGAGGCCGCGTGCGCGCTACGCGAGACCAACCGCACCGACTACATCGATTGGTACGATCGCAGGTGCGCCGCGGTCATCTTGGGCAAGAACCCAGACAAGCTCATGGGTCAGCTGCCACTCGAGACCCAGCAGGCGGTCCAGGCAGCCGCGCAGCTGGACACGACACCCGCGTCGAGCGGCACGGTCGCGCCTTTGCCGTCATCGCGTCAGCTCCCGCCGACTCCGTTCGATCCTTTCGCCGGTCGCAACGAGAGATCAGACCCCGCCGAGTGCATCGCCGCGCGCTCGATGCGCTCGCACGGAAAGACCCGCGAGGCCGACGTACTCGCCGCCCTCTGCTCTGCCAAAGGCGGAAGCGAGACCCGCGAGCGCAAAGACGTCGACCTCGGGTTTTGAACGCTGGCTAGTTCGCCTTCGCCGCAACACGTACGGCGGTGAGACTCTCGGCGACCCGCTTCGTACACTGGGTCGTCGTCACCTCGCGCCATCGCGCGGGAGACAAACGCGAGTCCGGGAGCAGTCTCTCCAGCAGATCGATCGCGTCCGCGCGCCGAGCGAGATCGCTCCCGCCGACGGTGTCGAGCACCTCGGCTACCGTCGCGAGCACCACGCTCACGGCCTCTGCGTCGTGGCTCTCGTCGCCGTCCGTGACAGAGCGCGCGGGCTTCGGGAACCAGCGGTCGAACTGATCGACGAGCGAGAGTCGATCGCGATGGAGCGCACGCGCCCGCGCCTTCTCGCCCTCGGTCATGGACGACGTTCGCTCCATGCCGAGCTCCGCCTCGGCCTCCGAGCGATTGTCGAGCGCCTCCATCGCCTCCACCTCGCGCTGCCGTGCGAGCGCGGCCATTTCGTCGACGATCGAACCCAAGATGGCGTCGAGCTGGTCGGGCGCAACGACGTCGTGGCCGACGCCAGGCAGGTGGATCGCCGGTCCGTCGTCGAGCTCTCCGCCCACGATGTCGGCGAGCATGTCGTCGGGAACGTAGTGATAAAACGCGCGCTCGCCCTTCGCGCGCTGCTTGGCGACGATCGCCGCCAGCGCCGGATTCTGCTGGCCCAGCGCGATCACGCTGGTTCCGATCGGCATCCGTCCGAGCGCGGCGTCGCGCGCGGCGATCACGCGCGCCCCGTCCACGGGCGACTCGCCGTCCGTCACCAACACGATGTGCGCGTGGGAGAGATCTGGGTCGGCCTCGGTCGCCGCGCGGATGACTTGGATCGACGACAGGAGCGCGGCCTCGATGTCCGTTCCGCCCGTGCGCATCGTGGAGAGCACGTCGCTCATCGCGCGGTCCACCTCTGCCGCCGTCGTCACGCGCGTGATCGGCCGCGGCACCGTGTCGAAGTAGCGATAGAACAGGACGACACGCGAGCCCTTGCCGTGCTCCTGCACGCGCTTGCGGAGGGTCGCGAGCTCGGCGAGCAGCAGTGCGTCACGAACGCGCGCGCGTGGGCCGATCATCGAGCCGGAGCCGTCAAGCACGTAGACGCGGATCTCTCCCTGCATGACGACACGCGGCAGTAGGGTCACCTCGTCTTGCACGAAGCGACGCGCGAGCAGTCGACCCGCGGCGAGATCGAGCACCACACGTCGCGGGTCTTCGATCACGGCGTCTGCGATCTCGTCGGGCTGGGTCGCCGGCAGCAGCACCAAATCCTTCGTCGGGAAGCGCACCGCTCGCGAATGCGTCTGTCGATCGAGGATGCGCGCGGGGGTCAGCGCGCCGCCCGTCTCGAAGCACCCATCTACAGCGATCGCCGCGCTCAACGTTTGAAGCTCGCCGCTCGCAAGCAGGTACGTCTTGGCCGCCACCACTTCGTCTTGGTCTCCGTGTCTACCTTCGTAGCGCTTGCGCCCGCGCGCGTATGCGTCGGCGACGACCTTTCCGAAGCCCTCACCGAAGACCTCGTCCGCGCTGCGACGCGACGACGCCTGTCTCGCCGCGTGATCGCGTGTGTCCCCATCCTTCCACAACGCGCTCATCGCCCGTCGCGCGAGCCTCGCCGCCGGAACGTCCCCGCGCGCCAACGCCGGGCCTTGCATCGCGACGACCGCGGCGTGCAAGCGCTGGCGCTCTCCTCGCGACAGAGCCTGTCGCGCTTGATGCGTGAGCGCGACGTCGGGCAGAAGGCCCGCGGCCTCCAAGCGATCGACGCGCGCTATCTCCTTGGCGAGGTAACGGCGTCGCGCGTCCATCCCGCTAGCGTCGAGCGAGACGGCGGCGCTCGTCTCGAGCAGCATTTGCCGCGCGGCCTCGAGCAGTCGTCGTCTGCGGCCGAGCAGCTCGCCCTCCTCGTTCGCCGCGGCGAGCAGGTGATCGATCGCACCGAGCTCCACGGCAACGAGATTCGCGGCGTGCGCGTCCGCGCGAAGAGGCCCGGCGTCCTCCTTCGCGTCGAGGCCTCGCACCGCGAGCGGCGGGAGCAGGCGCACCTCGTCCACCGCGCTCGCCGTCTCGAGCGCGAGTCCGTCGCTCGGCTGCGTGACCGCGCGCTCCGCACGAACGACCACCTCGTAGATCCTCCGCAGCCACGCCGCGTGCGCGACGAGCGGGCGTCGCCCCACGATCGTCGCGCGCTCCACACTCGTGACGTTCGCCTCGAGCTCGCACATCGCCGACTCCAAACACTTGTGCAGATCCAGAGCAAAGGGCGTCTTTTCAGAGGCCGCGGCGATCTTGAGCTCCTTGAGGAGCTGACGGACGCAGGTGACGTCCACCTTCGGCGCGAAGCCGAGCGCCGCCATCAGCGGTCGCACCAGGCGCGTCATCGGCGCGGCGATCGCGTCCGGATCTATTGTGAGCCGCTCGATGCGGAGCCCGAGATCAACGAGCGCGGTCAACGAGCTAGCGACCTTTGCCGAGTGTCTTCTCCCACTCGACGTCTCCGCGCTCACGCACGGCCTTCGAGATCGCCGTCGTGCTCGCGGTGTCTAGCGCTTCGAGACGAGCCACCAGTTTGTCCATCTCGTCGGCCATCTGGGGGAACACCTCGCTCACGAGCTTGCACTCGAGCGCCGTTCGCACCAACGCCTGCTCGTCGTGCGCAACGTGAAAGAACTTGGACGTCGTCCACGCTCGCACGCGCTCTGCCGCCGAGCCCTCATCCGCGGCGAGTGCCGCCCACCAGCGCTCCATGAAGTGCACCGCGCGCTCCAGGCGATCCACGTCTAGCTTCGCGACCGCCGTCGCGACCTCGGGAGACAGATCGGCCGCGATCGCCGCCAGCGCGCGAGCCGAGTCCTCGGGAGCCGCGCCGTCCTTGCCGAGCGAAGGCATGAGCTTCATCGCGATCTCGAGCAGCGTGAACGCGCCAGGCACGCGCTGATCCTGAGCGCGCATCTTGCGGTACGTCGCACGGTCTAGCGGCGCCTCCGGAGGTCGCGGCGCCATCGACACGCTTCGCACCAGCGCCGTCGCCGTGAGCGAGAGGATTTCCTTCGGCGCCAACATCCCCGTCAAGCTCGCCGCCGACAAGATGGTGAGGAGCTGCTGCACTTGCGCCACGAGCTTCACGCGATCCGGCGCGCCCACGCGCTCGAACGCGTTCGCGACGAGCGGCCTGAGGCGCGGACCCGTCACCCGCGATTTGAGCGTGCTCGGCCTCTTCGCGATCACCGCAACGCGCAGCGCGCACGCCTCGAGCATGTCGAGCGGCTCCGCGAGGGCGAGCACCACCGCCGCGAGTTCGTCGCCTTGCTGCGACATCGCGGCCTCCACGTCCGCGCGGAAGCCCTCGTCGATCAGCCCGGCCACGTCTGCCTCGAGCCGCTCACACGCGCGCTCCCATGCATTCGCGCCGTCCGGCTCGTCCGCGCCCTGCGACACGAGTCGCTTTCGCGCCAAGAACAGCCGCCCCGCGCGCTCGAGCAACGGCGCTACGAGCTTCATGGCCTGCGCGCTGTCCCGAGGCGAGCCCGCGTCGAGCGCCGCTCCCCGCGGTGTCGTGCCCAAACGAACCGCGTCGTCGACGAGCGCGATCGCGCGTCCTCGAAGCCATCGCGCGATCGGTCGCGTCGCCCCGGCCGCGCTCTCGACCTGATCCGCCAGTGTCCCCAGCTCCTCGGCGACGTCGAGCGCGTCGGTCTCTCCCATCGCAGCCGGCGCCATCATGCCCGCGCGCAGCGCCCTCGCGGACAGCTCGCCCACGGCGCTTTCGAGTAGCCTCTTGCTCTCTGTCCCCAAAAGTGGCGGAGCGTCCGTTTGGGTCGCGAGCTTCCGGGTCGCCGCGACCAGCGCCTGCGTTGCCTGGCTCTCCATCGACGTCGCGAGTGACCGGAGCCTCTCCGCGTCGTCGGCCACACTGCGCGCTGCCTTCACCTGCTTCTTCGACTTCTGCAGCGACGCGGGCGTGGGCGCGGGGAGCTGCGCGAGACACCGATCGAAGATCTCGCGTTCCGTCCGGATGATCGCGAGTTGCCGTCTTTCGCGCGCGTCCGTCTCTCGCTTGATGAGCAGCTCGAGCGCCTGCGGCAGAGGCCCGCCGAGCAGCAAAGAGAGGCGTAGACCCGCCAGATCACCTTGCCCCGCCTCTAGATCACGCTCCTTGTTGTAAAACAAGCGATCGTAGACGGTCACCGATCGCAGCATCTTGCCCAGCCTCACGGCGGTGCGTGTCGAGAGGTAGCGCGTCGGCAGAAAGTGAGGGTCGCTGCGCTCTGCCGCAGCGAACTCCACGTCGAGAGCTCTGAGCAGCTTGCTCAGAGAGTCGCACACGTGATCGGGCACGACGACTTCGTCCACCGCCGCCTGAAGCACGTCGAGATCTTGGATCGTCAGATCCGCGTAGAGCGCATTGCCCGCACGGAGCTGCTTTTTGAGCACGCCCGCGAGGCTGAGCGGGGACGCGAAGCTCTTCGGCACGAACGAGACGAACGCGATGCGATCCACGAACGCGAGCAGCGTCTCGCGCGAGCCCTCGAGCACCTCGGCGAGGTAGCGGTTGGTCGTCATCAGCGCGCACTCGATGCGGCCTCGCGTCGTCTGTCCGCCTTGTTTCAACTCTCGTTCTTGCAGCACGTTGAGCGTCGAGCGCAGGAGCATGTCGCGCCCGTCGAACACCTCGTCGAGGAACGCGTGCACGCTGCCGAGCATGCCCTCGTCCGTGAAGTGCTCGGTCCGACCCGTGTCCATGAGCGTCTTGAAGTTGATCGGTCCGACGAGATCCGTCTGCACCGTGCTCTCCGTGAACTGCCTCGCGAAGAGACTGGGCATGCGACTCGACTCGTCGATCACACGACGGAGCACAGCCGACGCGAGGCCGCTTTTGGCGGTGCCGGGCGGCCCGGTCATGAGCACGTGCTCTCGTCCCAGCAGCGCGAGCGCGATCTGCGCGAGCAGCTCTTCGCGCTCGACGAACGTCTTGCCGAGCTCCGCGAAGAACTCGACGAACCTCGCAGAAGCAGCCTCGAAGCGCTTCGGATCCACTTCGCTCATCGGGGCGCGAGCATACCTGCTCCGTTCACGCGCCGATCGTCTACCGTCATCGCAGTGCGATTGGCGGAGCCATAGCGACGCGTCCACGCCGTGTTTGCACTCGATACGAATGCTCGCCGCGCCGCGTTGTAGGTAGCCGCTTCACGCGCTAAAGAGAACGCCTCGCATGACCAAATCCAAAGTCGCCATCCTCCGAACCACGCCCGCCACGGTCCTTCTTGACTACCACCGTGCGATGAACCTTGCGGGGTACCAAGAGGTCATCGCCAAGGACGCGGACACCGCGCTCAAGGTGAACATCTCTTGGCACTTCTTCTACCCCGCCTCCTCCACGACGCCCTGGCAGCTCGACGGCGTGATCGGTGCGATGAAGAAGGACGGCTACAAGTCCGAGCTCATTCACGCGTGCCACAACCGCACCGTCGTGATCGACGCGCACTTGGGAGAGCGTGAAAACAAGCAGATCGACGTCGTGCAGGCGCACGGGCTCCGCAACGTCCACTTGTACGAAAACGAAGAGTGGATCGACGTGCGTGAAGCCGTCGGTGATCTCACCAAGAAATTCTTGTGCCTCAACGACGTCTATCCCAAGGGCTTCAGCATCCCGAAGCGCTTCATCGGCGAGAACATCATCCACCTGCCAACCGTGAAGACGCACATCTTCACGACCACCACGGGCGCGATGAAGAACGCATTCGGCGGCTTGTTGAACGAGCACCGCCACTGGACGCACCCGGTCATCCACGAGACGCTCGTCGATCTCCTGATGATCCAGAAGAAGATCCACCGCGGCGTGTTCGCCGTGATGGACGGCACGTTCGCGGGTGACGGCCCTGGGCCGCGCTGCATGGTCCCGTACATCAAAAACGTGATCCTCGCGAGCGCCGATCAGGTCGCCATCGACGCTGTTGCCGCCAAGCTGATGGGCATGGACCCGATGAAGGACTGCAAGTTCATCCGCCTCGCGCACGAGCAAGGGCTCGGCTGCGGAGACGTGCGCGACATCGAGATCGTCGGCGATCTCGACGCCGCCAAGGAGAACTGGCACTTCGACGGGCCGTTCAAGAACATGACGTTCGCGTCGCGCAATCAGCACCGCATCTATTGGGGCCCGCTGAAAAAACCGATCGAGTGGTCGCTCAAGACGTGGATGGCGCCATGGGCGTACGTGGCGAGCGTCGCCTATCACGACGCCTTCTGGTATCCGATCTACGGCAAGCCGCACATCAAGGCCGCGCTCGAGAGCGACTGGGGCGCGCTATTTCAAAACTGGGGCAACGTCCCACGCACCGAGAAGGGCTTCCCCGCCGTCGGCGAGTCGCACCCGGAGCTCGTTCGCATGGGCATGAAGCACATGCTCGAAGCGACACGCCTCATCGCCATGGCCGTCACCGAGAGCCCCGAAGTCCAGGCGCGCCAGCGACGTAAGGCGCTCGAGCAACGCGCCTGAGAGAATTCACAGGAAGGCGAGAAGCGGGAAGATCGTCACGCGCTCTTCCTGGCCTTCCTGTGATTATTTTTTAGTCCACACGCGCGTCTGTCGCGCGGGAATGGTGGCGCCTGGGCCGGTCGTGCCTTGGTTGGTCACGAGCTCCGTCAACGCCGCGTTCGGGAGTCCGCTCACGTTCGCGTCGGAGTCTCCGCGGTTGATCGCGACGTAGACGTCGTCCGAGGGAGCCACGGTCTTCGTCTCGAAGAACCACACGTCCGCGTTCGACGTGATCGTGGTGCGTGCGCCGCGGCGGATCGCCGGGTGCGCTGCGCGGACGGCGTTGAGCGTCTTGATGCGATCGTGCACGTACTGCTGTCCCGCCGAGTATCCGGACCATTGCATCATGCGGCGGTTGTCGGGGTCGCCCGCGCCGGCCATGCCGTACTCGTCTCCGTAGTAGATGAGCGGCGCGCCGTGGTTCATGAGGAGCACCGCGAACGCGTTGGCGAGTTTGTCGAACGACTTCTGATCACTCGGCAAACCAGGCTGATTTTGCCACGCGAGGTTCTTGCCGTCGTCACCCTGACCCGTCCAAAGCGGCGGCTCCTGCGCGAGGTGAATCACGCGCGGCAGGTCGTGGTTGCCGATGAACGTGCTCATGATCGCGTTGCCGCCGTACGCGTAGTCGTTCGCGCTCAGGAACGACGCCAGCTTGTCCATGCCCTGGTACTTGAGCAGCATGCTCTCTACGACAACGCGGCGGAGCGGAAAGTCGAACTGCCCGTCCAGCTTGGTCTTCGGATCAACGAACGACTTGATGAATGCCGTGTTGAAGAAGTCGTAGGTCTCCCCGACCATGTAGAAGCGCTGTTGCGGCTTCTCGTTAGCGATGATCTGCGATTGAATCTGCGTACGAAGCTGGGTCAGCCACGAGACGTCCACGTGTTTGATCGCGTCAAGCCGGAAGCCGTCCACGCCGGTGTCCTTGACCCACTGCACCGCCGCGTTGACCGAATAGTCCCTAGCCGCGGGGACCGTATAGTTCCAGTGCGGGAGATAGTCCGTGAACCAGCAGCGGTCTCCCTGGGCGTCCCAAGAACAGTTTTGTCCGCAGATACAATCGCCGTTGTTGAACGAGTTGGGCCAGAACCAATTCTGGTTGTTTTGGTAGGTGGGGCTGTCTTTCTGGATGTGCACCATCGCGTAGTCGAAGATCACCTTGAGGTTCTTGCCGTGCGCGGCGGTCACGAGATCCTTCAGGTCTTGCAGCGAACCGAAGCGCGTCTCGGGCTGGCTCGTGTCGTAGGGCCAGTAGCCGTGGTAGCTCGAATACAAGTGCGAATCGTTGCCGGTGCCCTTGCCGGCGAAGTTGTCCGCGTTCTTCACGGGCACGGTGAGCCACAGGACGTTCGCGCCTAGATCGGTGAAGTAGCCAGCGTTGATCTTGGCGGTGACGCCCTTCCAGTCTCCGCCTTGGTACTGCGCGGGGAACTGCACGCCGTTGGGGACCGAGCCGTTGTTCGTGGGGTCACCGTCGAAGAAGCGATCGACGAACACGAAGTAGATGACCGCGTCGCGCCAGTCGTACACGCCTTGCGGCGTCTGCGGGGGCAGCTCGCAGATCACCGGATTGCACGTCACCGATGAGAGAAGGTTGTTCGTGTTGTTGTTCTGATCGACGGTGGTCGGCTGCTTCGGATCGAACGTCCACGTGGTGCCGTTCAGGAGGAACTTGTATTGAACGGCCGTGTTCAGCGGCACGTTGACCGTGACCTTCCACGACGACCCTTGATGCGTCATCGGATCGCCGTTCACCCATGAATCAGGCCCGCGGTAGTCGCCGCGCAGCTCCACGGACGACTCGCCGTTGAACGGGTAGGTGAAGTCTTGCGAGCACCGCTTCAGCTCGTCCGGGCACACGAAGGGTGTTGGCGGCGTGCCAGATCCGTAGTTGTCACCGGGGCCCCCGTTGCCTGGGTCGAAGATCGCGGCGTCCGGCGGCTGGCCGAAGTCTTTGTTGTCTACGGCGTCCGACCCGCACGCGAGCGCGAGCGCGGCGAGAGAGCCAGCGATGAGGGTACTGCGGCGCATGAACACTGAATCCTGGCCGCGCCGGTCGGCGCTGTCAACTCAGGCCTGAGTGACGGTTTCTCCGGGCAATGACTCGGGCAATGGGTCGGGTTCGCCGAGCTCGCTGATGACCGCGCCTAGATCGCCCGCGGAGATCAGCGAGTGCTCCTTCAACAGCTTGATGAGCGGCTCTTTGCCCAGCGTCACGGCGTCTTCGTACTTCATGGCGCACTTCGGGTGGAGGTACCCGGCGCTCTTGGTGACGCCCATGCCGGTCTCGTAGATGCGTTCGAACGCGAGCCGCAGCTCGTTCTTCGCGAGCGTCGTGTTGCACACGCGGCACTTGGCGCGTCCATTTTGCGCGCGTTCCGCGTACGGATAATCCGGGTGCGCGTGCTCGGCGATGATCGCGTCGAGCGCCGCGCGATCGGGCACGTCGTCGGTGAACGTCTTCAGCGTGGTGCGCAGATCGTTGGCGACCTTCTTCGCCGCGCACTGAAGGTGCCACCAGCGATAGCCCGTCCCGCCCTCTTCGGAGAAGTTGTTCACGACCTCTTCGCCGAAGCGGTGCAGGTCCTTCAGGATCTTTTCTCCGCAACCGCGACACGTCGCGCGCCCACTCTTGGCGATCTCGATGACACCCATAGCGTCAGATTGTATCGCGGCGCCCGCGGTCCGTCATGCGTCCTGCGTGCTAGAATTGCCTTCGATGGTCGCCAAGCCGAAGCGCCCCGCCGCCTACGAGGACATCGTTGCCTTGCCACCGAACATGGTGGGCGAGATTCTGCACGGCACGCTCTACGCGAACCCGCGACCGGCCACGCCGCACGCCGCGGCGAGCTCGGCGATTGGTGAGGAGCTGGGTGCGCCCTTCAAGCGCGGTCGCGGGGGGCCCGGCGGTTGGGTCATCCTGGACGAGCCGGAGCTTCACTTTCGAGATGATGTGCTCGTGCCCGACATCGCCGGTTGGCGACGCCTTCGCATGCCAGAGCTCCCCCACGCTCCGTACATCACGCTGGCGCCGGATTGGATCTGCGAAGTCCTCTCGCCGTCGACTGCAGGGATCGATCGCGTGGAGAAGATGGGCATCTACGCGCGCGAGGGCGTCGCGTGGGCGTGGCTCGTGGACGCTCTTGCCAAGACGCTCGAGATCTACGCGCTCACGAACGGCGTCTGGTCACGACTCGATGCGTTTCACGGAGAGCCCAAGGTGCGAGCGCGTCCGTTCGACGCCATCGAGCTCGATCTCGCAATCCTTTGGGCGCGCTGACTCACTTCAGGCACTTGTCGCCAGCGGGCAGCAGCACTCGCATCGACCACGCCTTTGCCCGAAGCACGGCGCGCGCGGGATCAATGATTGATACGTCACCCGTTAGGGCGTCGACCCACGATCCGGCAGCGATCTGCGGGAACGGCGCGTCCATGGCCGCGGCTCCGTTGCGGAACACGACGACGATCGCCGCCTTGCCGTCTTCGCTCTCTCTCGCGAACGCGAGCTGCTCTTCACCGGCAACGAGCGTCCGATAGGTGCCGCGCCTCAGCGCGTCCGAGCACGCACGGAGCCTGCCGAGCTTGGACACGAAGTCGCGCGTCGCGCGCATGTCGGCGGTGAGCGCGCTCTCGGGCGGCATGACGCGGCGCGAGTCCGGATCGGCCCGCCCCGCGAGCCCGACCTCGTCGCCGTAGTAGACGACCGGCGCGCCCGGCATCGTGAAGATCATCCCGAGCGCGAGCCGCTGCTTTTGATACACGAGTGCATCGGCGGACTGTGGCGCGGGGATGAAGCCGTCGCCGGTCGCGTCGCCCGCAGACTCGGACGAAAAGCGCGTGACGTCGTGGTTGCCGATCATAGTTGCCATCACCTCGCCCGAGCCCCGCCAATCGGTCTCGCCTGCGTGCTGCGCCACGTCGACGTCCGCGAGCGACGACGAACCCCACGCGATCGCAGAACGCAGCGCCCACATGAGCGGAAAGTGAAACTCGCCGTCGAGACCGAACGGCCCGAGCTCGTAGCGCAGCGTCTCGTAGCCGCCCGCGCCCGTGAAGTTCTCTCCGAGCAAGTACGTCTTGTGACCGCCTTGATCGAAGCGCGCGCGAACGTCGGCCGCGATGCGTCGGGTAGCCGCGCGCGGCATCATCGGCACGGCATCGAGGCGCAGTCCGTCGCCGTCGAAGCGATCGAGCCACCAAGAGATGTCAGCGGTGGTCTGATCAGCAACGTCGTCGCGATGCCACTCGAGGCTCGGCAAATACGGCGCGAACCAGCAGTCCTGCGCGTGCGCCTGCCAGGTACACGTCTCCGAGCCGCACACGCACTCTTTTCCCCAGTCCGTGAACCACGCGCCGTCTCGGTGCCCGGTGACGTACGCGTGCTCTAGATGAACGTGATGTGGAACGACGTCGAAGATGATTCGC
>JAYVYD010000273.1:0-3542 GCA_043784605.1 Myxococcales bacterium | reverse complement strand
CGAGAGAGTCGCGCCGCCCGCATCCGCGGCACGCGTTCGAGGCCCGCGGACAAGACTCGCTCCGCCTCGCGACCGTCGCCGATGTGCGCACGCAGCTCGCCCATCGCGAGGTATCCGACGCCGCACGCGCCATCGAGCTGAATGGCCTCGCCGTAGCGGGCGAGAGCGCGATCCTGATCTGAGCTCGCCTCGTACGCACGCCCCTGTCTCACGAGCTCTTCGCAGGAGGGCGTGTCCGCGCGCGCGTTGCCCACGAGGAGCAGCGCGCCAAACGCCATGACCGCACGAGCGCGCATCATGGCTCAGTATACGGCGGAGTTCAGGTCACGGCTTGTGCGTCTTCGATCGCCTCGGAGCGGCGCGGGCGAAGGTTTATCGCGAGGATCTGCTTTCGCACGCGCACGGCGTCCGGCGTCACTTCGACGAGCTCATCGGCGTCGATCCACTCCATCGCGGTCTCGATCGTCAGCAAGCGCGGAACGGCAAGCGCGACGTTGTCGTCTTTGCCGTGGTTGCGCACGTTGGTGAGCTTCTTCTCTCTGATGACGTTCACGTCGGCGTCGTTCGGGCGGTTGTGTTGGCCGACGATCATGCCCTCGTACACCTCGGCGCCAGGCGCGAGGAAGAACTCGCCGCGGGCTTGGAGGTGGTTCATCGCGTACGGAGTCGTGACTCCGGTTCGGTCGGAGACGAGCGCGCCCGACTGCCGCTTGGCCATCGTTCCGCCCCACTCTTCCCAGCCGTCGAACATCGTGTTGAGCAAGCCAGTGCCGCGCGTGGAGGTGAGGAACTCACCGCGGAAGCCGATGAGCCCACGGCTCGGGACGCGGTACTCGAGACGTGCGCGGCCGTAGCCCGGGTTGCTCATCTTCACCATCCGACCGCGGCGCTCACCAAGGCGCGTGGTGACGACGCCGATGAAGTTGTCCGGCACGTCGACCACCACGAGCTCCATCGGCTCGAAGGTCACGCCGTCTTCGGTCTTGGTGATGACCTCGGGGTTGCCGAGCTGCATTTCGTAGCCCTCGCGTCGCATCGTCTCGACGAGGATCGCGAGCTGGAGCTCGCCGCGCCCGAGCATCACGAACGTGTCCGGGCTGTCCGTCTCTTCGAAGCGAACGGCGAGGTTTCTGCGGGTCTCGCGCTCGAGGCGCTCGCGCAGCTGGCGGCTCGTGAGGAACTTGCTGAGCTTGCACTTGCCGGCGAACGGCGACGTGTTGACGCCGATGCGCATCTTCAACGTGGGCTGCTCGACGTGGATACGCGGCAGCGCGCGCGTCTCGAAGCCCGGATCGTTCGTCGTGATGGTGTCACCGACGTAGACCTCTTCGATGCCCGCGATCGCGACGATTTCGCCGGCCTTCGCCTCCTGCGTAGGCGTGCGCTTGAGGCCTTCGAAGGTCGACAGCACCTTGATGGTGCCCTTGGCCTGATGCTTCTCTTTGAGCACCATGATCTGCTGATTGGCCTTCACCGTTCCGGAGACCACGCGTCCGATCGCGAGGCGGCCCGTGTACTCGTCGTGGTCGAGGTTGTTGATGAGGATCTGCAGCGGGTCGTTGGCATCGCCCAGCGGCTGCGGGATCTTCTCCAAGATCAGGTCGAAGAGCGGGTCCAGGTTGGTCATCACGTCGTCCATCTCGCGCTTGGCCTGCCCGAGCTTGCCCACCGCGTAGACCACCGGAAACAACGCCTGCTCTTCGGTCGCGTCGAGATCGCAGAAGAGGTCGAAGACCTCGTTGAGCACGTCCTTCGGGCGGGCGTCTTGGCGATCGATCTTGTTGATGACGACGATGACCGGGAACGCGAGCTCGAGCGCCTTGCGGAGCACGAAGCGGGTCTGCGGTAGCGGACCTTCCGCGGCATCGACCAGAAGGATGGCGCCGTCTGCCATCAATAGCGTGCGCTCGACCTCGCCACCGAAGTCCGCGTGGCCGGGGGTGTCGACGATGTTGATCTTGGTGCCCTTGTAACGAACGCTCGTGTTCTTCGCGAGGATGGTGATCCCGCGTTCGCGCTCGAGGTCGTTCGAGTCCATCACTCGATCGACCATCGCCTCGTTTTCGCGGAAGGTCCCGCTCTGGCGGAGCATGTGATCGACAAGTGTCGTCTTGCCGTGGTCGACGTGAGCAACAATGGCGACGTTACGAATGGTCTCTGAAGGCATGGCGGGCGCGATCTACCACAGGTGCGCGCCAGCGCCGCTCAATCGGGCATTCGTTGCAACAATGAAACACGACCCGATCAATTCGGCTGCGGCGGTTGAGGTACGGCCTGATCGTTCTGCACGCACGAGGCGATATCGAAGAACAAAAACTCGAACGCGGTCACCTGCTGGTCCTTCGCGAGTGCGTCACAGCCCGTCGGCCACTGCGAAGAGTGCACGTTGTGACTGAGATGCAGGTCGGCGAACACCGCGCGACCGCACTGCTCGGCGCCCGCGTCCGCGTCGCTCGAGACTGGGGTGTTGAACGACAAATATTTGGTCGTATAGCTCGTGTAGTTCTTGTCGTTGAGGTGACTCGTGCCGTCTGCCGTCGCGTAAATCCATCGCGTGGCGGGTGCCTTCACCTCGGCGACGTTATAGAGCAGCGCGACGAGCGTGATCTGACCTGGCGGCGGCGGGTCGTTGGCCTTGAACACGTACTGCAGCCAGTCGTCGAGCGCCTTGCCCTTCGGGAAGCTGGTGTCGACGAACCACGGCGCACCGTACTTCGCGGCGCCTTGGTTGGTGATCCAATTGGCGGTCGTCTTGAACGGCGTAGGCGCCTGCGGGTCAGTGAACCAGTTGTATTGGAAGTCGCTCGTGAACAACCGACCGCCGTGATCGAGGTACTTCTGCATGTTCGTGTACGCCGGTCCGGAAGAGTCGCGCGGATGCGGGGAGCACTCACACGAGTTCACGATCATGTCGTACTTGTAGATGTCGTTGCTGCCCCAGAACGTGTACGCGTCCGTGGTGCCAACGGCGCCGCCGCCGCCGAGGCCGCTGTAGAGGTGAAAGCGCCCCGTGCCCGTGCCACTCGTGAACTCGGCGTCGTCGAAGCCGTATGCGCGGATGACGCACTCGAGCCCCTCACAGCCGCCGGTCGTGATCGCCACGAGCGGGAGGTGTCCCTCTTTCTGATTCTTGGGCAAGCGAAGGATCTGGTGGAGCGGATCGGCAAATGGGTTGTCCTGACACTGCACCACGTTCGGAATGGTGAGACCTTCGCGCCTGAATTTGCCCGTCTGGAGGACGATCGGAATCGTGCTACCGACGGGCACATTGTCTAGCTTGAAGTGTCCGTGGGAGTCCGTGAGCGCCACCGTGAGGGGATTGCCCGAGAGCGGCGCAGAGCACGCCACGCACTTGGTGAGGTCGATGCCGTCGGCGATCGGAGCGAGCGGCGCGTTGGGGATGTACACGGCGACGTTGTAGAGCGGGGTCGTGCCGCTAGGGTCGTAGACGGTGCCGCTGACGGACGTCGTGTTGCCGTTGCCGCAGTCGACCCGCTTGCACTCGAGGCTCTCGCACGTGCGCACGTCGTTGCTCCCGTCGG
>JAYVYD010000272.1:0-5030 GCA_043784605.1 Myxococcales bacterium | reverse complement strand
ACCTCGTTCTTCCACGAGTGATCTTTGGTGAGCAGCGCAGTCTTGTCGCCGACCATGTACGCGCGGCTATCTCCAAGCCACCCAATCGTGGCGATTCCGGCGCGCACGATCGTGATCACGATCGTCGAGCCCGGTGGATCCATGTCGTCGTCTGCTGCGTCGGGTCCTGTGAGCAACGCGACGCGCGCGCAGACCGCTTGATGCGCGGCCTTGATCGCCTCGCGAACGCTGTCCCCGTCGTCCGTGTGGGTCTGGGCGAGGCGAGTCTCCAAGAACGCGAAGGCCGCCTCCGACCCGACGCGAGACGCCAAGCCGCCATCGGCCGACAACGAGACTCCGTCGCAGAGGACTCCGAAGCGAACGCCGCCTGCCGCGCCGACGCGTGCGCTGTCTTCTTGACGTTCGCGCGCGAAGCCTATGTCGAGCGCAGCGGACTGCGGCGAGACGCTGATTGCAGCCGCGATCTCCGCCTTGGCGTCCGTGAGCGTGATCGGACGCGCTCTGGGCACGATCAGCGCGCGCACGATCGACGTGTCCGCCGTGACGAGCGGGATGGGCGCGAGCGCCTCGCCGACCGCGCGAAGCACCCAGCGCGCATCGAACGCCGTGGTT
Organism: Myxococcales bacterium; assembly: GCA_043784605.1. Lineage (GTDB taxonomy): Bacteria > Myxococcota_A > Polyangia > Polyangiales > Polyangiaceae > JANYHY01. The sequence goes on along the minus strand of JAYVYD010000272.1, from coordinate 4,418 downwards.
CGCTTGCACACGCCACGCGCTTGCGTCAGCGCGAGCTTGCCGTCTTCGTCTCGCACGAAATCTTCCGCCTGCGGTTGCCACACGAGGCCATCACGTTCGAAGCATTTCGCGATCGCGAGCGCGTCTTCGATCGCGCCACGGAGCGCAGCGCCGCTGGGTGAGCGTCCGAGAGCTGTCGCCATGCGCGCACCGCTCGCGACCATCGGCACGTCCGCCGGCGGCGGCGCGACCGGCATGGTCGCCATGAGCGCGGCCGTGCGGCGACTCGGCTCTGGCTCGGACGTCGCCTCTGAGGCCTCGACGAGCACGTCGCCGTCGGTCTCACAAAATGTCGTCGCGTCCACGTAGACCGTGTCGCATGTGGGGCAGCGTTTCACGTTGTGTTTCACGACGCGCGGGAGGCAGCCAAAAGCGGCGCTTGGGCACGAAGCCATGTAGTCTACAGAATCGGAGGTATCGCATGCGGAGGATCTTGCTTGCTCTTGCTACGGGAGTCGTTGGTGTCGCAATGGCGTGCGCCACGTCTACGAAAGAGCCCTTCAATGAGGGGTTGGACGCCAGCGACGACGGCAACGGCAACAAGCCCGACGGCCAAAACTTCAATGGCGACAGCAGCCAAAGCGAGGGCCAGGCGTGCGCGAGTGGCACTTATGAAGCGAAGCAGGCTCCCGCCGCGATGCTCGTCTTGCTCCAACGCTCGGGCTCGATGGCGACCAGCAACAAGTACGCGTTTGCCGCGCAGGCGATCGTCTCTGCGCTCGACCAAAACTCGTTCGACAACATGACGCTCGGCCTACTGGCCGCGCCGTCCGCGATGCCCGTCAAAGGTCCCGCGTGCGTCATGAACTTGCCTGTTGGCTGTGGAGTGAGCCCGTTCCCGAACGTAGACCTCATCAACGCACTACAGCTCAAGTCGATCGACTCGACGGGCGTGCGTCACTCGATCAAGCAGTACCTCAACACCAACGGGCCCGACATGACGGCGGGCGACGGCAACCCGCTCTACGACGCGATCAACCTCGGGATCGGCGCGTTGAAGGGCTGGAACGGCAAGGGTAAGCGCATCCTCTTCGTCGTGACGGACGGCGGCATCAGCTGCACGTCGCTCTCGAGCAGGACGGCCAACGCCTTCTCGGACGCCAACGGCTGCAACGACTGGGAGAACCCGAACGCGATCATGGGGCTCGTGCAGGCCGCGAACCTCGACATGAACACGCCGGTGGACACGTTCGTCGTAGGCGTCCCGGGGTCGGACACCTATGACGCGACGGGCGCGAGCTATCCGCCTTATCACATGCGCGCAGCGCTATCGGACATCGCGGCCCTCGGCTCGCCCGCGAACGTCCCCATGGGCTGCAACTCGAGCGCGGTGTTTCATCCGACGAAGATGGGGGACGTCCTCGATCCCGATCCGGTGAAGAGCTGTCACTTCGACATGACGCAGAACAACTACTCGACGCAGGCCGTCGCCGACGCCATCTCGGCGGTCCGCGGCAAGGTGCTCGGCTGCATCTTCGACGTGCCCCAGCCGGACGGCGGCACGGTGGACGCCTCGCGCGTCAACGTCGATTACCAAGCGGGCATGGGCCCCAAGGTCCAGCTCTACAAGCGCAAGGACATGTCGAACGCGTGCACGACTGACGGTTGCTGGGACTACACGGCCGACGGCAAGATTCAGCTGATCGGCAAGGCGTGCGACGACCTCAAGGCGAACCTCAACGCGAAGGTCAACATCTCGGTCGGCTGCGAGACCGTCGTCAAATAGTCTTCAGCCAACCGGCGACGCGATCGAGCACGATTTCAGGGCGATCGAAGAACAAGAAGTGGTCCTGTCCGGGGACGCTCAGCGTCTCGACTTTGGCGCCATCGCGCTTCATCACGTCTGCCTGATCGAGCACGATGTCGATCGGGATGCGGTCGTCTTGGTCTCCGTGAATCACGAGCACGGGCTCCTGCGCGATTCCGGTGACGAACGACGCGCGCCTAGTCACCGCGGGCTCGATGACGGCCGAGATGAACACGAAGCCGGCATAGCGGCTCCGGTGCTCGTCGATCGCGCGTGTCACTCCGGTGCCTCCGTTCGAGAGGCCCGCGAGCACGATGCGGCGCTCGTCGGCGTCTAGCCTATCGACCGCGTATTGGCGTGCGCGCAGGATCGCGTCCGTACCGCCGGGCTCGTACCAGTTGCCAAAGCCGAAACTCGGGCACACGACCGCTATGTGGTTGTCGTCCGCGAAGCGCTTCCACAAATAGAAGTACGCTTTGAAAGCCCCCGCGCTGCCGTGTAGAAAAACGATAGTCGCCAATCGCTCGCCGGCCGCGTGAGGCGGCGCGTATGCATAGATGTGGTGTGGGTCCTCGTCCCAATACGCAAAGCCCATCACCGACCCGAGCGCGGCGAACTCAGGGTCTGCCTCCATCGGCACGTACGCGCGCATCGACACTTGGCGGATCCTATTGGCCTGTTCGTAATCGATAATCGGATCCACGAAGTAGACAATGCGCGTACCGAGAGAGACTTGGTCGATCTCGGGCAGAAGCGAAGAGAGCGCAAGGCGGGAGTAGCGAGGCGTGCCCAGGAAATCGGAACGGAGGCGAGACTCCGGGAGCGGCGAGCCGCTGGGCGCGAGCCGATAGAGCGAGATCCAACCGACCAGAAAGACTGCCGACGCGACGGCCAACGTCTCCCATCGCGCACGCGTGGGCGCGACCAGCACGCGTAGTGCGATCAGCGGCAATGCCAACAACAGACAGGCCACTAGCCCGAAGAGGTGACCACGAAAGGTCTCGCCGGACACCACCAGCAACATCGAGAGACCGAACGGCGCCGCCGCGCCAAGCGCCCACGAGATGGAGAGACCGAGCGCGATCGTGCGCCGCATCAGACCGGGAGCTCGGACCCGCTCTGGAGTAGATGAACTTCGCCGGCGACGAGCGTGACGACCGTGCCGTCTTTGCGCTCGACGCGCAGTCGACCCTCGAGATCGATGCCGCGCGCCACACCTTCGGTGCCGTCGTCCGTGCGCACGGGGCGATCACGCAGCGCGTCTGCCGCGGTCATGCGCGCGTGAATCATGCCGAGGCCACGCGCGGCCACGAACGTTAGATCGCGATCGAGCCCTTCGAGGATGTCCGCGAGGATGGCGACGCGCGTGGGCGGATCCGCGGCGACGAGCGCGACGCTGGTGGCGCGAGTGGCGAGCTCGTCCGGGAAGTTGCGCGTGAACACGTTGACGCCAATGCCAACGACCAACGCGGGACTCTTGGAGGACGTGTCCGCCGTCTCCACGAGGATGCCTGCGACCTTGCGACCGCCGACGAGCACGTCATTGGGCCATTTCACGCGGACGTCAGCGCCGGGTGCAGCGCGCGCGATCGCGTCTCTCACGGCGAGACCGGAGGCCAGCGCCAAGAGCGGCAATCTCGACGATGGACATGTCAAGCGTACGAGCACGCTGAACATCAGGCTCTCGCCGGGCACGCCGATCCACGAGCGCCCTTGCCGGCCGCGCCCCGCGAGCTGCGACTCCGCGAGCCACAACGCGCCATGCGGAGCGCCGAGCTTGGCCGCGCGCTTGGCGACGTCGTTGGTGGAAGAGGTCTCGTCCATGATCTCGAGCGGCGCGCCGAGCATGCAGCCCTTCGCCGCGATCACGCGCGCGGCGTCTTTCAGGTCGTGCGCGACGCGCTCTCTCATTCGAAGTCGAGCCCGATGTCGCTCGCGATCACCGAGTGCGTGAGCGCACCCGCGCTGATCACGTCCACACCGAGCGCTCCGAGCTCTTTGATGCGCTCCTTCGTGATTCCCCCGGAGGCCTCGAGGATCGCTCGGCCTCGCGTGCGCGTGATCGCCTCGGAGACGAGAGCGGTGCTCATGTTGTCCAGCAAGACGATGTCCGCGCCCGCTTGCAGCGCGACGTCGAGCTGCTCGAGCGAGTCCACCTCGCACTCGATCTTGCTCGTGTGCGGTGCGCGCGCGCGGGCCCGTGAAATGGCCTCGGCCACGCCGCCCGCGGCCACGATGTGGTTGTCTTTGATCAAGACGGCACTGCCGAGATTGTCGCGGTGATTGTGCCCGCCTCCCATACGCACCGCGTAGCGCTCGAGCACGCGAAGGCCCGGCGTCGTCTTGCGAGTGTCCGTGATGCGCGTCTTGCTCCCCTTGGGTAACGCCAACACGTACGAGCGTGTCATCGTCGCGATGCCGCACATGCGCTGCACCAAGTTCAGCGCGGTACGCTCTGCCATCAAGATCGAGCGCGCGCTGCCCGTCGCCGTCCAGAGCTTGCCCTTGGGTGTGGCGAGCGCCCCGTCGCGTTCGTGAATCGTCACCTTCACGGTGGGGTCGACGCGCGCAAATACCCGCTGAAACACGCGGCCCCCGCACACGACCAGCTCGTTACGCGCCACTGCGTGCG
>JAYVYD010000271.1:0-8420 GCA_043784605.1 Myxococcales bacterium | reverse complement strand
AACTGCACCGATTCGGGACGCACGGCGAGGTGGGCGCCGACACGCCCATCGTGAAAGCTGACGATGCGCTGCTTCTGCGGGTCGTCGACCGCGCGATCGTAGACCGCGAACGTCGGCGTGATCGCATCGAAGTCGCAGTCCAGCTTGAGCGGGATGATCGTCCCCGCGAAGAGCGGCACGTGGACCTCCTTGATCTCCCAAGCGACGTGCGGGTGTTCGGCGACGCCGAGGTCGTGCATCAGCTTCGTGAAGTCGACGTCGTGAATGTCTGCGCTGGCACGCAGCTGAATCCCGGGCGCGAATGGCTTCAGCTCGACGTTCGTGAGGTTCACCTTGCCACCCGACAAACCGACGTAGAGCTTCGGGGCCTTGATGATGTCGTCATGGACCGAGACGTCGCCGTCGATCTCTTCCGCGAAGTGGAACTTGTCGAGTGCGATGTCGTGCGCCTCGATGTGACCGTCGAGATCCGGCAAGTTCATGCCGGCGACGAAGCGCACGTCGGCGTCCGCGCCGATCCAGCCGTCGGTCGTCGGCAAGTTCGCGAGGCGCTCGGCGACGCCCACCGGCAAACGAACATGTGCGTGGCCCTCGACCGACGGAGGCGCACCCTTCGTCTTCGGGAAGTCGACGCGCACGTGGTTGAGGGCGACTTCGACGACCCGTTTGTCGTTCGACAACAGATCACAGCCGGGGGTCGTGCCGCTGCCGGTGTCGAGGTCGGCCGCGCCGGTGAGAGAGAGACGACGTACGAGCAAGCCGTCGGGGTCCAGGTGCAGGCGCGCGTCGATGCTGCAGATCTGATCGTCGTCGAACGCGAGGGTCTCGTCCTTGACGCGCGGGCGATGCACCTCGACCGAGCCTCCGCGCACGGCGAACTCGAGCGTCGAGCCACGCGTCGGGTCGTCCTCCGCGCTCACGTCGACGTCGATGTCGCTGGCGATCGCGTGCACTCCGTCGATCGTCAAATCCACTCGCGCGTCCGTGAGCGCCACCACGTTGAACGGCGCGTGAAACGGGCCCGGAGAGGGTCCGGCCTCCGGCAATTTGAGGTTCTGAAGCTTGCCGTTCGCCAACACGACGCGCGCTCGAGGAGACGCGACCTCCACCTCGTCGATGCGAGGCAAGCCCGCGAGCAGCGCGAAGATGCGCGGCTTGACCGAGATGCCGGTGGCCTCCAAAAAAGAGTCACCCCCGTCGGTCGCGTCGACCACCACATGGCTGAGCTCGAGCCCCGGTGGCCAGAGCTTCACCGCCACCTCGAAGCGCGCATGGATCTGCTCCTGGGCCAAGACCTCCTCGGTCTGCGCGGCGGCCCAGTGCCTCACCCACTGGGACCGCACCGCGATCGCGAGCAAGAGCGGAAGGACACCGATGAACGCGAAGAGTCCGCACAAAACCCTCGCCAAACCACGGCCAATCGGCGCCCGCAGCCGGTTGGGCGCAGGCGGCAGGGCGGTGCTTTTTCGGTCGACTTCGGGCATGCGGTCTTAGGGTTGGACGGAACCCTAAGCTCCGCTCCACAAAACTAGCGTGATTTGCGGACAGACGCCCACTCCCTGGCGTCTTTGGGGTAAGGCAAGCCCATGCGTCGGCGAACGGTCGGGGTCATCGACCGGGACGAGCTCATCGCCCGGCAGCTTCGCGACGTCGATGGGTACGACCCCGAGCACGTGATTCGCGTCCTCGAGCCGCTCGTGTTGGAGCGCCGTCGTGAGCGCATTCTCCACGTCGTCGAGCAACGTCTCGCCTCGGTGAGCGTCGTGTTCGACGCGCCCCACGACCCTTTCAACGGAGCGGCGGTTCTGCGGACGTCGGAGGCGTTTGGTGTGCACACGATCCACGTCATCGAGCGAAAAGAGAGCTTCTTGGCCGCTGGAAGCGTGACCCGCAACGCCCACAAATGGATCGACTTGCGCCTCTACAACAGCGCGGCCTCGGCCATCTCCGAGCTGCGCGCTCAAAAAATGACACTCGTGGGCGCTCACCCCGAGGGCGAGCTCATCCCTGATGACCTCGCATCCATCCCCCGGCTCGGCATCGTGCTGGGAAACGAGCACGACGGCATCGCGCAAGACCTCATGTCCGCGTGCGACGAGACGGTCCGCGTCCCGATGCGCGGCATGGTCGAGAGCCTCAACGTCAGCGTCACCGCCGCCGTGCTGCTGTCGCGTGCGACTCTCGGCCGCCCCGGCGATCTCGACCCAGCAGCCAAGGCCAGGCTCTATGCACGAGGCCTGTTTTTCACCGTCCAGCGTGCGAGTGAAGTCTTGGGGCCCGTTCCCGCTACTTTCTAGGAATCACGGGCCAATCATGGTTAGTGTGGTCTCGAACGACATGACGGACGACGACGCAAACCAGAACGCCGACGCGAGCGAAGCGGAAGCCCCCGCAGTATTACAAGGCGAACCGCAAGATCCCGTCGCGGTCGCGCAGGCGGAGGCGGCCAAGTACAAAGACATGGCCCTTCGCGCAGCCGCGGACTTCGACAACTATCGGAAGCGTTCGCGCCGAGAGGTCGAGGACGCACGCAAAGCCGGCCGCGAGGAGCTCTTGAAGGACTTCTTGCCCGTGTTCGACAACCTCGAGCGCGCGCTCGTGAGCTCGCAGCGCGTGACCGACGTGAAGGCAGTCTCCGACGGGCTCTCGATGGTGCTGAAGCAGTTCGAGATGACGCTCGGCAAGAATGGGATCATGAAGGTCCCCACGACGGGCGCCTCGTTCGATCCGTCCGTTCACGAAGCGATTCAGCAGGTCGAGACAGACGAGCATCCGCCCGGAACCATCGTCGCCGAGGTGCAGCCCGGCTACCACACGACCGAGCGCCTGATTCGCGCCGCCATGGTCGTCGTGGCCAAGCCGAAGTCGAGCGGCCCGACGCCTGACGTGTGACGCCCGATCGAGTCCTTATCGGCCCTCACAGACCGCGAGAGTCGCGGGTGGGTGAGGGCGCTGTTGGTCGGGACCGCTCTACGAGAGCGAGGGGCGCACGACCAGATTTGTAGGGGATTCGGTCAGGGGTCATCTATTGTTGGAAACGGGATGAGCAAAGTCATCGGGATCGATCTGGGCACCACGAACTCCTGCGTGGCGATCGTCGAAGCGACGGGCGCGCACGGCAAGATCGAAGTGCGCATCATTCCGAACGCGGAGGGCGCGCGGACCACACCATCGGTCGTGGGCTTCTCGTCCAGCGGCGAGCGCCTCGTCGGACAGCCCGCCAAGCGCCAAGCGGTGACCAACGCGACCAACACCGTGTTCGCAGTGAAGCGCTTGATGGGCCGCAAGAACGACGACCCCGAAGTGCACCGTCAGCGCGAGCTGTCTCCGTACAAAATCGTCGAAGCCCCGAACGGCGACGCGTGGGTGTCGATCGCGGGACGCGAGATGTCCCCGCCAGAGGTGAGCTCGTACGTGCTCGCCAAGATGAAGGAGATCGCGGAGGCCTACCTCGGCGAGCCGGTGACCGAGGCGGTGGTCACGGTCCCCGCGTACTTCGACGATGCGCAACGACAGGCCACCAAGGACGCGGGCCGAATCGCCGGCCTCGACGTCAAGCGAATCATCAACGAGCCGACGGCCGCCGCGCTCGCCTACGGTCTCGACAAGAAGGTGGCCGAGCGCGTGGCCGTCTACGACTTGGGTGGAGGCACGTTCGACATTTCGATCCTCGAGATCGACAACGGCGTCTTCAGCGTGAAGTCCACCAACGGCGACACGCACCTCGGCGGAGAGGACTTCGATCTCCGCATCGTCAACGCCATCGCGGAAAACTTCGAGAACGAGCACAAGGTCGATCTCCGCAAAGACAAGATGGCGTTACAGCGTTTGAAGGAAGCGGCAGAGAAGGCAAAACACGAGCTCTCGTCGTCTCTCGAGACTGAAATCAATCTGCCTTTCATCGCGACTTCAAACAAAGGAGAGCCGCTCCACATCGTCAAACAAATGACCCGCACGGAGCTCGAGCTACTCACGATGGATCTCGTGGAGCGCACGCTCGCGCCGTGCAAGCAGGCCCTCTCGGACGCGAAGATGACGCCCACGGACATCCACAACGTGGTGCTCGTCGGCGGCATGACGCGCATGCCCGCGGTGCAGCGCTCGGTCAAAGAGTTCTTCGGCAAAGAGCCGCACAAGGGCGTGAACCCGGACGAGGTCGTCGCCGCAGGTGCCGCGCTGCAGGGAGCCGCGCTCACCGGCGACACGGTCGAGGTGTTGCTGCTCGACGTCACGCCGCTCTCGCTCGGAGTCGAGACGGGCGGCGGAGTCTTCACTGCGCTCATCACACGCAACACGACGATCCCCACCGAGAAGAGCGAGATCTTCACGACGAGCGTGGACAACCAGTCTTTCGTGCCGATCCACATCCTCCAAGGCGAGCGCGCGATGGCGAACGACAACCGGTCGCTCACGCGCTTCGAGCTCACGGGCATCCCGCCGGCGCCGCGCGGAGTGCCGAAGATTCAGGTCACGTTCCGCATCGACCAGAACGGCGTCGTGTCGATCGAGGCGAAGGACCTCGGCACCGGCAAGGTCCAGAACATGAAGGTCACGCCGACGAGCGGCCTCACGCAAGACCAGGTCGACGCGCTCGTCACGGACGGCGACAAGTACAAAGAGATGGACGACCTACGTCGCCAACTCGCCGATCTCAAGAACCAGTCCGAGACGCTCTTGTACACGACGCAAGCCGCGCTCGAGGGGTACGCCGATCTCGTCGACGCAGAGGTCCTCGAGAGTGCCAAATCGCAGGCCGTGCGTCTCAGATGGCTCCTCGCGGGTGGAGAGCTCGACGCGATCCGCGAGGCGCATCAATCGCTCGAGGCGACCGTTTTCTCGATTGCCGAAAAGATGTACGGGCCCTCGGAGCCAGCCGAACCACCGCCTTGACCCCGAACGCGACTCCGAATGCCCCAGCGCTCGAGTCCGTCCCCGGACGAGCCGCCGCGGCCCGCGGGCTGTCCACCTTGTTTCTATCCGGTTTCGAGGATGGCAGGCTGATTGCTAATGTCCTCAGTACCTTGAGGACCACATCCAAGCCAGTCGTCGTGTTGCTCTGTCTCGGCGCGAGCGCGTGTGGAGTGCGCGAACTGCCGCCGGTCGCCGCCCCTACGCAAGAGCAGTTCGCAGTACAGGACGCGCCGACGACGCCACCGCTCCCTCCCAACTCGCGCGTCACCTTCGACGCGAACGGAGAGAAGGCGAAGGTGCTCGAGGTAACGGGCGAGCTGCGCGGCTCAGGTTACGTGGGTCGCCGCTACACCTCCATCAACGCCATCATGACGAAGACGATCTGCGGTGAGACTCCATGCGTCGCCGACTTGCCCAAAGGCGATCACGAGATCGTGTTCGAGCGGGAACAAGACGGTCAGCGGGAACTCGCGGACGTCAAACTCGGTGATCCGGACAAGGTCGTGCGGCACGCGTTCGGCTCCCTGGAGGTCTCGCCCGCGTTCGGCGTAGGTGTTGCCAGCATCTCGTTGGGCGCGCTCTCGATGGCGCTCTCGTGGATGCCGCTCCTCTTCGCGGGTTTCCAGGGGCGTAGCCAAGACTCACACGACACGCTCGTCTCGGCCGGCGACGGCATGCTGATCGGCGGCGCGATCGCGTTCGTCGGCGGCATCGTCTTGAGCGCGCTCACGCGTCCAGAGCACCACCCGGGGGCGACCAGGCAGTGGGATCTCCCCCCATCCGACACCGCGCGGCCGAACAGCCCGTCACCGATCGCCCCGGCACAGGGCGGCGTTTCGTTCTGACGCGTGGAAAGCCGCGCGCGAGCGCTCTATAGTTCACGGATGGCAGAGTCTTCTACGCAACAGCAGGCGGCGACCGATCTCGTCTTCGATTGGAACGAGGTGCAGCGCCGCGGCCGACTGTTCCACCCGAACGCGACCTTCTTCGACGAGACGCTCCGCGACGGGCTGCAGAACCCGAGCGTGAAGGACCCGCCCATCGAGCAAAAGCTGAAGCTCCTGCACTTGATGAACGACCTCGGCATCCACGAGGCCGACGTTGGGCTTCCCGGCAGCAGCAAGCGCGCGTTCGACGATGTGCTGCGCCTCTGCCAAGAGGTCGTCAGTCAGAAGCTCAAGATCAAGATCGCGTGCGCGGGCCGCACGGTGGTCGGCGACATCACTCCGATGATCGAGATCAGCCAGCGGGCAGGCATCCCCATCGAGGTGTACGCATTCATCGGGTCGAGCCCGATCAGGCAATACGCCGAGGGTTGGGACGTCGACCTCATCGCCAAGCGCAGCGCCGAGGCGATTGACGTCGCGGTCAAAGCCGGATTGCCGACTTGCTATGTCACTGAAGACACCACGCGCTCACGCCCCGAGGTGCTGACTACGCTGTTCCGAACGGCGATCGACCACGGCGCTACCCGATTGTGTCTCTCGGACACTGTCGGTCACGCCACTCCCGACGGCGTGCGCAATCTCGTTCAATTCACGCGCAGTGTGATCTCCGGCACTGGCGCCAAGGACATCGGCATCGACTGGCACGGACACAACGACCGCGGGCTTGCGCTCGTCAATGCATTGTGGGCGCTCGAGTTCGGCGCGGATCGCGTGCATGGCACCGCGCTCGGCATCGGCGAGCGGGTCGGCAATGCGCAGATGGAGCTCATCTTGTTGAACATGAAGCTCCTCGGCTCACTCGAGCACCAAGACCTCACGAAGCTCATGGAGTACTGCGAGACCACGGCCAAAGCGGTCGGCTGGAATGTCGCATTGAATTATCCGCTAGTCGGCGCAGACGCATTCCGCACGGCCACAGGCGTGCATGCCGCGGCGATCATCAAGGCGATGCAGAAGGGCGACGCGTGGCTCGCCGATCGCATCTACAGCGGAGTGCCAGCGGGAATGTTCGGTCGCAAGCAAGAGATCGTGATTGGCTTCATGTCCGGCGCGTCCAACGTGAGCTACTACCTGCGCGAGCGCAACATCGAGGCCGACGAGACGCTCGTTGCTGAATTGCTCAAAGAAGCCAAGAGCGTAGATCACATCCTCACGGAAGCCGAAGTGATGACCGTCGTGAAGCGCGTGCGCAAGTGATCGTGCCAGTGGCACGATCACTGAGGAACGTTTTGTCCAAGCGACCCGCAGTGCCGGCTTGGAGGGTCTGATGGCGCACGCAAACAGCGGACGAGTTCGAATCTATTACGACGTCACCGAGGGGCACGGCAGCGGCTCGGAGACGGTCGTGCTCTTGCAGGGATTGGGGCTCAGCTCGCGCTTCTGGTTCGAGCAGCCGACGATCTTGGCGGACATGCCGGACGGTCCGAAGCGCGTCGTCGTCATCGACAATCGCGGCGCTGGCCGCAGCGACAAGCCCTCAGGGCGCTATCGAATGCGCGAAATGGCAGACGACGTCATCGCGGTGCTGGATGCGATCGGTTGCGAGCGCGCCACCCTCGTCGGGGTCTCGATGGGCGGCATGATCGCTCAGAGAGTCGCAATGCATCACCCCTCGCGCGTCGGCGGATTGGTGCTCATTGCGACGATGCCCGGGCTGCCACACTCGCGCTTGCCGAGCCCCAAGGCGATTGGATTGCTATTGACGCTTCCGCTCCAGAAGAAGCGCAGCCGCCAGCACGATCGCCTGCTGCTGCCCGAGAATGAGCTCGATCGCGCGTCCGTACATTTTGCCAAGTGGCCGGACGCGCTCGCAAAAGATCCACTGAGCGCCAGTACATTCGCTTCTCAATTCGCCGCAGTAGCCACCAATTGGACGGGCAGACTGCACGATAAAATCGAGTGCCCGGCGGTGATCGTCAGCGGCAAAGAGGACATCCTCATCCCGCCAGAGAACGGTGCGCGCATCGCCAAACGAATTCGCAACTCGCACAATGTCGTGTTGGACAACATCGCCCACGCGATTCCATTGCTCGATAAAGAGGTTGTGACGCGGAGTTTGCGGCAATTGCGGATGATGACGTCCTAGAACTCACAGTCCATGAAGCCATCGCGTACGCCGCAAGCGTCCGTCGGAGCGCAGCAGTTTTTCATGCCTTCGCACCGCAGAGGCCCTGCGCAAGCGTTGGGTTCACAGACACATCCGCAAGTGAGAATGACCGTAGTCGCGCGACCGTTACGTCGTGCGCTCTTCGTCAGACAAATCGTTCCGCTTGGGCACGGGACTTCACACGGGCGAGGGGTCGAGAAGTCGCCGGATTCGAGGGGCGGCGGATCGCCGGTGCGCTCCGCAGGCCACAACGTGGCGTATCTCCGACACGCAGTTGCGGAACCGGAGCTTCATCCACGATCACCACGCCCTGCCTCGCTCACAAGCAGTTCGATTGTGATGCAATTACGCGGCAAGGTGAGCTCCCTGCGGTGGATGGCTTCGAGGTTGACGACAGCGGCGTGACGGCGGAGGTCGAAAACGTTCTTTCGGATTCCGAGGTAGCGAGCGCGGCG
>JAYVYD010000270.1:0-4952 GCA_043784605.1 Myxococcales bacterium | reverse complement strand
TTGCGTTCGCCCTTTGGGCTCGCTTCGCACGTCGAGCGGCTCAAGTGCGCGGCTATCGCCTTTGGACTTGGCCCGCCGTGTTCGCGCTCGCGTGTGGAGCAAGCGCAGTCGCGCCCGTGGCTGAAACGAGCCAGAACACGAGCTCCGCGTGGATGAGTGAGGTCTCGAACCCCAAACGCGACGCTCTGCTGCGGGTTCGGACGTCTCTGCTCCTCGGCGATCGCGTGTACGCGCCGCTCGTGCGACAGCTCTTCCGAGCGATGACCGAACGCGCGCTCCACGCCGGCGCCAACATGATGAGCGCACTGGAGCTTGCCGAGGAGATCGACGTCATCGTGGAGGACGGCTCGGACCCCGTGCTCGTGATGCGCAACGTGCCCGCAAGCGAGGACCCAGGCTCGATCGCCGGGCTCGACGGCGCGACGCAGTGGCGCGCGAGCAAGACACACGTGCCGGGCGCAAGCGTGTTCGACTTCGTGCCGGAGAGCGGCGCTCTCTACGTCCTCGTCGATCGCACGTGGATCATCACCTCGGGGATGGCCCAGCAGCGCGTCCAGACCGCACTCGCGCACTCTCGTGCTCGCCCGGTCGTCCCCGACGTGCCGCTCGACGTTCCGGTCTCGTTGCGCGTGCCAGGCTCCGCGCTCGAGCACCTCGCCGCCGCGCGAAACGTGCGTGCCACCGCTCCGCTCTTCATCGAGCTCGAAGAGGCCAACTTCGAGTTGCGCGTCCATAAAGATGATAAGTCAAGAGACGACGAGCTCACGGTGGAATTGCAGTACGCGGGCCTCGATCAAGCGGCGCGCGCCCTTGAGGTCGTCGTCGACTTGCTGGGTGCGTTCAGCCGCCGGGGCGGCAAGCGCTGGGAGTGGCTGAGCGACGCGAAGGTCGAGCGCCAAGGCCAACGAGTCACGGCGCGCGCAAAGCTCCCCGCATGGGCGCTCATCGCGCTCGCCGATGTCGACAGCGGCCCGCCGTGAAGGCACCCTCTGCGCATGCGTACGCTCTCGGTCGAATGCCAGCGCGTCCTCGGTCGAACGGCAACTGTCGAACGGTTGAGCCTCTCGCCGTGTGACATCGACGCGATCCGCCTGCGCGCTCCGGGCGTGGTCCTAAGCCAGAGACGCTCAACTACCGCACGTTCGTCGGCGAGCGAGGTGGTCTGTTCGATGGAGAGATCTTCGGCGAGAGGTCGGCAACGAAGGACGGCTACCCATACCTGCACGTTGGCGACGACGAAGAGATCGATCCCGCGTGGATGCGCTTCGGTCGGATCGTGCTCGCCGAGCCCGTGGTGCATCCTCTCTTCGTGCTGCACGCGCCCGAGGTGCTAGCGGAGGCCGCGAACGCGCCGCTCGATGCGATCTCTTCGCTGGTGCGCTTCGAGCTCCCCGAGGAGCGTGGCACGGCAGTCCGCATGTTGCAGAGCACCGAGCTCGGTCGATCCTTGCTGATGACCGAGCTGCCCGTGATGATGCGACCGCTCATCCTGCTCGACGGAGGGCGCTTCGCCACGAGCGATGTGAACGATCTGGAGCATGCGCGACTCGTTGAACACGATCATCTCGGGCGCGTTGAGCTCGATCAGTCGCGCGAGCCGGTTGTTGCGGTTGATCACGCGCCGGTAGACGAGGCAATCCTCGCGCTCTTCGCGAACGAGTCGCTCAAGGCAAAAATTGCGGACCCAGACGAGCGCGTTCTCGTCTCGTTGAGCGGGCTCGGCGCGGTCCCAAACGCGCTCGAGGTCCTCGATCTCGACAAGCCCCATGTGAAAGCAAACGCGCGAACCGTGGCCATCCTCTTCGCGCTCGGGTTCGAAGTGCGCGCACGCTGACGACTTGCAAGGCGGCGACGAAAACAACCAAGCGGATTGGCTTCGCCAGCAACAATTGCGGCTGGGCGAAGCCGTCCACCTGTGCCGCGCCCTTTGACACGAACCGGGCCCTGGCGTAGGTAAGCGAGCCCCTTTGCGGGCAAACACCCATTCAACCATAAGCCCGCAGCCGCGCCACTTCCGGCGGTGCCGCGGTCCAGTCAGGATCCAACAGAGTGACCACAACAGAGCAAATCGAAACCTCGGCCGTCGACGAAAATAGCTTCGCCGCGCTGTTCGAGCAGAGCGTCCAAGGCGGAGCTTTCGTCAAAGAAGGCGAAATCATCACCGGCACGGTCGTCGCGATTAACAGAGACGACGTCGTCATCGACATCGGCGGCAAGAGCGAAGGCGTCATCGCCCTCAGCGAGTTCCGAGACGGCAACGGCAACACCGACATCAAGGCCGGCGACAGGGTCGAGGTCTACATCGAGAGCCGCGAGAACGACGACGGCCTCGTCACTCTCAGCAAAGAGAAGGCCGACAAGGCCAAGGTCTGGCAAGAGCTGGTCAAGGCCTACAAGAACGACGAGCTCGTCGAAGGCACGATCACGCAGCGCGTGAAGGGCGGCTTGTCCGTCACCATCCGCGGCGGCGTGAAGGCGTTCCTCCCCGGCAGCCAGGTCGATCTGCGCCCCATCCGCAACCTCGACAAGCTCATTGGTCAAACGTACCAATTCAAGTTCATCAAGTTCCACGAGAAGCGCGGAAACATCGTGTTGTCTCGGCGCGCCCTCTTGGAGCGTGAGCGCGACGAGATCAAGACCAAGACCCTCGAGACTCTCGAAGAGGGCAAGGTCGTCAAGGGCGTCATCAAGAACATCACCGAGTACGGCGCGTTCGTCGACCTCGGCGGCATCGACGGCCTGTTGCACATCACGGACATGAGCTGGGGACGCGTCAACCACCCGAGCGAAGTGTTCCAAGTGGGCGACGAGGTCACCGTCAAGGTGCTCAAGTACAACGCGGAGACCGAGCGCGTGAGCCTCGGCCTCAAGCAGACGCAGGAAGACCCGTGGAGCCACGCCGAAGAGGCGTATCCGCCGGGCAAGCGCGTCCACGGCAAGGTCCAATCGATCACCGACTACGGCGCGTTCGTCGAGCTCGAGCCGGGCGTCGAGGGACTCATCCACGTCAGCGAGATGAGCTGGACCAAGAAGGTCAAACACCCGAGCAAGCTCCTCGAAATCGGGCAAGCGCTCGATTGCCAGGTGCTCGAAGTGGACAGCAAGTCCAAGCGCATCTCGCTCGGCCTGAAGCAGCTCGAGCCGGATCCCTGGACCATCTTCACCGAGAAGTACCATCCGGGCGACAAGATCGGCGGCAAGGTCCGCTCGCTCACCGATTACGGCGTGTTCGTCGGCATCGAAGACGGCGTGGACGGCATGGTGCACAAGAGCGATCTCTCGTGGACCGCGAAGGTCAACAACCCGAGCGACCTGTTCCACAAGGGCGACGACGTCGAGGCCATCATCTTGTCGATCAACCACGACGAGAAGAAGGTGTCCCTCGGCATCAAGCAGCTCTTCGATGATCCCTGGCCGAGCATCTTCAACGACCTGCCCCCGGGCAAGATCGTCGAAGGCGCGAAGGTCGTCAGCATCGTCGACTACGGCGTCTTCGTTAAGGTGAAGGACGGCGTCGAAGGCCTCATCTCTCAGGGCGACGTAGTCGTCCCCGAGGGCGCAGAGGAGCTCAAGATCGGCGACTTGGTGAAGGCGGAGATCGCCAACATCGACACGCAAGATCGCAAGCTCACCCTGTCGATGCGAATCGGCGAAGGCGAGCGTCAGTCGCCCACCAAGGCGGACGTCAAACGCGCGTCGATGACGCCGAAGAAGGCGGGCGGCGGGGACGACAAGGGCGGAGGCACGATCGGCGAGCTGATCAAGCAGAAGCTCGGCGCCAAGCTCGCGGTCGAGAAGAAGGAAGAAGAGACGGACTCCGACAAGGAAGACTGATCTCAGTTCCACTCTGGCAAGAGGCGCGTGGGCACATCGCTCGCGCGCCTCTCGCTTTTTGTGTGCTGTTGACCGAACATCCGCCGCGATGCCGTCTCAGATGTGGGCGCCTTGGCGTATGGAATATATCCTCGGAGAGAAAGGTGCATCCTGCATCTTTTGTGACTTGGTCGCGCCGGTCGGCGCGGCCGAGTTAGGCTCCGTCCGCGCGGCTCGCAGAGCCGGTGTGGAGTTTCCGGCGAGAAGCAGCCACCGCGAGGACCTCGTACTCCTCGTCGAAGAGCACGCGTTCGTTTGCCTCAACAAATATCCGTTCGCGGCGGGGCACCTCTTGGTCGTACCGAAGCGACACGTGAGCTCGCTCGCGGAGCTGCCCGACGTGGAAGCGGACGCGCTGTTTCGTCTGCTCCGAGCGAGCGTCGCGCGTCTCGATGAAGCGCTTCACCCGGACGGAGTGAACGTCGGCTTCAACCTCGGCAAGGCCGCGGGCGCGGGCATCGCAGAGCACCTGCACGGTCACCTCGTGCCGCGGTGGACGGGCGACACGAACTTCATGGCGGTCGTCGCGGACGTGCGCGCAATGCCCGAGTATCTCCACCAAACCTACGACAAGCTCGCGCCATTCTTCGCGAGGTCTCTGTGAAGCACAGGCGACTCTGGTTCTTCGGCGTCTCGTTCGTGCTCGTCATCACGATCATCGCGCTCGCCCACGAGGTGATGCTGCCGTTCGTGCTCGCGACGGTGATCGCGTACGTGCTCACGCCCGCGGTGTCTCGCGTCGAGAAGCGCGTTCGGCGTCGCAGCGTCGCGATCCTGCTCGTCTACGCGCTCGTGCTCGTCACGGTCGGCGTCTTCCTGCGACTCGCCGCGCCGCGCGTGGGCGATGAGCTCGGCAACCTGCGACGCGAGCTGCCCAAGCAAGCCGCGCTCGCGAAGGAGGAGTGGATCCCGCCCGCGGAGGAGCGCCTCAGGGCCGCTGGCCTCTTGCAGGCGCCGCCGCCAGACCCGAGCGCCGATCAGCCCGCTGTGGTCGTGCACCGTCAACTCGACGGCAGCTACGCGATCGACGTCGGCTCGGGATTCTCGCTCGAGCCGAAGAACGAAGGCTTCGTCATCGC
>JAYVYD010000269.1:0-7747 GCA_043784605.1 Myxococcales bacterium | reverse complement strand
CGACTCTGGGACGATGGAGCCTGGCTGCGGCGGGTGTGCTGCGTCCGGAAACAGGAATGTCGGGTGCAACACCAATACGACGCCCGCGACGGCAATCGGAAGCGCGAAGGCGAGCCGACGCCCGTTCCTCTCCTGCAAGAAGAACGGCGCGAGGATCGCCAGGAATACGGGCGTGGTGTTCGCGAGCGTGACGGTGTCGGCGAGGGGAGCGCGGTGATCGGAGAGCGCAAAGAACGTCAGTCCCATTGCGGTCGTGCCAAGCACCGTGCGTTGCCAGAGCAACGGTGTCGGTTTGACGAGTGGCGGATGGCCCTGCGCGATGGCCGCGATCGCAGCGACGACGGCCCCGACCGCAGCGCGCACGCAAGCGGTGATCGCCCAGTGCGCGTGCGCCGAGGAGACGCGCGCGAAGAAATTCATCAACCCGAAACAGACGGCGCCCGCTGCCATCCACACGAACGCGCTGGGAGCGTCCACCTTGGCGGTTGCCGGGTCCTCGCCCACAAGCGATCTATAGGGTCATCTCGGGTCAGTGACCAAATCCAAGCCGACCCCTCGGATCGCTTGGACAGAGCCTTCCGAGCTGATCGTGCCCATTGGCACGATCAACTCGCGCGCGTCGTGTTTAGATGAGACCCGTGACCACGATCCCCCTCGAATTGGTGCCGGACAGCGTGAAGTGGCTCTGCCGCCGCCTCCAAGAGAACGGCAAGCGGGGCTGGATCGTGGGCGGCTGCGTGCGGGATCTCCTGCTCGGGCGCGCGGTTTCCGATTGGGACGTGGCGACGGACGCGAAGCCCGACGAGGTGCAAACCATCTTCCGCGACAAGCACGTCATCCCCACGGGCATCCAGCACGGCACCGTCACGATGATGATCGACAAGCGGCCGCACGAGGTCACGACGCTGCGTGGCGAGGGCGCGTACACGGATGGTCGCCGGCCCGACTCCGTCGAGTTCACGGACGACATCACGCGCGACCTCGCGCGGCGCGACTTCACCATCAATGCGATCGCGCTCGATCCCAACGATGGACACGTCATCGATCCCTTCAAGGGACGCGAGGATTTGGCCTCGAGATTGCTGCGCGCTGTAGGCGACGCGCGGGCGCGGTTCGACGAGGATGGCCTGCGCGTGCTCCGCGCGGCGAGGTTCGTAGCGACTCTCGAGGTGGAGCTCGAGTCCGATACGGAGCGCGCGATCGCGCCGTCGCTCGGCACGTACAAGAAGGTCTCTCAAGAGCGCGTGCGCGACGAGTGGATGAAGACGATGAAGGCCAAGCGCCCTTCACGAGCGTTCGACGTCATGCGCAAGACGGGCATCTTGGAGATCACCTGCCCCGAGCTGCTGCAAGGCGTAGGCATGGCGCAAAACAAGTGGCACGCGTACGACGTGTGGAAGCACGGCATGGAGTGCATGGATGCATGCCCTGGAGATCCCGTGCTCCGCATTGCCGCGCTCCTCCATGACGTGGGGAAGCCCAAATCCAGGGCGTTCAGCGACAAGACCCAAGACTGGACGTTCTACAATCACGAGCGCATCGGCGCCGAGATGGCCGAGCCGATCCTCGCACGACTGCGCTTCTCGAACGACGAGCGCACGCGGATCGTCGCGCTGGTTCGGCACCACCTGTTCCACTACTCGGACGAATGGAAGGACGGGACGGTGCGCCACTGGATGCGACGCGTGGGGGTCGAGCATATCCAGGACCTCTACGCGATCAACGAGGCGGACGTGCGCTCGAAGGGTCGCGATTGCGAGGCCGATCTCGCGGCGCTCGCGGCGCTGAAGGCACACGTCGAGAAGGTGAAGGCGGAGGGCGCCGCGCTCGCCACGCGAGACCTCGCCATCAACGGGCACGACCTCATGAAGGAGCTCGGGCTCAAGCCGGGGCGCGTGCTCGGAGAGATCTTGAACGCGTTGCTCGAGGTGGTCGTCGACGAGCCCACTCTCAACGAGCGGCAGGAGCTGCTGACGCGCGCCAAGAAAATCATCGCCGAAAAGACACCTCCGGGTTGACCCTCAACGGTTTGTGTTAGCGTTCATGCCGTGCACTCGCGCGGCCGGTTTTGCGCCACTTCCATCGGCCTTGCCGGTGCGCTGCTCGCGGGCGGCGCGCTCGCGCAATCCCCTCCGGATGCCAAACCGACGATCTCGGTAGGCGACTTTCAGCTGAGCCCGCTGCTCGAGCTGCGCACGCGCGGCGAGTACCGCCATGCGCCAGTGGATATCGGAGGTTCGTCGCGCGGCAAGACGCTGCCGGTGGTGGACGACGCGTGGGGCTTTAGCGAGCGCTCTCGCCTCGGCATCGGCGCGGAGCACGGAGCGCTGCGCGCGCAGATCACGTTCCAAGATGCTCGCGCGTGGGGGCAACAGCCGCCTTTCGGCTTCATCTCCGGAGGCTCGGGCTTCGCTGCGTTCGGCGCGTACGAAACGTTCTTCGAGGTCCGCACCGCCCCGGTGAGCGCGACCGACCCGACGCCCGCGGATCGTCCGAATCCGCCGCGGCGCACGTACTTTCGTGTCGGACGACAAGCGGTGACTTGGGGCGATGGTCGCGTGCTCGGCAACGCAGACTGGTCTCCATCCGCGCGTACGCTCGACGCGGCTCGGCTTCACATCTCCACGAGCCGCCTCGATGTCGAGCTGATCGCCGCGATCCTCGACAGCTCGCGCCCTCTCGGCGCGGCGTTCGACGACGTCAACGGACCGAACTCGAGCGGCTCACAGCTCTATGGCGCCTACTTCGGTTGGACGATCGCGCCCCTCTTCAAGCTGGAAGCGTTCGGTCTGGCGCGACTCCAGGGCAGCAACCCCTACGTTGTGGACTCGGACTTCGCGCTCGCGCGAGCGTCTGGCGAGACGTACACAGGTGCGCTTCGAGCATGGGGCGACAGCAAGGTCTTCGAGTATTCCCTCGCGGGCTATCTACAGGGCGGACGCGCGTCTTCGCTCGTGCGGACGCTCCCGGATGGGACCGCGACTTCCACGAGGGTCGCCTATGCATTCGCGGCGGACGTTGCCGGGACGTCGGACGCGATCGTGCTCTCTCCCAAGCTCGGCGCAGGCGCGTCGATGGCAAGCGGCGATGACGGCACTGGCAACTACCGCGCATTCGATCCTCTGTTACCGGACGTGCATCAGCACTACGGCGCGATGAACGTCTTCGCGCTCTCCAACCTGATCGAGGTGCACGGCTCGCTCGTGCTCTCGCCTTCACAGGAGACGCGCGTGGGCGCCGAATATCGCTACGCACAGATGCTCGAGAAGAAGGGCGACTGGCTGAACGGCTATCTCTTCTCGGTCGGTCGCGCGCCTAGCGACAACAAAAGGAGCGACCTCGGTCACGAGATCGACGTCTTCTTCAAGTGGCGCCCGATCTCCCAAGTCGATCTGCGCGCCGGCTATTCGCTCTTGCTCTTGGGAGACGGTGCCAAGGCGATCCTCCAGCGCCCGGCCCAAGCACAAGGCACCGCGGACTTCTCGCACTACGCCTACCTGAACGCGACGGTCCGAATCCCGTAGCGCGCCGATCTGGTCTTGCCAGTGACCCGAAGGCGCTCCACCATCTCAACTATGTTCGGTAGCAAGAGCACCCTAGTCGACCGCGCGCGCGCACTACCTGGCCGCGACGCGAAGATGCCCATCCCCGCTCGACACTTCGTCCTCGATGCGCCGCTCGACGGCGACTTCCCCGGCATGGAGCGCGCGATGTTCGGGCTCGGCTGCTTCTGGGGCGCAGAGCGCAAGTTCTACCGACATAAGGGCGTGGTCTCCACCGCCGTTGGCTACGCCGCAGGCATCACCCGAAACCCAACCTATAAAGAAGTCTGCAGCGGGATGACCGGGCACTCGGAAGTCGTCCGCGTCGTGTTCGATCCAAAAGTTGTATCCTACAGTGATCTCCTGAAGCTCTTCTGGGAGAACCACGACCCCACGCAGGGCATGCGGCAAGGCGGCGACGAAGGCACGCAGTATCGATCGGGCATCTACGCTCACGGTGACGCGCAGCTCGAACAAGCCAACACGTCCAAGGCGCTCTACCAAGACAAGCTGAAGGCGGCTGGATTTGGGCCGATCACGACTGAGGTGCTCCCCGCGCCAGAGTTCTACTTCGCTGAAGAGTATCACCAGCAGTATCTCGCCAAGAACCCGGACGGCTACTGCGGTATCGGCGGCACCGGCGTCGCTTGCCCGATTGGCGTGCTCTAGGGAGCAAAGTCGCGGCCGCATCGTAGACTCCAGACGGGACCCAACACTGTGCGAGGTTCGTCGGTCTCATGGTCGTGCGTCGGGGATTGTTCTGCATAGGTGCGCTCGTCTTGGGCGTGGCCTGCGGCAATCGCAACCAAGCAACGAGCGCGCGCTCGTTCACGGACGAGGAGATTCGCTACGCGGGCTACATGCGCTCGTTCCACGAGGCCGAGCCTGGCATCTTGCGCGCGCTCGTAGAGAAGGACTCGCGCATCTACGCGCGTTTCGCGCCTAAGGAGACGAACTCCGGCGGTTGGGACGGCCGCGACTACCAGAGCCCGCTCGAGTTCGGCGATCGCGACGCGACGCTCGATGAGGCGAACGAGCTGTTCGAGTCCGTACGGCGGGACGACCTCTCCATCGAGGGCGGAGGCCTTCGATTCGAGGCGTCTCTACGCGCGCTCGCGCTCGATCAAGAAATTCTAGGGCGCTTGATCAAAGAGGAGAAAGAGCGGGTAGCGATGGAGCGCGACTCTCCGCGCGCCGCTCTCACGCTCATTGCCGCGATCACGGACGCCTGGCCGCTCTCCGTCTCGAATCCGGACGAGCTCGACAAGTGGATCGCGTTCGCGCTCGATGAGCTCGAAAAGGACCTGAAACACGGCGTGTTCAGCGACGCGGAGCGAGACTCCATGCGTGTTGATCTCGCGGCGCTGGCGAGCCGGTTCGCGCACATGCCGCTCGCGCAGACCGCGGCCTTCGCGATGGACGGCAGGCTGCTGCGCATGTTGACGTCGCCCTACGCGGTCCGCGATCAAGCGACGCTCGAGAAAGAGCTCGCCACGTTCGTGGACGCCCGCGTGAAGTTCGATGCGATCGAGCCCGATCTAGACGACGCCCGTGACTCTCTCAAGGGGCAGATCGATGCGGCGATGAGCGTGCTCGACGGGTCGCATCGCGATCACGTTTTAGCGACAGCCGCCTCGATGTTGGTGTCTCCGCCGCCATGCGCCGCGCGACTGCCGATCCGCACTCCGCGAGACATGGCCCCGCCGCCGGAGCGTGCGCTCGCTTGCTCGCTCGTGCGCGCACTCGCTGGCGCCGAAGGTGACCTTGCGGAGCTCGCATCGCTCATCGCTCTCTACGATGCGACCACCGTGGGCGCATGGTCTGTCGCGATGCACGGGCGCGCACGCGATCCGTCGCGCGCGATGGTTGCGAGGCCCCTGCTCTCGCCGCTCTCCCCCGATGAGCGCGCCGTGATCGCACGCGACGCATCCGCCCGCCCGAGCCGCTTCATCGCCGCAGGGCTCGCCGCAGCCGTGCTCGTCGATCGTGGTGGTGGTCACGCGAAATCACGTGCGGCTTCGTGGCGCGCTTTCGGGGAGACGCCGGTGGACGTAGCCGCCGCAGTGCTCGTCGACCGCCGCTAGCGCGTCAGAGATTCGTCAGGCGATGTCTAGTTTCGAGGCCTCGGCGAGCGCGTGTGCGAGATCTCGCAAGCGCGGCTCGTCCGGACCTTCGAGCATGATGCGGAGCTTCGGCTCGGTCCCGCTCCATCGCACCAAGAGGCGACCCTCGTCACCGAGCTCTGCGTTCACCTTCGCGGAGAGCGCGCTGAGCTTGGGCATCTGCTCGAGGGGCTTGCGCGCCTTCAACGTGACGTTCACGAGCACTTGAGGGAGGCGAGTCATCGCGTTGGCCGCGAGCTCGGAGAGTGGCTTGTTCGCGCGCAGCATCAGCGCGAGCACTTGGAGCGCCGCGACGATGCCGTCGCCCGTCTGCGCGTGATCCAAGAACACCAGGTGCCCGGACTGCTCGCCGCCGAAGTTGTACCCGTTCGCGCGCATTGTCTCGACGACGTAGCGATCGCCAACCTGCGTGCGCACGAGCTTGGCGCCAACGTCGTTGAGCGCGCGCTCGAGGCCGAGGTTGCTCATCACAGTGGCGACGACGGTCTTTTTCTTGAGCGCGCCGCTTGCGAGCATCGCCTTTGCGCACATCGCCATGATCACATCGCCGTCGACGACCTGCCCCTTCTCGTCGACCAAGATGAGCCGATCGGCGTCGCCATCTAGCGCGATGCCTATTTGCGCGCCGCGCTTGACGACCTCGCCGCGCACGTAGTCCGGGTGGAGCGCGCCGCAGTCCTTGTTGATGTTCACGCCGTTGGGCTTCACGCCGATCGCGGTCGTGTGCGCGCCGAGCTCGCTGAACACCATGGGCGCGACCTTGTACGCAGCGCCGTGGGCCGCGTCGATCACCACGCGCACGCCGTCTGCCGACAAATCGCGAGGGAACGTGCTCTTGGCGAAGCTCACGTAGCGGCCACGAGAGTCTTCCAGCTTCTCGGCGCGGCCGATGCCGGGGCCCGTCGGGCGCGTCGTCATCGCGGAGCCCCCGTCCTCCATCAGAGCCTCGATCTCGGCCTCAGTCTCGTCGGGGAGCTTGAAGCCGTCCGTGCCGAACACCTTGATGCCGTTGTCTGCGTAGGCGTTGTGGCTCGCGCTGATCACGATGCCCGCGTCTGCGCGCATGCCGACTGTGAGGTGCGCGACGGCGGGCGTCGGCACGGGACCGCAAAGGATCACGCGTCCGCCCATCGCGCAGATTCCGGCGGAGAGCGAGCTCTCGATCATGTAACCGGAGAGCCGCGTGTCCTTGCCGATCAAGATGCGCGGCGCGTGCGGCTTACCGCGGCCGGCGACGACCGCGATCGCGCGCCCGAGTAGCGTGACCGTCTCCGGCGTCATCGGCGGCTCGTTCGCAACGCCGCGCACACCGTCCGTGCCGAACAGCTTGCGCGCAGGCACGCGGCTCGGTGTCGGTTCTCGCTCTGCGCGAGCGTGCGGAGCCTTTGATTTGCTTTTCATCAGTCCCTGAAGTTGACGAATTGGAGCTCGACGTTCATCCCAGCGGCGCGAACGAGCGCCATCGCCTGCTGCAGATCGTCCTTGTTCTTGCCTGTCACGCGCACCTGCTGATCTTGGATCGAGGCTTGGACCTTCAACTTCGCGTCCTTGATGCGACGCACGATCTCTTTGGCGGGCTCCACCTCGATGCCCTCTTTGATCGTGATGAGGATCTTCGCGCCGCCCTTGCTCGTGGGCTGGGGCTTTCCTTCCTCGATACCCCTGAGGCTCACCTTGCGCTTGATGAGCTTCTCTTGAAGCACCGTCCACGCGGCCTTCACGCGGTCCTCACTCGACGACTGAACCAAGAGGCCTTCTTCGGTGCGCGTGACCTCCGTGTCCGTGTCTTTGAAGTCGAAGCGCTGCGAGAGCTCTTTTTGAGCCTGGTTGAGGGCGTTCTCCACCTCGTGCCAGGCCACCTTGGAGACGATGTCGAAGCTGGGCATGAAGGGCACGATAGTTTCAAACCCGTGCCGATGACCAGGACTAGACTGCAGCGCTCGATGGCTCGCGTACAAAAGACCGATCAGACGGGGGTGGTGGTCGTCGGCGTGCCGCGCGCACCGTTTCAAGACCTCTACCATGGCGTGCTGCGGCTCTCCTGGACCGGCGCGCTCTTGGGGATCGTCGGCACGTACCGGT
>JAYVYD010000268.1:0-49420 GCA_043784605.1 Myxococcales bacterium | reverse complement strand
TCTATGCCTGGCCCACTCCCAACGCGTTCAAAGTCTCGATCTTCTTGGAGGAGGCCGCCGTCCCATACCGGATCATCCCGGTCGACATCGGCAAGGGCGAGCAATTCACGCCCGAGTTCCTCAAAGTCAGCCCCAACAACCGTATGCCGGCGATCGTGGACCCGAACGGGCCCGGCGGCGAGCCGATCAGCGTGTTCGAGTCCGGCGCGATCCTCATGTACCTCGGCGACAAACTCGGACGGTTTTTCCCCAAGGAAACCCGCGCGCGAACGCAGGTAATGGAGTGGCTCTTCTGGCAAATGGCGGGCGTGGGGCCGATGTTCGGCCAGGTGGGTCACTTCACGCGGTACGCGCCAGAGAAGATTCCGTACGCGATCGAGCGCTACACGAACGAGGCGAAGCGGCTCGTGGGCGTCCTCGACCGACGATTGCACGAAACCGATTTCGTAGCTGGCGAGTACTCTATTGCAGACATGGCCATCTACCCGTGGGTCAAGCTGATCAACACCGCCTACACCGGCATTGGGGACGGTGACGTTTCCAACGTCAAACGGTGGCTCGAGCAGATGAGGGCGCGGCCCGCAGTCGAGAGGGGAATGGCCATCTTGGAGGAACAGCGCGTCAGGCGCCCATTGAGCGACGAAGAGCGGGATAATCTCTTCGGCAAAAAACAATTCGCCACCCACAAGTGAATCGGCGCGCGTCACAGCGCGTCCAAGTCCGACCAGGAGACTTTACGTCATGAAATCACGCCAAATTGCCATCTTTGCTGGGCTCGCCACTCTCGCTATCGCGGGGCTGGCAGATGCCAAGCTCGCACGTGTGACGACCGAAGCCGCGAAGGCGCACTTTCACGCGTCGGGTCCCGCCGGAATGGGAATCGAAGGCAACACCACGGACGTGAGCGTTGCGGACGACGGCACCACATTGAAGGTCATTGTCGCGCTCGGCAACATTACGACAGGCATCTCGCTTCGTGACGACCACACGCGAAACAAGTACCTCGAGGTCGGTAAGTTTCCGAATGCGACGCTGTCGGTGCCTCGCGCATCGCTCAAGTTCCCGGCGGACGGCGGCACCACCTCCGGCGACGTGCAAGGCACGATGAACATCCACGGCCACGACAAGGCCGTCACCCTCCACTACGCGGCCGCGAAGAAGGGCGCCTCGATCACCATCGCTGGCACCACTCCGCTCGACATCACCGACTTCGGCATCAACGTGCCGAGCTACCTCGGCGTGACCGTGAAGAAGGACATCACCGTCGACATCTCGTTCGTCGCGACTGACGCCTGAGACCGTTCAGAGCCTGAGAAGGCGCACAAAGAGATCACAAGATCGGAAAGTGGTTTTAGGGGATCGGTCCCAACAACCACTTTTCGATCTTTTGTGCATTTTCTGCCGGGAAGTTACCACCGGCGACGTTCGTCGCGACTGACGCCTGAGAGCTGAGAGGATTCACAAAACGATCAGGAAGATCGGGAAGCGGGTTTAGGGATCGGTCCCAATAACCACTTTCGATCTTTCTGATTTTGTGCATTTTCTGCCGGTTATTCGCCGAAGGAGACGACAATTTGCCTAGCATCGGCAAATTGTTGTGGTAGCAAGTCCCCATGCTCAGGGGGGTGATTGTCTCGGGCCTCGTCTCTGTGGCTCTCTTGGCATGTGGTGGGGCACCTGCGCATATCGAGGCGGACGGGGGCGAGCCGGACGCGGAGTTCACGCCCGACGCGAACGTGGCTGATTCACGCTCGGCAGACACGAGCGCAGTGGATGCGGGTCCTCCGCGTGCGGACGTCCCGTTCATCGCGTGCAACGACGCATTGAACGACGTCTACAAGACGCCCCCGAACCTGCCCCCAATGACGCTTGCCTCGCGCGGAGACGTCATTCGCTGCGCGCACGACGTGGACTGGTCGCTGACGGACGTCCAGGCGCGCATCTCGAGCAAAGGCGTCCAAACACCGGCGACGACGGGCACGAGTCTCTATCGGGTCGAGTTCCGCACCACGCGCGGGGACGGGACGGCTGGCACCTCTACGGCACGCGTCTATTTGCCAAAGAAGCCACGCGCATTGCCGTTGCCGGTGATCGTCATCGGACACCCCACGGACGGAATCGCGCCTTCGTGCACGCCCTCCAAAGACCTCTCGTCCAACAACGAGCTTGCATTGCCGTGGGCCGCTCTGGGGTATGCAGTCATAGTTCCGGACTATTCGGGGTTGGGCAATGAAGGCGTCCAATCCTATCTGGACAATCGCGATCAAGCCTACAGTCTGCTCGATGGCGCGCGTGCGTTACGCAAGCTGCTATCGCCCGGCGCGCTCAATCCGCAAGTGCTCGCCGTTGGCTATTCGCAAGGTGGAGGCGCGGTCTTGAGCGCGCAGGCGCTCGCCGGCCAATATGGGTGTGACGGCAAGCTCCAGGCGGCAATCGTGTTCGCGCCCGAGTGGCCCTCGCGACTAAATTCCTTTGGGTATGTCGATATGCTGCGCAATCCGGGGGACCTCACGATCTCCGCGGGAATCGGCAAACCGGTAGTCGCAGAGATGCGCCAATACGCTTATTTCGCCAATCATGCGGGGCTCAATCACGCGGGGGACGCCTTCCCTGCCGCGAAGGCCGCGGGGATGAGCAACGCGATTGCCACGCTCTGTCAGACGCCATTGGGCGGCTATGTACAGGGCAATGCATTGCACTTGGGAGACTTGATCGACGACTCTTTGCGGACGGGACTGCTCTCTTGCATTGACGGCAATGCCTGCTCGGGAGATGCGAAAGACTACTTCGATTATCTGCAAAACAATTTCGTCACTGCAGACAAGAGCGGTGCACCCGTATTGTTCATTCAAGGCTTGGCCGACCAGATCATGGTCCCGTACCAAGAGGCCGCGTGCAATCTGGACAAGCTCTCCAAAGAGGGTGTGAACGCGCAGGTCTGCGCGGACTTCAGCGCGACGCACACGTCGGTCGTCGGCCGCAACGCGGACTTCGCGATCGCTTGGGGTCAAGCCGTGTTGAGCGGCGGCGCGCGGCCTTCGTGCTCTTCTTTTGGGATGCCACCTTGCTCCCCGTGAAGAGTGAGAAGCGCGACGGTCGGCACGCGCGAGCGGAGCGGACGCACCAAGCGATCGTGAACGCGCTGCTCGACTTGGCAGAAGAGGGAAACCTCTCGCCCACCGCGCAGCAAATCGCGGACCGCGCGGACATCGCATTGCGCTCCATTCGCCAGCACTTCGCGTCACGAGAGGCCTTGTTTTTAGCCGCCGCGGAGACTCACTCGCAGCGGCGCGTCGCCTCCGCCGTGATCGTCCGGGGCACGCTGAAGGAGCGCGTCGCGGGCTTCGTCCGTGCGCGCTCTCTCGTGCTCGAGCAGACGAGCGCTCTGCGACGCGCGGCTTCGTTGGAGGAGGAGAGCAGCCAAACGATCACTCGCGTGATGAGCGGAGTGAACCGCGCAAGACGATCGGAGGTCCTGCGCGCGTTCGACAAGGAGTTCGAGCGAAAGAGCGCCAAGGACCGCAAGCGCCTCGTGGACGCGCTCGACCTAGCCTCGTGCGGCCGCTCGTGGGACGCGATGCGCCGGGAGATGAACCTCAGCACGGGAGACGCGCGCGGCGTGATGGAGACTACGCTCTCGAAGCTGCTCGCGGACTAGCGTCTGTAAGCATGCTTACGATCCTTGGGGTTGAAGGCCCTGTCCCTCGGAAAGGACCACGCTCCGAGCGGATTGTAAGCATGCTTACGATCCTTGGGGTTGAACGCCTTGTCCTCGGAAAGGACCATGCTCCGAGCGGATTGTAAGCATGCTTACGATCCGGGGGTTTTGGACGCCTTGTCCTCGGACATATCCAGTCTCCAGGGTCCGTGCGAACTAACCGCGACTCAAGCGGACGGAGGAATACTCGTGCGTGCGGCGCGGGCGGCGGCGCGATCGCGGCGCTCCTTCGGAATGGCCAGGATCGTCTCGATTACTCCGAGAATGACGTAGCAACTCAACAGCCAAGTGAGCACGAACGCGGGCTTGGTGCCGATTGAGACTACGGCGCTCGACGCGATGACGAACAACACGAACGCGACGGTGCGCGCGCTGAACTTCACGTCCTTGAAAGAGCGGAACTTGATCGTCGAGACCATCAAGAAGGCCAAGAAGACCGTGAGACCGCACAACGGCCAGACATACTTGGGACCCGCCAACTCCCCGCCGATCGCGTGATTGGCGAGCACGAGCGACACCAAAATGCCCGCGGCTCCGGGGATGACGAGCCCGAGCACGTATTTGCCCGGCTTGGTGGGCGCGCCGCCCTCACCCATCGACAGCACGTTGAAGCGCGCAAGGCGCACCGCGCCCGCGCCCACGAACATGAACGAGCACACGAGGCCGAGGGTGCCGGCCTGCTGGAGCGACCACTGGTAGACGAGGATGCCCGGCGCAACGCCGAACGAGACGACGTCCGCGATGGAGTCGATTTGGAGGCCGAAGGCGCTCTGCGTCTTGGTCAGGCGCGCGACGCGACCGTCTAGGGCGTCGAACAGGAGCGCGAAGACCAGCAGGATGGAGGCGCGGTAGAAGTCATCGGGACCCTGCGCGCGAGCCGAGAGCCGAATCGAGTCAAACCCGCAGAAAATGGACGAAAGCGTGATCATGTTGGGCAACAAGAAGAGGGTCTTCTTGAGGTCAATCCGCCGCCTTCGCTTCTCCGTGCTGCTCACTGCTGTTGCTCCCTCGTACCGCGAGATGCCGATGTTGATTGATTTGACCCGTTGCGTAAAGGCTCGGCCGTACGATTTTCGCATCAGCTTTAGCCGACCTTACGCGTCGCCTTTACGGAACCTGCCCTCATCACCTCCAAGCCGACCCTTGTGGGTCGCTTGGACAGAACCTGCCTCAGTGATCGTGCCTATTAACACGATCACCTCCAAGCCGACCCGTGCGGGTCGCTTGGACAGAACCTGCCTCAGTGATCGTGCCTATTGGCACGATCACTTGGCCCGGACGCGCGACGCCGCATACGCTTCGAGGATGACCATGCTGCGTCGGTCCGCGATTGTCTTGCTCCTCGTGCCTTGCTTGTCGTGGGCGTGCGCGAGCGCGGAGGATCGCCAACTCGCGGCGCTGCGCGACGATCTCGACGCGGTGCAGGCGGACAATGACAAGTTCGCCAAGCGCCTGGACGCTCTCGAGATCAAACAGGACGACGACGAGACCGCGAAGAAGCCCGTGACGACTGTCGCAAGGCCCGTGAAGACCGCCGACGGCGCGGAGCAGGCGCAGGTTCAGACGAGCGAGGCTGCGGGTGCGGTGGTGGACGACCCCGACGATCGCTCTCCACGACCGGTGATCAAGGTCGTAGGTGGCGGGCGCAGAGGCCAAGACGTGGTCCAAGAGACGCTGCCGGACGAGACGCTCGCGGGGCCGCCTATCAAAGAGAACGCCGTCAGGCCGAGCGCGCTCGATCCCGAGGCCAAGCGCGCTTACGACAGCGCGCTCGCGCTCGTGAACAACAAACAATACTCGGCAGGGCGCGACGCATTCGCTGCCTTCCTAGTTCGATATCCCGATCATCCCTATGCGGACAATGCCACTTATTGGCGCGGCGAATGTTACTTCGCAGAGGGCGACTATGTGCGCGCCGTGGAGCAGTTCGAGGGCGTGATTGTGCGCTTTCCGCTCGGGAACAAAGTCCCCGACGCGTGGCTCAAGTCCGGAGTTGCCTATCAGAAGCTCGGCAATCCGCAGAAGGCGAAGGCGGCGTTCGACAAGCTGTTACGTGATTGGCCGAAGAGCGACGCCGCACGGCGCGTTCCTCGCACGGAGAATCCATGAGAGTCGTTTCCTTCCGCTACGCGATCAGTTGTCTGAGTCGCGTCTCGCTCGCAGCGATATCGGTCTTGGCTCCACACGCTGCGTTCGCGCAAGCGCGCGTGGCGGACCCCGCCGCGCCGGCCAACCCGACGACCAACTACTTCCCCGGTGGCGTCGCGCCTCCACCTCCAGGCACGCCGATCGGCGGAGGCAACACCACGGGGTCTTCATCGCGACCGACCTCGGGCGACAAAGAGGACTCCTTCGATCTCGGCACGAACAGCGGCGGCGCCGGCTCCGTTTACGGCAACCCGAACGGGCACGCCTACCTCGATGGCAACAGCGCCGGCGGCGGCGATACGCTTCGACTGAGCGGGGGCTCGATGCCAGACCCTTATGTCGTGCGCAAAGGCGACACGCTATGGGGCATTTGCGACACCTACTTCCACAATCCCTATCAATGGCCTCGCGTGTGGTCGTTCAATCCACAGCTGCAGAATCCCCACTGGATCTATCCTGGTGATTTCATCCGATTGTCTCAAGCGAGCGGCTCGCAGGCTGCGCAGCCCATTACGGCGCAAGGAGACGGCGGGGGATCGCTCGTCGACAGGCGGCGACAAGTGGCTCCGCAGACTGTCTTCCTTCGAGACGTCGGGTTCATCGACGACGACCAAAAAGACGATTGGGGAACCATAAGCGGAGCGTCCGTCGACAAGATGTTCTTGACGGACACGGACGAGGTCTATGTGCGCATCGCGCCCGGGCACGACGTCCGCATCGGGCAAGAGCTCACCATCTTTCGTCCCATTCGAAACGCGGGCACCGGCAAGCTCGTGCAGATCCAAGGCACAGTGCGCGTCGACCAGTGGGACCCGTCGACGCACATCGCACGCGGCGTGATCTCCGAGACCCTCGACGTGGTCGAGCGCGGCGCGCGCATCGGCCCCGTGGGCAGACGCTTCAACGTGGTGGCGCCCGTGCGCAATGACAAAGACCTCGTCGCCAACGTGCTCGCGAGCGTCTATCCGCACACGTTCTATGGCCAGAATCAGATCGTCTTCATCGACAAAGGCTCGGTCGAAGGCCTCAAACCCGGCAATCGATTGTTCGTCGTTCGCCGCGGGGACGCATGGCACAAGAGCCTCGCCTCGGACGTCGCGGGCAATCGCATCTCGCTCGAGAGCGACTCTCCCGCCGCGATCGAGCGCGTACCCAGCCCGCCGAGCGACGCGAAGCTGCCCGAGGAGGTCATGGGCGAATTGCGAGTCCTGACGACGCGCGAGCACTCCGCCGCGTGCCTCGTGACGCAGTCGCGGTCGGAGATCGAGCTCGGCGACGACGCAGTCGCGCGCAAGGGCTACTAGCTTTTGCGTATATTCGAGGCGGGCGAAGCCCTCCCCCCAGCGTTGTCGTTCGCGAAAGGCGACGACAATTGTTGCCTGGCCGCGTGGTCGTCCAGGTACACCTAGAAACGGGCCGCGAGATTGCGCGGACGGAGGTCCTTATGCGAGACATCATGGCTTGTTTGACGGTCGGGCTTGGACTGGTTGCGGCGTGTGGAGGCGACTTGGCGACGCCCGGCATTCCCGACCCGGACTCCGGCAGCGACGGCAATAGCAACAAGGACGGCAGCAACAACACGGATGGCACCGTCACCGACGCCAAGACCAACCCAGATGGGTTCGTCGACACCGACGCCAGCAACGGCGACGGCGGCAGCGGCGGCACTTTGATCTCGTGCGGTACGACGACGTGCGGACCGTCGCAGTCCTGCTGCGTCGACCTCGGCCCTCCCCTCATCTTCGTGTGCGCAGGCGGTGACGCGGGCGCATGCGGAGTAGGGCTCATCGACCTTCACTGCGCGAGCGCAGCTGACTGCGTTGGCAACGACGTGTGCTGCCTCGACGCCAACTTCGATCCGTCGAAGGCCACGTGCCAGGCGAGCTGCTCTGGCTTGAAAAAAGCGACGCTCTGCGACCCGAAGGCCACCGAGATGAAGAACAATTGCGGCGACGCGGGCGTTTGCGGCACCGCGAACATCGCGACTTGGGACCTCACCACTGCTTACGGCACCTGCGGCGACACGACGGGCCCATTCTAGACTTTTCGAAAATCACGTCACAAGAGAGCTCCGAGGCGCGACTGACTGGCAATGCCAGCCTTGTCCCGCCTCGGAGTCGTTTGTGGGCTTTTGATCGCTTGTGGAGCGCCAGACGCGCCAATTGTCGCCGCCTTCGGCGAACGACAACAACTAAGAGAGTTGGCTTCGCCATCAACAACAATTCACGCGATCGCGGCGACGGAGATGCCCAGTCGACCGCAGATCGCCATCGCCGCGCACGTCGTAGACGCTAGCGCCGTGGTGACCGAGGTCGCACCGATCGTCTCCGGCGGCGCGAACAAGCCTCGATCGAAGCCACTACGTAATTCGCTATTGCACAGTCCATTGCCGGGCGGCTCTGTCGGCGGATGGATGGGAGACACTGGAGTCGATATCTCCGCGCGCTTCAAACCGGTCTATGCGATGGCCGCTGGGACGCTCGACTACTCGGAGCATGGTCACACGCTGTGGAAGTACGGTCATGACACGCCCAACAGCGTCCGCATCGTGCTGGACGTCCCAATTGAATATAAGTGGCACAAGGTCACTCACCTCTATTACACGCACCTCTCGGCGCTGGAGAACGACAAGCCCCAGGACAGCGCCACGGTCATTCACGTGGAGGCCGGCGAGCTAATAGGCGTGTCTGGAGTGGCCAATGGAGTTCCCCATCTGCACCTCGGTCTGTTGCTCGATAGTCGCGTGGAGCAAGACACTTGGGATTCGCTCTTGTTGCCACCCGACGTGCAGAAGCTCATGGGCGACTACAAGAACGGCGAGGTGTTGCCCTGACGAAGCATGTCAACGAGTCCTCTCTGGACCTCCAAAGCAAGCGGTGACACCATCAACGACCATGGCGTCCACGCCGATTGACCATCACACCCTACGGGCGCTCGCGTCGTTGATTCCGAGCCCCGTGCTCATCGTCGAACTCGGCGGTCCGGTCACCTTCGCGAACGAAGCCGCGTGTCAGCTGTTCGGTCGGACCGCAGCGCAGATGGTCACCCTCGTTCGCGACGACATCCTGGACACGACCGATCCGCGGCTCGCCGACAACATGAGGCAACACCGGGCAAGCGGTACCTTCAACGGTCAGATGCGTCTTCGCGACAAGGAGGGCGTGGGGTTCGAAGCCGAGGTCACGAGCGCGGCGATCAGCGAGGCGCTGATCTGGCTGGCGATACGACACTTGCGCGTGGAGTCAGAGCTCCGCGAGCGTGAAGAGGAGCTCGTCGCGCTCAATGACGCGACGGCCGAGGCGCTCGTCGTTCATCAAGACGGAATCATCCGCGCGACCAACCGCGCAGCGCACGAGCTCTACGCGCTACCGCCCGAAGGCGCGGTGGGTCAGAAGATCCTCGACTACGTGGCGCCGGAGGTGAGAGACCTCGTCAGCCGGCGCATCGCGAGCGGCAGCGGCGAGGCCTACGAGGCGATCGCGATGCGGCAGGACGGCACGCGTTTCCCCGTCGCGGTCCAAATCCGCACCACGGTCTTTCGGGGTCGAACTGCCCGCCTCGCCGCAATACGCGACCTCAGTGAGCTCCGGCGCATGCAATCGAGCTTGGCGTTCGCCGATCGGATGGCTTCGGTGGGCGCGCTCGCAGCAGGCGTCGCGCACGAGATCAACAATCCTCTGACGTTCGTGGGAGCAAACATCGACGAAGTGGCTCGCTGCCTCGCGTCGATGCAGGTGATGCCACGCACCTCACTCACGACCATGCTCGACATGCTACACGACGCCAAAGTCGGGGCGGATCGCGTAGCGGCGATCGTCCGCGATCTACGCAATTTCTCACGCGCCGATGACGAGACGAACGGTCCGGTCGATCTCACCGCGGTCATCACGTACGCGGCGCGAATGGCCGGCGCGGAGATTCGAAACCGAGCCGAGCTCCGGCTCGACATACGGGAGCTGCCGTTCGTCGTCGGCAACGACACGCGACTCGGACAGGTCTTCTTGAATCTGCTCGTGAACGCCGCGCACGCCATCCCCGAGGGCGCGGCAGATCTCAACAAGATCACGGTCTCTGCGACGCTAGAGAAAGGGTCGGTGGTCGTGAGCGTCGCCGACACGGGCGTCGGGATTGACCCCGCCGTTCGCCAGAGGATCTTCGACCCGTTCGTCACGACGAAGTCTCAAGGCATGGGCCTCGGTCTCGCGATTTGCTACGGAATCGTCTCGAGGCTTGGCGGAGAGATGTCCGTCGAGAGCGAACTCGGAAGAGGCGCGACGTTTCGCGTGCGACTGCCGATCAGCGACGAGGAGCCGCGCGTGTCGGCGCGAGAGGTTGTGCCGGGACGCGTCGCCCTACAAAGACCCCGCGTGTTGATCGTGGACGACGAGCCCATGCTCCTGCGCACCACCGCGCGTGCTCTCGAGGACACGTGCGACGTCGTGACGGCTTCGTCCGCGAAGCAAGCGCTGGTCGAGATCGAGAGCGGCCGGCCGATCGATGTCGTGTTCT
Organism: Myxococcales bacterium; assembly: GCA_043784605.1. Classification (GTDB taxonomy): domain Bacteria; phylum Myxococcota_A; class Polyangia; order Polyangiales; family Polyangiaceae; genus JANYHY01. The sequence continues at coordinate 39,045 of JAYVYD010000268.1, read as the reverse complement.
GCGATCTGCTAATGCCCGAGATGACTGGGATGGCGCTGTACGAGCTCCTCCAGAAGGCGCACCGGCCACTCTGCTCGCGCGTGGTGTTCCTCACAGGTGGCGTCTTCACGAGCCAGGCGGAGGAGTTCCTGGCGGTGACGCCGCGGCCTCACCTCGACAAGCCGTTCTCGATGGACCAACTCCAACGTGCCGTGCACTCCGTGATGCGTGAACCTCACGCGTCGAGGTCGAAGTTCGAAGGGCGCGAGCTTGCCAAAGGCACGTGACACACCCGCGCGAGCTAGTCGTATCGCTCCGAGTGTACTTGCTCTCGCGGCAGGCCCATTTCCTTGCGCAGTACGTCCCGCACTCCGCTGACCATGCGCTCGAGGCCGCAGATGTACACGTGAGGAGCGCCTTGACCGAGCGCGGCCATGGCGTCGTGGAGCTCGCGCACGTGAGTCTGAACGTAGCCCCGCCGCCCGGACCAGGGCTCGCGTGATAGTGTGAAAAATACACGAACGTGCTCGTGAACCGCCGCGAGCGCGACGAACTCGTCGCGGTAGAGCAGATCCTCTTCGGTGCGAACGCCCAACATCAGCCACATCGGGCGCGTGTCGCCCTTGGCCAGCGCGTCCCGAAGCATGCTTCGAAGGGGTGTGACGCCCGTGCCGGTGCCGACGAACAGAGAGGGGCCGGTCTTGGTCGGCGGGCGCGTGAAGAACCCCTGTGGGCCGCTCGCCTGGATCACGGCGCCGAGCGGGAGGGCGTGCAGCGCCGTGGACCCAGGGCCCTTGTCGACCTTCGTCACCGCGACCTCGAAGCGTGCGGTCCCGTCGGGCGCCGACGCTATCGAGTACGAGCGGCGGAGGGGCTCGCCGCCGACCAACACGTCGAGGCTCACCCATTGGCCAGCGTCGAAGACTACGGGCGCGCCGTCCGTGCGCTCGAACGTGAGCTCGCGCACGGACGAGGTGATCGTGCGCGCCGTTCGCAGCGTGACGTCGAATGGAGTCCGCGTCATCCTTATTCCCTTGGGAGCGATTCTGCGCGGTACGCGAACGCGGGTTTCACGCGAGAGAGTGAGCGCAGCGCGTGATCCATCCTCATCAAAGCGTCTAGGGTCGCGGTCGTCGTTAGTCCACGATCTCGCGCGAGCGGCAGCAGCGCTTCGATGGACGAGGTCGCGTCCTCCGAGTGGAAGACTGCGCCCGGCATGAGCGCGATCTCGGCATGACCTGCGTTCATCGCTGCGACGACACGGCCATCGACGAAGCAACCCGAAGCGCTCTTCAACGCGTCAACGACACCCGCGTCTTCCGGCTCGATCTGGAATTCGACGGAGCTCCACGCGTCGCTGAGCAAGAATTTTTTGCCTTCTCGCTGCACACGGAACAGGCCGCGGTGTGCGCGTAGGAGCGGGGTCACGTACGCACGGTGCTCCGGCGCGAGTTCCTCCTCGATCACGCGCGCCATCCCTTGCAAGCTGAGTGCATCGTCCAAGAACGCCGCGGAGCGCGCCTCGAACCACGCGTCTTCCGGTCCGAACGCGCCCGTGCGCACCTCGAACGCGCGCTTGCACGCCAGCACGTCGGTGAGTCGACTAGAAGCCCCCACCCGTTCGTGCATCGCGAGCAAAGCGGAAGACAGCATGCTGGTTGGTCGGTATAGTCGACGCTAAGTCCGTGGCGATGCAAAACCGCGTCTTCTTTCCGCAAGCCGCGTTCGATCAATGGCTCGTGGATGGCGCGATCGATCTGCGCGGGGCGGAGCTCACGATCATCGCGGAGGGCCGAAAATACCGGATCGCCGAGGCCGTGCGTGTACTGCGTGAGGCCGCCCGCCAGGTGGACGTGAACGATCTCGTCGGCCGCGTGAAGACCAAAGTGTTCCTCGATGCGCTCGGCGCAGAGATCCTCGAGGGCTCGATGATCATCGGCGACAACGCGTACGACGTCGTCGGCGGTTGGCTCGGCGCGCCCACCGTGTCGTTCGAGGAGCACAAGCGCACGCGATCGAGCGCCGAGTTCGGCGTCGAAGAGCCGCGAACGGACGAAGACCTCCTCGCCAAGTTCCTGCTCAAGAACCTCTGAGCCCATAAAGCGCGCTACACTGTGGCTCTCTTGAGCCTCCCGATCGCACTGTTCGCGCTCACGGCCACCGCGTATCTCGTCGCGTGCGTGCTGTTCGTCGCCTACTTGAGCGGTCGCCTCGTCGGTACGGCGTCGTTGAAATGGGCCGCACGCCTCGTGGGCGCAGGCGCGCTGCTGCACGCGACGCACATCATCGTGACGTCTCTCGTGCTCAACATCTGCCCGATCCGAGGGATGCACTTCGCGATGAGCGTCGTCTCCGTGCTCGCGTGCGCCGTCTACGTCGTGATGCGGCTGAAGTATCCGATCGACGTGCTCGGCGCGTTCTTCGCGCCAGTCGCGCTCACGTTTTTGCTCGCGTCGCAGGTCATCGGCACGACCTCTGCGGAGGGTCCCGACGAGGGCATGAAGAGCGCGATCCTCCCGATTCACATCGTGGTGAACTTGCTCGGAGAGGCCTTGTTCTTGCTGGCTTTCGCCGCAGCCGTCGCGTACCTCGTGCAAGAAAATCAGCTCCGCAGCAAGAAGCTCGGCGGCATCATGCAGCGCTTGCCACCGCTCGACGCGCTCGATCGCGCCGAGCATCGCTTTCTGCTCGCGGGCTTTCCGCTGCTGACGATCGGCATCCTCACGGGCACCCTCTGGGCGCGGCGCGTCGAGGCCGGTAGCGCGGTCGACGTGTGGCGCGCGGCGTTCGGCTACGCGACGTGGGTGCTGTTTGCGGTGGTCTTGTTGCTCCGCGCGGGAGCAGGCTGGCGCGGACGACGCGCGGCGTACGGGACGATCGCGGGGTTCGCCTTCGCCGTCGTCGTACTCGTGATCTATCTCGTTCGCAGCCTCTCGGCTCCCTCGCACCTCGCGCTCCTCGGGGGTCCGTGAAGCGAACGAACGGACACGGGGCGCATCGAGCCTTCTTCGTCGTGGGTCTGTCGCACCGCACGGCTCCCGTCGAGGTGCGCGAGAAGCTCTCCACGAGCGCGGACGCGCTGCCCGAGGTGCTCGCGCGCTTGGCGGCGCGGCAAGAGCTCGCCGAGGTGATGTTCGTCTCCACCTGCAACCGCGTCGAGGTCTACGGCACGCCGACGGGTAACAACCTCGAGCAAGATCGCGCGAAGGCCGCGCGAGCCGTGCGTGAGGTGCTGGCAGCGCACGCAGGCACCACCGAGCGCGACCTCGAGCCGGTGCTCTACGAGAAGGAAGGCGACGAGGCCGTGCGACACATCTTCCGAGTCGCCGCGAGCCTCGACTCCATGGTGCTCGGCGAGCCGCAGATCCTCGGACAGGTGAAGGGCGCCTATGACGCGGCGATGGCCGCGGGCGCGCTCAAGAGCGGACTCGGCAGGTGCCTGCAGCGCGCCTTCAGCGCAGCCAAGCGCGTGCGCACGGAGACCGCGCTCGGCTCTGGGAGCGTGAGCATCTCGTCGGTCGCGGTGGACCTCGCCAAGCGCGTGTTCGGCGACCTCGGCCAAAAGACGGTGTTGTTGCTGGGCGCCGGAGAAATGGCCGAAGCGGCCGCGAAAAGCCTCGGCAAGGGCGCGCGAACGATCCGCGTGTGCAACCGCAACAAGGAGCGCGCCGAGCGGCTCGCGGGCACGGTCGGCGGAGTCGCGGTGTCGTGGGACGCGCTGGAGGTCGAGCTCGCCACGGCGGACGTCGTGGTCGTCAGCACGGCGAGCCGCGGATTCGTGATCACGCCCGAGACGGTCAAGCGCGTGATGAAGCTCCGGCGCGGCAGGACGCTTCTATTCGTCGACATCTCGGTGCCGCGGAACGTAGACCCCGCGGTGCATGGTCACGACAACGTCTACGTGTTCGACATCGACGACCTCGAGCAGCAAGTCTCGCTCGGGCTCGAGTCGCGCAAGGCCGAAGCGCAGGCCGCCGAGCGCATCGTCGCGCAAGAGCTCGAGCAGTTCGCGGCGCAAACCCGCGGACAAAACGCGCAGCCCGTGATCGTGGCGTTGAGAGCAAAAACCAAGGGCACGCTGATGTCAGAGCTCGAGCGCAGCTTGGGCTCGCGGCTGAAGCACCTCCCCGAAGGCGATCGCGCCGCCCTGGTTCAAATGATGGAGAGCGCGACCAACAAGCTGCTCCACGCGCCCACCACCAAGCTGCGCCAAGCCGCCGCCGACGGAGACAGCGAGGTCATCGCGCGACTCCAGGAGCTGTTCGATCTTCCGGACTCACCGACCTCGGAGAGCGACGCGGAGAACCCCGAGGACGAGGTCGTCGCCCACTGATGCGTCTCGAGCTCGTCGCAGTCTGCGTCGCGTTGGTCGCCTGCCGATCGAAATCCACGGACGGCTCTCCCGCGGAGGCGACGAGCGAATACCGCGGCATCGCGACCGCGAACGCGCCAAGCACCGAGGATCCGAAGCTCCACGTTGCTCGCAAGGTGGACGCCGGCCCGAGGACCGGCCGCAATTGTCACTATCTGGACGGCACGCGAACGCCATCTTGTGGCCCCCGGCGACTCGCTCTGCGCTTGCGACGAATGACGAAGCCGACTTAGGTCCAGCCAAGCAATCGAAGGCGGTGGGTCGCGAAGGTCGTGTCCAACCCGAGATGTTCGATGCCGTCATCGATCTCGTCCTCCAGCACGATGACACTAAGCCGAGAGCGCATGGGTGACCTCCATCGCGATCACCAAGTGATGCGCGCCCGGTGAGAAATCGGCCGTGATCGGCAGGTATCCGCCGCTCTTGAGCGCGATGCGCACGCGGTGCTTGCCGATGTCGGCGTTCTCCGTCTCCACCTTTCGCACGTCCGCGAGCTCGACGCGCTTGATCTTACCGAACCATCCGCGCGGCGAGACGAAGAGCATGCGCTCCCCGCGATCGATCGTGATCGCGTATGCGGGACGTCGGGTGACCACGAGATAGACCATGAGCACCACGAGGCAGAGACCCGTCACGAGCAGAGGGTGCTCCGGTCCGTGTTCCACTCGAACGTGCGCCAAGCGCTTGGTGGCGAAGGACTCGAGCGCATCCGCGCCGGCTTCGTCTTTGGTCACGATTGCGCGCGTACCGAACGCGGCGTCGCGATCTTTGTTTTTCGCGTCGGTGATGAAGCCTATCTCGAGGCCGGTGCGGTACGCGAACGCGTGGATGCCCGAAACGGTGTAGTCCGCCTCGATCCCAGCCGCGTTCTCCGTGTGCACCACGCACTGCGCGAGCTTTGCTTCGGGCCAGTCGCACGCGACGACCTGTTTGCGCGCGGTCAGGAGGGCGAGCGCGACGGTGGCGATGACGAGCGCGAGATCGAGGACCCAGGACAGGCAGCCACGCGGACGCGGCACGTAGAGGAACGTCTCACGCCGCTTCCGTGAGCGCGCGACGTCGGACTCTGCGGTGCGATACGCCATCGCGATTCTTCATAGCTCACCCGAGCGCGGCGAGCAGCGTTTCGCGTCGACGACGGAAGAGCCTCACCGCCCCGTCACGCGACCAGCGGTGGATCAGCGCGGTGACCGCAGCCATCATGATCATCCCAGGAAGCAGCCAGATCGGCGCCCAGCGAGCGAGCGCCACGTACAAACCGCTCATCACCGAGCCGCAGAAGATCGATACCAACAGGCCCACCAGCACCAGCCCGATGGGCGTGGCATTCGCGCGCACATCCTTGCGTGGAGTCATGCGCGGCATGGTGACGCTCGTCCGTCGCCCGACCGCGTTCTGCATGAAGACGATCGCGATGAAGAGCGTGAGTCCCGCGCAGAGGTCGAGCAGCCGCGCGTGTTGCAATGTCGCCAGCAGCACTGTGAGCATCACCGCGGCGATCGCTTGGTAGGCGAAGAGGCCCCACGCCTTGCCTCCGAAGATGTCCTTCTCCGAGATTGGCAACAAGAGGAGCGCCTTGATGCCGTGACCATCGAGACCGAACTGATTGAGCTGAAACTGATTGGCGACCAACGACAGATACGCGTACGCGCCCGGGATGGTCCACGCGCTCTGACCCGCGAACGCAGCGAGCGGACCGCGCACCAACACCAGCACGAGCAGCGGCACGACGAGCCCGAAGCGCCCGACGCGGCTCGCCATCACGCTGATGAACGACAGTCGCGCGACGCCAGCGACAGGCCCTTTGAACGACCACAGCTTCAGCGCGCCGAGCTCCGTGTCTGCGTTGGAGGTCATCTCGCGCGCGACCATGCGGTTCGCGAACAGCACGAGCAGCGCGAGCAGCGTCATGGGGTACGCGTGCTCGAGCGCGGCCCGCGCGGTCTGCCCAGAGCCCGCGAGGTGCAGCGAGCGAACGAGGCTCGAAGTGGGCAGCGCGGTCGCCGCCTTTCCGAGCGCTGCGACGACACGAAACAGCCCAGAGGTGCGCACCGCGATCGACGCGGCGTCGTCGTTGCGTGCCTCGGGCGCTGCCGCGACGAGCGTCGCACCCGCCCAGACGGCGAGCGCGATCGCAGAGAGCACGTAGCGCAGGCGAACCACGAGGCGCTCCGCCAGCGTGCCGACGAGCAGCTGCAAGACGAGCAAGGCGACGATGATCTCCACGAACGACAGCGGCAAGAGCCACAGACCGCCCGTCTGCGAGATCGCGACGCCCGACAGGAGCGAGAGCGCGCCGATGCCGAGGACGATCGGCACGAGATCGAGCGCGCTCGCGACGAGCTCCGCGTAGAACACCGAGCGCGTGCGGACGGGGTACGTGCGGTAGCTCTCCCACGCGAGCTGCTTGGCGCCGCCCATCGCGCCGCTCATCGCGCCTCCGAAGAACGAGACACCGAAGAGGACGACACCGAGCACGGCCTCTGCGCTCAGGCTCGGCAGACCCGAGCCGAAGATGAAGCCGAGTCCGCCGAGGGTGATCCATAGCGGTAAAAGGAACGTGACGCTCATCACGGCGAGCGCGATCGATACGAGCCACACGCCACTTCGACCCAGCTCGCGCACGGCGCGATTGCGCGTGGACAGCGCGTGCGCCGCGAGCATCGCGTAGAGCGGACGCGGGCCGTTTACAGCCACGAGAGCTCGCCCGCGCGCGCGCCGCCGACCATGTCGACGAACGTCTGCTCGAGCGTGCCGCCCTTCTTGAGCTCCTCTTGCGTACCGAACGCTACGAGCTTGCCGTGATCGAGCACGGCGATGAGCGGGCAGAGTCGCTCGACGATCTCGAGGATGTGACTCGTGAGCACGATGCTCGTCCCTCGCGATTGGAGGGCGAGGAGGATCTCTTTGATCGTACGGCTCGTCACCGGATCGATGCCTTCGAACGGCTCGTCGAGGAAGAGCACCTTCGGCGCATGGATCAGCGCTGCAGAGAGCGCGACCTTCTTCTTCATGCCGAAGCTGTAGTCGCCGATGAGAGTGCGCGGGCCGGGCACGAGATCGAGCTTGTCCATGAGCTCGGCGGCGCGCAGATCTGCAGTGGCGTCATCGAGCCCGTACATCCGCGCGACGAACCGCAGGTACTGAGGACCCGTGAGCATGTCGAGCAGCGCCATGTCCTCCGGCATCACGCCGATCTGCCGCTTGACCAAGATCGGATCGTCTTCGAGGTTCGTGCCGAGCACCTTGATGGTCCCCGACGTCGGTGCGAACAGTCCCGTGACCATCTTGAGCGTGGTGGATTTGCCGGCGCCGTTGCGTCCCAAGAGTCCCAAGAACGCGCCGGGTTCGAGCGCGAGCGTCAGATCGTCCACCGCGACTTTGTCGCCGAAGAGCTTGGTCACGTGATCGATCTCGAGCGCGGGCGGTACCGTCACGGGGCCGTGCCCGCGAGGACGATCTCGAGCAGCTCGTTCGGCGCGTCCACGTGCACCCAATGACCTGCGTCGGGCAACACATGGACAGTGAGGTGATGCGTAGCAAGCGCGAGTTCTGCGGCGCGCGCACGATCGGCGACGTCGAGCACGGACGACTTGCCGCCGATGACCAAGTGCACGTCCGCGCGCGTGTGCAAGAGCACGTCCCACTCGTCGCGCAGGAAGTAGTCGTCGAGCATCTGTCGTATCGCGGGAAGGTCGACTCTCCACTCGTAGCCGTCTCCCTCCTTCGCGGCCTTCACCTGCATGGCGAGCCACATGGCGATCGCGCGATCGTTGCCGGCATTCATCACCTCTTGGATGAACGAGTCACGCGTGGGGAAGCGCGCCGGCAGCCGTTGGAGCAAAGACACTATTTTTACGGTGGATTCGCTGCCTCGCGAGTCCGGCCGCGCGCTCGGTGTCGAGTCCAGGATCCACGCTACGCGCACGTCCTCTGGTGTGCGCAGCACCTCGAGCGCGACCTTACCGCCGAAGCTATGACCCAAGAGACCCTCGGCCGGCCCAGGGAGCTTGGAGGCGATGCGACGAACGTCGTGCGCGCACGCCTCGATCGTGTGCGGTGGCAAAAAGCCCACGGACTGCCCGTGCATTCGGAGGTCCACGAGCGCCGCTCCCCACGACGGCCGCGCCGCCACGAACCTGGCCGCGAACGTGCGCCAGTTGGAGCCCGACCCGAGGATGCCGTGGAGGAACAACATCCACCGCGACGGTGACGCGCCCCCGGCAGAGACCAAGGCGAAGCTCAGCTCCGGCATCATTCCTTCTCGGGCTTGACCTTCGTCGCTTTTTGCAGACGCGAGACCTCTTCTTCGAGGCGGCGCACGGTGCGCTGCAGATCCTTCACCTCGTCCTCTGTGGCGAGCGCCATCGCCTTCGCGATTTTCTCGGCCTGCTCGGACCCGAAGCTCTGCACCCTGCCTGGCATGCTCATCGCGCTCATGACGGCCTTCATCACGCGCGGGTCCTGCATCATCTTCATGACGCGCGGATCGGTCATGAGCTTGATGCCGCGGTCCATCAACGTTTGCTTGATCGACGCCATGAAGACCACTCTCCCAGAAAACAGGTGAAACTACGAGCCGGAACCCATGCCGGCGAGGATGCCGCGCACCTCGACCGAGGCCTCGAACTCGGGGCGCGCCTCGAGGAAGGCCTCGAGGTATTTGCGGGCGGCCGCGTCGTCGCCGCGCGAAAGATACGCGAGCCCCACCGCGTGCAGGGCGTCCGCGTCTTGCGGCGCGAGTGAGAGCGCCATCGCTCCCTCTTTGATCGCGCCCTTGGCGTCACCGAGCTCGCGAAGCGTGTGACTGAGGTGAATGCGCGCGCCGAGGTGCTTCGGCGCCATGACCGTCGTGGCGCGATAAGCGTCTCTCGCGGCCTCGAGCTCACCGACCTCGTAGAGTGCGATGCCGAGGAAGTAGTATGCGTACGGGTTCTTGGGATCGCCTTTGATGACGTCGCGCAAAAACGAGAGCGCGCGGTGATACTCCTCTTCGTGGAGCAGCTCCGTGGCCTCTTCTACGGCGTCCCAATGCGCCAAGTCTGCCGGATCACGAACTTCGTCGGACATCTTTGTGATGGGTAGCACGCTCGCGCGTCGTCTTCATCTGGCGTGGTGCGCGACGGTGGCGCTCGCGGCGGCGCTCGCGTTCTGGATGCCCGCGAAGGAGGCGTGCGGCGGCGAGTGGCCTGCACCGCTGGACGACGTCTTCATCCACTTCGATTTCGCGCGCGCGGACGCGAGCGGTCACCCGTTCGAGTGGATCGCGGGGCAAGGATACTCGTCGGGAGAGACCTCTCCGCTCTACGGCCTGGTACTGGGGATTGGCTATCTGATCGGATTTAAAGGCTATTATATGTGGGTTTGGGCGGCGTTCGTTGCTCTATCAAGCGTCGTTACGGCGATGCGCTCTGTGGCGGAGCTCGTCCTTCCGCGTGTCGCGTGGGTGGTGCCGCCCGTGCTCGTCTGCGTGGGCCTTCTGGACTGGTCGCTGTGGAGCGGCATGGAGGTCGCGCTCTCGTTCGCGATCCTCGCGCGCGCCACGCTCGCCGCGCGCCGGACGCACACCGCGCCTCCGACACATCGGACCGCCGCGCAGTGGGCGCTCGGCGGATGGGGCGCGCTGCTCGTGTGGACGCGACCGGAGCTCGCGGTGGTCGTTGCGGCGTTCGCCGTGTTGGCGGCGAGGGGTGTTCGCGCGCGGTCTCCCTGGGCTGCGCTCGTGCGCGCGGGATTGCCTGGTGCGTTCGCGACGCTAGCGATCCTGGGCCTGAACTACGCGTTCACGGGAGACGCAGCGTCCGCGGGGGCTCGCCTGAAGCTCCTCTCTTCGAACCCCTATCTGTCCGATATCGATCGTGCGCGCGAGCTCACGCTGAACCTGTTCTATCTCGCGTACAAGCCACTCCGAGACGAGTTCGTGTGGCTCCTCTTGCTGGTCGCGATCGTCGGCGCGCTGGCGAGGCGAACGCGCGATCTGACCGTCGCTTTGCTGGCGGCGTGCTTTGGCTACGCAGGCCTCGTCTCGTGGAACGGCGCCGCGCGCTATCAGAACTTTCGTTACTACGCGCCCGCCCTCGAGCTGTTGCTGATCGCCGCGTGCCTCGGTCTCGACGCGCTCGCGAGATCTCGCCTCAGGCGCATCGCGTCGCCGATCGCGATCTTCTTGGCGTTCGGCGTGGCCGTCACCATGAAGCCGGAGATCACGCATTTCACGTTCGCCAGCGCGAACATCCACGGCCAGCAGGTCGAGATGGGTCGGCGCATCGCCGCTCGTACGAAGACCGACTCGATTATCTTGGTCGGTGATGCTGGCGCGATCCCCTATTTTTCAGGGCGAAACGCGATCGACGCGCTGGGGCTCGGGGGCTATCACGGCATGCCCTTCATCGACGCGGCTCCCCACGGCGAGGCGGCGACGGCAGAGATCCTCCAGCGCCTCTCGCCCGCCATGCGCCCCACGCACCTGGCGCTCTACCCGAACTGGTTCGGCGCGATCACGTCGCACTTCGGTCACGAGATCGATCACGTCACCATCCTCCACAACGTGATCTGCGGCGGCCCGACGAAAGTGCTCTACGAGGCCGACTTCTCCGCGATGGACGGAGACACGCCTCCTGCCGGAGAGGTGCTCGACGAGCTCGATGTCGCCGACGTCATCAGCGAGCGCGCGCATGCGTACGTCTCACCCGCGCCGCTCGGCGGTTGGACGATGCTCGACGTCCGCCAGCACGTCTTCGACGCCGGTCGTATCACCCCCGACGGCCAGCGCGAGAGCTTCACGACAACGGCGCTCGGTGACGTCACGGTCGTCGTGCGCACGGACGCGAGCGACGCCTACGTGCTTGTCAGCAGCGAATCATCGAGCGACACGCTCACCAACGTGCCCGACGTCGGCGGCTGGATGGAGCGCCGCGCGCGCATTCATTCGTTCGGCACGATCACGCTGGCGCCGAGAGGCGGATCACTGCGCGACTATCACGTGTGGCTCGTTCGTAGAGAGTGACGAGCGGGCGCGCCGAAGGCGACGCGAACTTGATCGGGGATGCGAGTCGGACGGCCTTGGGTCGTGTCGACGAAGCCCCAGGTAGTGAGACCTTTGGCGAGCAGGACCGCGTCGGCGACGCGCACGATCTCGGTCTCGCGCTGCACCTTTGCGGCAGCCACGTTGCAAACGCGAGTTCGCAGCTCGAGGGTCTCGCCGCGTAGGCAAGGACGCAGGTAGTCGACTTCTTGTCGTCGAATCACGAACACGCCGCCGAGGCGCGCATAGGCTTCGAAGCTCAGCCCTACGGCGACGGAGTGCGCGACCGCGACGTCTTGAAGCCACCGAACGTAGGCGATGTTGCTGGCGTGACCGAGCTCGTCGATGTCCGACTCCAACACGCTCGCGGTGAGGGTGAAGGTGGGCAGCGCGTCGCTCATCGCATCGCAACCTAACACTGGGCCACTCCGCACGGTTTGTGCTTTGGATGCTCACGAATGCTCAAAGCGCTCGTCAACCGATCCCAAGCTCGACTGCTCGACATGGTTCGGGACACCGAGACGCGGGCGACGCTTCGCGAAGTAGTGTTGATGCGACACGATCTCGGGCTCGTCGTGCCGGCGCACGGCCCGGGCGACGACGTCGTCGTGTTGGTGCACGGCTTCTTCGCGAGCGCCGGCGTGTGGCGGCCCCTGAAGGCACGCCTCGAAGACGAGGGCGGCAAGGTGGCGACGTTCACGCACGCGCCCGGAGCCACGGTGCGAGTGATCGCAAAGCAGCTCGCGCGCCTCGTCGCTCGCATCCACGTGGGTGCACGCGTGCATATCGTCGGTCATAGCTTGGGCGGCATCGTCGCGCGCTGGTACGTGCAAGAGGAAGGCGGACACTCGCGCGTCACGCAGACGCTCTCGCTCGCGAGTCCCTTCGGCGGAGCTCCAGCGGCGCAGCGATTCCCGATCTTGGTGGGCAACGATCTGCTGCCCCACAGCCACGTGCTGACGCGACTGCGCGCACGCGCTCACGCCCATGACGTGCCTCACTTGTCGATCGCGAGCCCCGCCGATCGCATGGTTCCCGCGAGAGCCGCGGCGCATCACCGACACGAGTCGGTGACCGTGGAGGGCATCGGTCACAACTCGATGCTCTACGACGAATCAGTCGTCGAGATCGTCGTCGACCGAATCTTCAACCCGCCGCCTGCAGAGCGCTGGGACACCCCGCCGCGCAGCGGAATCCTCCCGAGAGTCTGACGAGAACATGCTACTCACGAGCGCGTGAAACGTTCGTTGTTAGCCTTGTTCGCGCTCGCCGCCCTCGCGACCCCAGCGTCTGCGCGCGCGGACGTCACCTCCTGGCTCGCGCTCGGCGGCGGTGGTGGCGTACAGCGACACAACACCGACAACGGCAACGGTACCGTCGACGCTGCGCCGAACTTCAGCGCTTCGCTCGGAGTGGGCAGCTCACCCAACCCGCCGGTGATCGTCGGTGGCGTGTTTCGCGCGCTCGTGCACTTCGGGCTCGGCACCGACATCAGCCTCTCGATGCGCGTCGCGAGTCGTGGCTTCGTGCGCGGTGGTTTCGGGGTCGCGTTCGATGTGGGGCCCGCGTATCGCTTTTGGCGGAAAGGGGACTACGGCACCTATCCGCTGCAAGGCGTACTCACGATCGGCTTGCCCATCGGCCTTCAAGTCGGACTCGGTGGACACTTCTGGTCGCTCGACAACGTGAACCCGGCGGTCGGTGCGTTCGCCGTGGTCGAGCTCGATCTGCTGCGCCTCACGCTCATGCGCAAGGACCTCGAGCAGTACTGGCCGAACCCGTCGGCGGCCGGCGACATCAAGTAGAGGTCGGCCGTGAGTCAGCTCGGACTCTTCGGGGAGTCGCGCGTCACCGCACACATCGATGGACACGAGCGGGCGATCGCGGCGGAGCTGCCATCGTGGCTTCGACTTGGGACCAGCTCGTGGACGTTCCCCGGTTGGGCGGGTCTCGTCTACGAGGGAGCACCGAGCGAGAAAGAACTCAAGCAATCGGGGCTGCGCGCCTACGCCGAGCACCCTCTGTTTCGCACCGTGAGCATCGACCGCTCGTACTACGGCCCGCTGTCGTCGCGCGATCTCGGTGCCTACGCCGAGCAGCTCCCCGACGGCTTCCTCGCGCTCTCGAAGGTCTGGGACGAGCTCACGACTTTCGTGTTCCCACACCACCCGCGAGCCGGCGATCGCGCCGCGAAGAAGAACCCGTCGTTCCTGGACCCGCAGCGTGTGCGCGACGAAGTGCTTGCATTCTACAATCACGAGTTCAGCCGATTTACGGGCCCGTTCGTGTTCGAACTCCCGCCAGCGCCTCCGGGATCCATCGGCGATGGTCGCCTGCACACGGACGCGATGGAGCGAATGCTCACTGCGCTGCCCGTGAATTTTCGGTACGCGTTCGAGGTGCGCAACAGGGAGCTGCTCACGCCTCGCTACTTCGACGTGCTCCGCGAATACGGCGCGGCGCACGTCTACAACATGTGGACCGCCATGCCGTCCGTCGGCGAGCAGCTCGCGCTCTCCGGGCCCACCACGAGCTTCGCCATCGCACGCCTCATGCTCCCCGCACGCACGCGCTACCAGGCGCTCAAGGACGCGTACGCGCCGTTCAATCGCGTCGTCTTTCCGCAACCCGAAATGCACGAAGACGTCGCGCGACTCGCCCTCGCGTGCGAGGCACAGTCCGCCGAGCTCTTCGTGATCGCCAACAACAAAGCCGAAGGCTGCGCGCCCCTCACACTGCGCAAGCTCGCCGAGACGATCACGGCTTGGCGGAAGGACCCGCCGGCGCCCCGTCGACCTTGACCGGCTGCTGCTGCTCGTCTTGCTTGATGGAGTAGCGCACGAGCGCGCGAAGCACTTGGTTGCGCTCGACGTTGCCGACGATGCTCTTGATGTCCTCGTAGATGCTCGGATCCACCAAGAGCGCGCCGATGGTGCCCTTGCCGGCCTTCAGGTTGCCCAGGATGGTGCGCAGGTCGTCGCTCATCGCGTTGACGTTGCTCATCAAGTGTTGTTGGTCGGCGTCTCCGTACAACAGCATGTGCGCGAGGCCATTGCCGGTGCGGATCTGCGTCAGGTCTTTGTGCACTTCGTCGAGCGTGCCCGCGGCGGTCTGAGAGATGTCCCCGTCGTACACGAGCGCGTGCGCGAGGCCTGGCCCCGTCTTCACGTGCGTCGTCACGTCACGCGTGTCCGCCAAGATGCCGTTGAGCTCCGCCGTGGTGGTGTCGAGGTTCGCCAAGATGTGGTCGATGCGCGCCGCCTCTTGCGGATCGTAGAGCAGCCTGTGCGCGGCCGAATCCTTGTGCGCGACGCCGTCGAGGATCTCGCGCAGGTTGGCGACGCTCCCCTTCAGATCATCGCTGAATTTAGGGTCAGCGAAGCCGCGCGTACCCTCTTGCAAATTCTCGAGGACGTTGTCGGCCTTCTTCGAGATGGAGTCGAACTTCGCGAGGTAGCTCGTCAGATCGAGCGGCTCTTCGCTCTCCAACGCGTCCTTCGGGTCGAGCACTGGAGCGCGCACGTCTGCGACGGACAGCTCGATCATCTTGTCCCCGAGCAGGCCCTTGTTCGCGACCTTCGCGATGGTCCCTTTGTACTTCACGGTCCTTCCGTCGGCCTCCAAGACCTTGAGGCGGATGCGGTCCGTCTGCTCGTCCACGACGGACAGGTCCACGTAGACGCGCGTGTCTTCGGTCGAAGCCTTGTAATAGACCTTCTCGACGTTTCCGACGTCGATGCCACCCATGCGAACGGGCGAGCCGGGGCGCAGTCCGGAGACGTCTGCGTAGCTCGCCGTGTAGATCGTTTTTCGCTGCCAGAACTTGCGGTTCTGACCGATCAGGAACACGGCCACGCCGAGGATCAGCAAGCCAACCAAGACGAAGAGGCCGACTTTTTTCTCTTTCGTCATTACGGGCCAACCTTACGACGAGCTTAGAAGAGAGTCGACGTCCTCGCTCTCGGGTGCACGACCTTCGATGAACTGGCGCACGTACGCGTCGCTCGTGCCGCGAAATTCTTCCTTCGACCCGATGGCGATCACGCGGCCGCGGTTCAGCATCGCGAGGCGATCGGAGACGTGGAACGCGGTGCCCATGTCGTGCGTGACGACGACGCTCGTCAGACCGAGCGTCCGCTGGATGCCGCTGATCAAGTGGTTGATGCGCGCGGTGTTGATGGGGTCGAGGCCGGTCGTCGGCTCGTCGTAGAGAATGACCTCCGGCTGCAGCGCGAGCGTCCGCGCGAGTCCGACGCGCTTCTTCATGCCGCCGGAGAGGTCGCTCGGGCGCATGCTTTGGATGCCCGGAAGACCCACCAGCGAGAGCGACTGCTCGACGCGACCGAGGATCTCGTCGTTGGTCATCGTCGCGTGGAACTGCTCGCGCAGGCCGTACGCGACGTTCTCACCGACCGTGAGCGAATCGAAGAGCGCAGCTCCTTGGAACAGGTACGCGATGCGGCGACGGATGGTGCCGAACTCGCCCTCGCTCATGTGCGCGACCTCCGTGCCGTCGAAGATGATGCTGCCCTCGTCTGGGCTGAGGAGCCCGATGAGCATCTTGAGCAGCACGCTCTTGCCGACGCCCGAGGGTCCCATCACCGTCAGCACTTCGCCGCGCTTGATGTCGAGGCACAGGTCGTTGCAGATGACCTTCGCTCCGAAGCGCTTGTTCACGTGCGAAAAACTGATGAGCACTTCGCCCATGGCCGTCTTCGGCGCGTGCTTGGCCGGTAGTGACACTCGCCGCTCCTAAGCCGTGGCTACTGCTAGTGCGTTTCGACTGTGATCTGCGTCCACACGTCGTCGAGGCAGAGCGAACCCTTGGCGACGTACGTGACCTGAAGGTCGGCCACTTTGCCGGGCTGGCCGTCGATCGTGACGTGAGTGCGCGGGTCGATGCGGCCGCTGACCGTGGGCTTTCCCGTGGGCGCGATGCTCATGCTCGCCGTGTCCACTTGAGTGATCACTCCCGCGACCTTGCGACAGGTGGCCTCACGCGCCGTCTCCACCGCGTGGTCCGCTGCCAGAGTGTTCGACGACGTGATCATCGGAACGATAAGCGCCGCAACCAAAGTGAGTCCCAAACCAAGTCTTCGTAGAACCATCGCCCCGCTCCTTTACCCGTGAAGCCCGCTGGAGAGAGTGCGCATACACCCAAAACTGCCTGGGTGTCTACTCTCCGGGTGAAGTCAAAAGCAGCCGAATCAGGCTTTCGCGGGGACCTTCGCGAGCTTGGAGGGTTTCTTGGGGGTGACCTTTTTCGTCTGGGAGCGACGCGCCATCTGCCCGTCGATCCACTCGGTCAGTGGAGCCGCGACGTAGATGGAGGAGTACGTGCCGACGATGATCCCCACGACCATCGCGAGCGCGAAGTCCTTGAGGACGCCGGTGCCCCAGTAGAAGAACGCCAGCATGCTGAGCATCGTCGCGCCCGAGGTGAGGATGGTGCGCGAGAGCGTCTCGGAGACGCTGAGGTTGATGATCTGCGCGAACGTCTTGCCGCGATGCTTGCTGAGGTTCTCGCGGATTCGATCGTAGACGACGACCGTGTCGTTCATCGAGTAGCCGACGATCGTGAGGACCGCGGCGATGGTGGAGAGCGTCACCTCTTTGTGGGCGAGGATGAACACGCCGATGACGATGGTCGCGTCGTGGAGCGCGGCGATGACGACGCCCGGCGCGAACCGCAGGTCGAAGCGGAAGGCGAGGTACAGCATGATGAAGACGACGGAGATGGCGACCGCGTTTCGCGCGCTGTCACGGAGCTGCTTGCCGGCCTTGGGACCAACCCACTCCACGCGAAGCGCCTTCTCGGGGACCATATTCGCGCCGAGCTGCGCGCGCAGGCCGTCCATGAGCTGATCGCCCTTGGATTGCAGCTGGATCTCGACGCGGTGATCGCGCGGGTTGGTGATCTGCGGGTTCGTCGCGGAGACGCGGAGCTTCACGTTTCCGACCGAGGTGATCTGCTCGACGATCTTTGCGAGGTCGGGATCCGCATCGTAGCGCGAGGCGATCTTGTCGCCGCCTTGGCTGAATTTCACCTCGCTCGCGTGCGCGTTCGCTGGGCACCTCACGGGGTCCACGGTCTCGCCCTCTTTGGTGAAGCACATCGCCGTGCGGAGCTTGTCCTTGTCCTCGTCGCGGATCGCGGTGACGTCTTGGACGCGGATGAGGAAGTGGTGCGGGTTGTGCTCGTCCACGACCTGCACGACGTCGGGTCCCGAGAAGCCTGCGCGCTCGACCGCGCTGCGGACGCCTGCCGCGTCGATGTCGCCCGTGAAGCCGACCTCGATCTCGGTTCCACCGCGGAAGTCCGTTCCGTAGTTGGGCCCTGGGTAGAACATGAGGATGATCGACCCCACGATCAACACGGTGCTGATCGTGAAGAAAAGCCTTCGCAGGCCCATGAAGTCGAATTGCCGTCCCGGCTTGAAGAACTCCATGGCGTCTTAAAACTCCGCTCCAACGCTCAACGTCTTGCTCTTCGAACCACGCACCCACCAGTCGAATACCAGGCGCGTGCAGAACACCCCCGAAAACAGGCTCGCGAGGATGCCCACGATGAGCGTCACCGCGAAACCCTTGACGGGTCCAGTACCGTATTGCCAGAGGATGAGACCGCTGATCAAGACGGTGACGTGACCATCGATGATCGACGGGAACGCCTTGTCATAACCCGCCTCCACCGCGGCGCGCACGCTGCGACCCGCACGCAGCTCTTCGCGGATGCGCTCGTTGATGAGCACGTTCGCGTCGACGGCCATTCCGATCGTGAGCGCGAGACCCGCAATGCCGGGCAGCGTCATCGTCGCGCTGAACGACGCGAGGATAGCCATCTGCAACATCAAGTTGAAGAGCACCGCCACGTCCGCGACCACGCCGGACTTTCGGTAGTAGAAGATCATGAACGCGAGCACGAGGCCCGAGCCCACGAGCATGCCCGTCTCGCCTTGGCTGATGGCATCGCGGCCGAGCGACGGTCCGATGTTGGACTCGTTCGAAGGGCTGATCGGCGCCGGAAGCGCGCCCGAACGCAGCAGCGACTCGAGCGTCTTGGCGCGTGCAAGAACGATCTCCGGATCTCCGCCGCCCATCGTGATCGAGGCGCGACCGCCGGAGATCTTGCTGCGGATGACCGGCGCCGAGTTGATCTCGTCGTCCAAGATGATCGCGAAGCGTCTCTGGACGTTTGCGCCCGTCACCTCTTCGAAGCGCTCGGCGCCCTTCTGGTTGAACGTGATGGCGACGTAGTAGCTGTTCATCTTGTCTTGATCGACCTGCACGACGGCGTCGGTGATGAGGTCACCGGTGACGTCCGCGCGGCGATACAGGTAAAAGGCGCGCCAGCCGACGGCCTCGTTGGTGTCGTCCGTCCGCTCCTCGAAGCCGATCTCGTGATCGTCGGGGACGTTCTGCTCGGCCGCCCACTTCTTGAAGCGCTCGAGTGCCTGCGCCTGCGTCTCTTTGTCGAGGCGATTGACGAGCACGAAGTGCGAATCGACTGATTTTCCAGGGCCTGCGGGCGCGCTCTCGTCGAACACGCGATAGCCTTGGTTGGGCGGCAGGCACTTCTGATCCGTCGGCTTGCACTCGTCGGACTCTTTGTAGCCGCCGAAGAACTCGCGCGAACCTTCGTCGTCCACCATCTTGAACTCGAGGCGCGCGGTGCGGCGGATGAGATCCTTGATCTCGTCGAACGCCTTCTGGTTCTCGCCCGGCACCTCGACGATGATGTCCTCGTCACGCGTGGTGACGCTCGCCTCGCGGAGGCCCTTCTCGTCGACGCGCTTGTTGACGGTCTCCTTGGCTTGGCTGACCGCCTTCTCGCGGATCTGCGACTCGACCTCGGGACGCAGCTTGAAGCTCACGACGCCGACGCCCGGACCTGCAGAGCGCGAGAGCTCCGTCTTGAAGCGCTGGTTGTAGCGTTCGTCGAGCTTGGTGATGTCCGCCGGATCCTTGAACGTGACGCGTACGATCGCGTCGTCGGAGGGCGTGGAGACGTGCACTTTGTCTTCGAGCTTGGTGAGCTCGTCACGCGTGATGATGCCGTTGCCCGAGTGGATTTGGTAGACCGTCGCGAGCTCTTGCCGCATCTCGTCGGCGTAGCGATCGCGCTTGTCGCGGATCGCCTCCTCGACCTCCACCGTGTAGACGAGGCGCATCCCACCGCGCAAATCCAGGCCCGGCGCGATGCCGAAGGTGATTCTGTCCTTCACGTACGCGGGGCACTTGAGCTTGCCGTTGGTGAACGACTCGGTCGTCGGCCAGAGGACGATGAACGCGGCGCAGAACGTCGCGGCGACGAAGCCGACCTTGAAGCGCCACGAGGCGTCCATCGTCGGCAGCATGTAGACGGCCGACCAGACGACGATGAGGCCCATGACGACGAGGCCCCAAAAATTGTCGGCGCGGAAGAACGCATATCCACCCGCGAGCGCGAGCGCGACGAGGATGAGCGTGTTGCGTCGTGAGCCTTGCATCGGTCAGGACTTCGCGGCGGCGGTCGTGGGCTTGGCCGACTTGTCGGCCTTGTCGTCGGACTTGGCGGCCTTGTCGTCGGACTTGGCGGTCTTGTCGTCGGACTTGGCGTCGGTCTTCTCGGGCTCTTTCTTGG
The DNA here is from genome assembly GCA_043784605.1 of Myxococcales bacterium. GTDB lineage: Bacteria > Myxococcota_A > Polyangia > Polyangiales > Polyangiaceae > JANYHY01. Next base: position 19,047 of record JAYVYD010000268.1, on the reverse strand, counting down.
CGGGCCCGGGGTCGAGCGGCATGAGCGAGCTCGCGAGCATCTTCACGGTGATGCCGGGTCCGATCTTCACCTTGGCGAAGCGCTCGTCCATCTCCATGAGCTCACCGACGAGCCCAGCGGTCGAAGCGACTTGATCACCCTTCTTCAAACTGCCGCGCGCATCCGCCTCTTTCTTGTTCCGGCGGGACATCAAGAAAAAGACCGGCAGGATCATCAAGATCGGCAAGAACGAGATCCAGCCTCCGCCCGACGGCGCCGCGGGGGGCGCTCCGGGTGCGGGCGCGCCGGTGGTGGCGGTGGTGTCTGCCGATCCGGCCTTGGGGCCGGCGGGCTGCAAAACGAGGGCGTCGAGGTACACGGTTGACTCCAACTCCGAGCGATCGCCGAGGGCGTTTTGGCTCGGAAAAACGAGAGGACTCGGCGCACGAATGCCGAAGACCGAAAAAGCCCGGGAGAGATAGTCGCCAGGGGGCCTCTCGTCAACTCGCGCAGCAGCGAGGCATTCCCGACAGGCTCGTCTTCCACCGGCACGATTGAATGCAACTCGCGCATCCCGAGTCGGAAGAAGGCCGGACCTGCGGAGCTACCGCGACGCCTCAACCGGCTGTAAGGTGCCTTCCATGAGATCAAGGGTTCGTTCGACGGCTTCGGTGCTCGCGCTCCTCCTCGTTACGTCTCTCTCGAGCCTGGCGGCCGCGCAGAACGTCTCCGACGGCGATCGAAAGGCCGCGCGTGACCTCTACGAGAAGGGCGCTTCACTACAAGTGCAGGGCAAGCCGGCGGACGCGCTCGACTCGTTCATGCGCTCGTACACGGTGTTCCCTGCGCCGACGACGGCGCTCCACGTCGCGCAGTGTCACGCAGCACTCGGGCACTTGGTCGAAGCGGAGGAGGCGTACCGATCCCTGTCGAACGCGAAGGTCCCCGACGGCTCGCCGCCTGCGTTCTACGCGGCGCAAGAGCAGGCGCGGCAAGAGCTGACGGTGATCACTCCGCGCTTGCCGACGATTCGCGTGACCACGACGCCCGAGAAGATCTCGGGCCTTCAGGTGAAGGTCGACGATCAGGTCATCAACCCGGCGCTCGTGGGCGTTGCGCGTGCGGTCAACCCAGGGTCGCACAAGGTCGTGGCGAACGCGCCTGGCTACGCGACCTCCGAGCAATCGGTCACTGTCCAGGAGAAAGACGCGCGCGACGTGCCCCTCGTCATGCAGCGCGGCGCGGGCCCCGTCACGCCTACGTATCAGCCCGTGAACCAACAGCAGCAACAGCAGCAGCCGGGCTATCAGTATCCTTACTCGACCGGGCAGAGCTGGAACGCGCCCTACTCGACGCCCACCAAGCGCGCGAACGGCGGGCTCTACGGCGGTGGCATCGCGCTCGTGATTCTTGGCTCGCTCGCGACGCTCATCGGTGGCGTCGTGCTGATCGAGGCCTCGGCAGCCACGTCGATTTGCAGCTCGTCGTCGTCAACGACGGTGACGTGTTCGTCCGGAAGCGGGGTCGTCATAGGAGGCGTCACGTTGGGCCTCGGGATCGCCGCCATCATCGGCGGCGCGATCATGATCAGCGTCGGCGGCAAGCGCGTCCCGATCACGCCGACGGACGCGCTCCTCCACCCGAAGCTCCAGCTCGGCCCGACGGGCGGCTCGCTCAACTGGGCGTTCTAGGAGTTAGGTCGATCTCGCGCAGCGTACGCCGACGTTCGGTCCGGCCTCTACCGCCGAGCCCCAATCGCGAGAAGTCGTACGCGCAGCGCTTGGTGCCGAGAGCCAACCTCCGCCACGCAGGACGTGGCTCGAGCCCGACCTTGGCGCAGAGCCGGCGAGCGCCCTGTCTGCGTACCAATCGGACGTCCACTCCTCGACGTTACCTGACAAGTCAAGCACACCGAACGCGCTCGCTCCCGCAGGATAGCTGCCGACCTTCGCGGGCCGCTGGCCGGTGCACCGCCTGCCCGTGGCGTCGTGCAGCAGCGTCGCGGCGAGCGCGCATGACGGCGGCGCGCTCCCCCACGGATACTTGTTCCCCGCGGAGCGGGCGGCGTACTCCCACTCCGTCTCGCGCGGGAGGCGCTTGCTCATCGCGCGGCAATACGTGTCCGCGTCTGCCCATCGCACGCAGTTGATCGGCAGCTCGGGTTCGCCCATATCGAACGTGCATGAGCCGCTCGTCTTCTGCGGAGGCGCGCATTTGTGGGCGTCGACGCACGCGTGGTACGCGCCGACGGTCACCTCGGTCTTGTCGATCCAGAACGATGCGACGGTCTCGTCGTGCGTGGGCCGCTCGTTCGGCGGCGCCGTGAGCGCCTTGCTGCCCATCGTGAAGCGACCGCCAGGCACGAGCAGCATGCCATCCTTCGAGGCGACGTGAGGTCGCGCGACGGGAGCCGCACTCCCAGACGCGAGAGGCGGCGCGACCGAAGCGTCAGGCACCTCCTCCTCGGGCACGTCCGCGGTCTGTGCGAGCGCAACGGATGACACCGCAACAATCGCGAGGAGAACTCCGAGGCGCACCGGGCGAGTCTACAAGACTCAACGCCGTCACAGCTCGATTGCCTGCGTCGGATCATGCTGCTAGCTCGACAGCGGTGACCATCGAGCGTGCGCTCTGCGGTGGGCTCTGCCTGGCTGCCCTACTCACGCCGTCGCGAGCGGCGGCGAACGGGCGGTTCCCGGCGACGAACCACATCGTGGTCGCGCCGAAGTCGCCAGACACGATTCTGCTGCGAACGACCTACGGCCTCGTGTTGAGCAAGGACCACGGCAAGAACTGGGACTGGATCTGCGAGCAAGCGTACAGCCCTTCCGTTGCGCTCAACACGGACCCTCCCGTCGAGGTCACAGGGTCGAGCGCGCTCTTGCTCGCGAAGTTCGACGGGCTCGTGCGCTCGGGCGACACCGGCTGCGGATGGAAGCCCGACGCCACGCTGAAGAATCAATACATCAGCGATCTCGTCGTTCGCCCTGACGCTCCGAGCGAGGTGCTGCTCGTCACCTCGACATACTTCACGCCCGACGGTGGCACGGACAGCGGCGCGAGCTACGCCTCGCAGGTCTATCGCAGCACGGACGACGGCGCGCAGTGGAGCGCGGTGGGCGCGCCGATCGATCCCTCGTGGATCACCGAGACGATCGAGGTCGCCCCGTCCGATCCGATGCGCATCTACGTGTCCGCCGCGCGTGGCTTCGACGCTTCACGTGAGGGAGCGATCTTCGTCTCCATGAACGGCGGGCAGAGCTGGAGCCAGTTTTCGTTCCCGCTCGATACGAAGACCGAGACAGCGCCCTTCGTCGGAGCGGTCGATCCGAAGAACCCCGATCGTGTCTACGCACGCACGGGCGGCAAGCCTCTCATCACGTACCCAGACGGCGGAGTCGCGCCGCCACCTTCGCGCCTGTTGGTCTCGGACGACGGCGGCAAGACATGGAAGCCCGTCCTCGTCGCGCCAGATCAGCTGCAAGGCTTCGCGCTCAGCCCGGACGGCGCCACGGTCTACGCGGGCAGCACTCGCCTCGGTTTGATGCGCGCTCGCGCTACGGATCTCGCGTTCTCGCAGACGTCCAAGATCCACGTGCAATGCCTTCGCGCAACCGCGAACGAGCTCTGGGCTTGCTCGGACGACGCGAGCGGCTTCGTCGTCGGCGTCTCCACCGACCAGGGCGTGAGCTTCGACCCACGCCTGCACCTGGACGGCCTGCGCGCGCCGCTGAAATGCGCGCCGACATCCGACACCGCGATCTGCGCGCAGTACTTCGACCCCGTATGTGGACTGCTCGGTGGGTGCGCGACACCGGACGGCGGCCCGATCAAGCCTCCTCCCCCGCCCACTCCAGTTCCGGCGAACGCTTCGAGCTGCGGCTGCGACACTACGTCTGCGAACGGCGCGACGGGCGCGGGCCTGCTCGCGCTTGCCATCGCGGCGGCGATGCTGCGTCGACGCCGCTGACGTAGTGATGCTCTTCGCCTACCCGCAGTCGCACGGCTAACGAGCGACGCTCGCGAGCGGAGAATGTGCGCAGAAAGGTCAAAAGTTCAGGAAGTAAAGAGAGCGGATTTTGTCATTCTGATCTTTTTGTGAATCCTTCTGGGACATCAAGCGGGTTAGCGCTCTTTACGCACGGCTTCGGCCCACTCGCGGAGGTGCTCGTCGAAGCTGACCGTGCGCACGCGCCACTCGTAGAGGTCGTCATGGAAGAACGCGTGCACGGTCATCTCGCCGCCGCGGTCCTTGGCGGAGCTCGCGCGGAAGGTGAAGAAGTTGTCGCGATAGAAGTTCTCTTGGAACAACAGCGAGTCGCCGAGCATGCCGGCGGTCTGCGGGTCGTCCACTTTCGCCCACGCCTCACGGATCGACAGCGTCTCGCTCGCGATCTCCGCCGGGGGCAATAGCTGGCGGCAGCCGCGATACGTGGGGAATGCCTTGGCGATCGCGGACGGGTCCGTCTCGGACGGAGCATCCCAAACCAGCTTGAAACAGCCGTACCGCGTGACGAACGCGACGTAGCTCGGCGGCAGAGCAACACCGAGCTTGCGCTCGGCTATCGCGATCTCGATGGGGTCGAGCGGCTCGCTGAAGACCAGCGCGGCGTAAGTCGGGTGACCGTGCCGCGCGATCGCGTCGCGCAGTCGCATCACCGCCTCAGCGCCGGAGTCGTCGAGGGATGGCGCGCGCGCGAGCTCTGTTTGCTCCCATGCGCGATACGCGTCGGTCGCGGACACGTCCTTCATCGAAGCGAACGACGGGAACCGATGCACGATCGAGAACGCCTCTTCGCTCATGCCGAGCGCCAACAGCACGTGCACCTTCGTGTCCCAGAGGCCCAACAGCACCTGCTCGCTCTCGGTGGGCGCCCTCAGACGGAGGCCTAGGTCGACCTCCGCGAGCGCCCTCCGCAGATCCGACTCGTTCGTGCTGCGCTTCATCCACCAGCGGGCGCGGACGTCGTGCGCGAACCGAAGCGTCGCGCGAGGGAACATGTGCGCGTGAAGGTACGGCCAGAGCGTGTCTTCGGGCGTGCGCGCGATGAGGCGTTCGGCGAGCTCGAGGATGCGATCCACGCGAGCCTCCACGGTGTCGGTGTCCTCGAGCGCGCTCAGCGAGTACGCGGCGCCGTAGAGCGCGTAGAGGTGCGACGGGTCGAGAGACAGCGCTTCGTCGAAGAGCGCGCGCGCCTTGTTGAACGCGCTCACTTGCATTAACGCGCTGCCCCGCTTCGCGATCTCGTCCGCATCGAGCGGCAAAGCAGGCTGTTCGTCGCTCCGCAGACGCGGTTTTGGTTCCCGAAGCGGCTGTTTCGTCTTCCGAAGCGGTGGCTTCGTCTTCCGCGGTGTCTGTTTGGCCTTCCGCGGTGTTTGTCTGACCTTCCGCGGTGTCTGTTTGGCCTTCCGCTTGGAGCGTTCGCGCTCCCGCGGTTTGCCTTTCCGCGCGGACGGCTTCTTCTTCGCGCTCATCCGGCGAGCATTTCGAGTACGGCCATGCGGACCGACACGCCGTAGGCGACTTGATCGAGGATCACACTCCGCCCGCCGTCGGCGACGTCGCTCGTAATCTCGACCCCGCGATTGATCGGACCTGGGTGCATGACGATCGCATCGTGCTTGGCTGCGCGCACGTTGCGCGCGTTGATCCCGAAGAAGCGGCTGTAGTCGCGGAGGCTCGGCACGTAGCCACCGTTCATGCGCTCTTGCTGGAGACGGAGGACCATCACCACGTCCGCGCCTTCCATCGCCGGCTCGACCCGATCGAAGACCTCGGCACCGAGCTTTTCGATCCCCGGTGGCAACAGGCTACGCGGGCCCGCGACGCGCACGGTGGCGCCGAGCTTGGCGAGCGCGAAGAGATTGCTCCGCGCGACTCGGCTGTGCATCACGTCGCCGACGATCGTGACGACGAGCCCCTCGAGGTTGCCCTTGTGTCTGCGCATCGTGCCGCAATCGAGCAGGGCTTGCGTGGGGTGCTCGTGGGAGCCATCACCCGCGTTGATGACGCGCGCGCGGACGACCCGCGAGAGCATCTGCGGTGTGCCCGCGGAGGCGTGCCGCAGCACGATCGCGCTCGGCTTCATTGCGTCGAGGTTCTGCGCCGTGTCGAGCAGCGTCTCGCCCTTCTTGCTGCTGGAGAACGACTCGCTCACGTTCACCACGTCCGCGCTCAGGCGCTTGGCGGCGATCTCGAAGGACGTGCGCGTTCGCGTGGACGGCTCCATGAACAGGTTGATCACGATCTTGCCAGCCATCGCGTCGCTCTTGGCGTTGTCGGTCGCGTAGAGCTCGTCTGCGCGATCCAAAACGCCGACGATCTCTTCCTTCGTGAGCGGCTCGATGCCGAGCAGGTTTTGCTTCAGTCGGCTCACGAAGTGGCCCCATCCAGGTCGAACAAGACGACGCCGCCCACCGTCGTGAACACCGCGCGTCCGCGCATCGTGTGACCGGAGAATGGCGTGTTCTTGCTCTTGCTCGCGATCGAGTCGCGATCGACCACCCACTCGCGATCCGGATCGAAGACGACGAGATCCGCAGGCGCGCCCTCGGGGATCGTCCCGCCGGGCAGCTTGAGCGTCCGCGTGGGCCCCGTCGTGAAGAGCTCGATCGCGCGGCGCATGTCGATGATCCCGTCGCGCACCAGGGACATCGCGATCGGCAGCGCCGTCTCGAGGCCGATGATGCCGAACGCCGCGCAGTCGAACTCGACGTTCTTCTGGTTGGGCGAGTGCGGCGCGTGGTCGGTCGCGATCGCGTCGATGGTCCCGTCTGCCAGGCCTCGCTTGAGCGCCTCGACGTCCGCGTGCGTGCGCAGCGGCGGATACATCTTCGTCGACGTGTCGTACCCGAGGCACGCCTCGTCCGTGAGCACGAGGTGGTGTGGCGTGACCTCGCACGTCACCGGCAGGTTGCGCGCCTTCGCTTGTCTCACCATCTCGACGGTGCGCGCGGTCGACGCGTGCGCGACGTGATAACGCGCGCCCGTCATCTCTACCAAGATCAGATCGCGCGCCACGATGACCTCCTCGGCCTCCGCGGGCTGACCGGGCAACCCAGCGCGCGTCGAGCTCTCGCCCTCGTTCATGACGCCGCCGTGCGAGAGGTGCGTGTCCTCTGCGTGCTGGATGATCGGAAGGTCGAAGGTGCGCCCGTACTCGAGAGCGCGCCGCATCAAGCGCGCGTTCATCACGCACTTTCCGTCGTCGCTGAGCGCAACGACTCCGGCCTCTTTCAGCTCTCCCACGTCGCTCAGCGTCTCGCCCGCGAGCCCTCGGCTGATCGCCCCGATCGGGAACACGTGCACGCCGCCGACCTCGCGCGCGCGTGTGCGGATGAGCATCGTGATCGCACGACAGTCGTTCGGTGGCTGTGTATTGGGCATCGCGCATAGCGCCGTGAAGCCACCCACCGCCGCCGCGTTCGAGCCGGTCTCGATCGTCTCCTTGCCCTCGTCCCCGGGCTCTCGGAGGTGCGCGTGCAGATCGACGAAGCCCGGCGCGATGATCTTGCCGCGCGCGTCGATGACCGCCGCGTTGGTGGGCGTCGCGAGCGACTTGCCGATGCGTGCGATACGACCGTCGAGCACGATGACGTCGAACTCGTCGAAGACGCCTTGTTTCGGATCGAGCAGCCGACCCCCGCGAACGTGAAACGCAATCGGGGCTCGTACGGCCGAGGTCTTGGACACGCGGCGAGACTACGAGCGCGGCGAACGGGCGTCTAGGAGCCGTCGTACCGGAGTGGAACTCCTCGCCCGCCCGTGTATGCAAGCTTACAATCAAAGAGGTGACCGTCACCGTGCTCGAGCGTCTGGCCCCCGCGCCTGATTTTCGTTACGTCGGCTTCGAGCCGCCGCCGCGCGGGGACCTGCGCGTGATCGGCTCGGTCGTCACCGGCAGCGCAACGGCGGGCATCGCGCTGATCGGACACGCGAGCGCGTTCGGCGCCGCTCTCGTGGGCTTGTTCGCGACGGCCATCACCGCGATGAGCCTCCGCGCGCGCAGCAGTCCCATCGCTCGATGGGGCGCGAGATCCGTACGCATGGGCTTCACGCCATGGGGAATCGTGATCGACGACGCCGAGCGCACACAGCACCGCGTGCTGCGTTGGAGCGCGATCGAGCGCGTCCACCTCGAGATGATCTATGGTCGCGATCAGCACACGCCGTCTACGTTGTTCTCCAACGTGCTGGTGGAGACGCCACGCGAGAGATTCACGGCGCGCGCGCGAGGAGCCGTGCCGCTCGATACCGTGCTCGTGCACATGGAGGCCTACGCGCGCGAGCAAGCGCATACCGTGGCGCTCGACCTCGACGGCACGCGCGAGGGAGACGGTCCGTTCGAGCCTGATTTCGAGCCGCTCATGTCGTCGGCGCTCGAGTCGATCGACAGCGCGCCATCCTCGCAGCGTCTCGGCCTGCCACCCTCCGGCTACAGGCGCGCGGCGGCGCGAGCGGCGTCAAGCGCGACGATCTCGCTCTTGCGATCGATCTTGCGCGATCGCTCGGCCAAGCGGATCGACCCACGCCCGCTCGCCGCGGTGCTGGCTGCGGAGCTGAAGGCGACCGAGCTCTGCGACGATCTCTCGACGCTCGCGTCATCGCCTCATCCGCTGTTGGCAGCGGTGGCGCGCGCCGCCGCGTTGAAGCTCGGCGCGCACGCGACGAAGGTCGGAGCGATCGACGAGGTCGCTCCGTTCTTGCACGCCGCAGACGTGGACCGGATCACAGGCTGGGCAAGTGTCTCTTCCGCCGCGGACGAATCCGTGCGAATCACCGGCACGTGACCAACTCCTCCACGCGCGAGTTCACCGTCCCCGAAACGCTCGCGGGAGTGCGCCTCGACAAGGTCGCAGCTCAGCTCGCCGAGGGCCTGTCACGCGCGCGAGTGAAGCGCGCGATCGACGAGGGCGCTGTGCGCGTGAACGGTCGCAAGCGGCCGAAGGGCGCGGTCGTGGACGCGGGAGACGTGATCGCGATCGATCTCGGAGAGGTCGCCAACCCCGACGCTCCATGTGAGGCGACACCCACCGCTCAGCTCGTCGTCCGACTCGAGACGCCCAAGCTGTTGATCGTCGACAAGCCCGCCGGACAGCCCACCGCACCCCTTCGTCCAGGCGAGACCGGCACGCTCGCGAACGCCCTGCTCGGTCATTACCCAGAGCTGCGCGGCATCGGCTACGGACCGCGCGAGCCGGGCATCGTGCATCGCCTCGACACCGAGACGTCCGGCTTGCTGATCGTCGCGCGCGAACAAGCGAGCTTCGACGCACTCAAGGACGCGCTCAAGGACGACCGCATCGAGAAGACCTACTTGCTCGTCTGCAAGCGCCTTGGACTCGCCGATACCGGCTCAATCGAGTTCCCGATCACCAATCACCCGAAGGACCAGCGGCGCGTCTATGCGTGCGTGCACCCGCGCGACGTCATGCGCTACTCCCCGCGCCCCGCGTCCACGACCTACGAAGTCATCGGCCAGAAGGGTGAGTTCGCGCTCGTACGGGTGAAGGTCGCGCGCGCACTGCGCCACCAAATCCGCGCGCACTTCGCCGCGATCGATCACGCGCTCGTCGGAGACTGGCTCTACGGCGGCCCCGTCGTGGAGGGCCTCGGCCGTCACGCGCTGCACGCCTCGCAGATATCGTTCGTCGGCTCGCCCGAGATCGAGGCGTTCAACGTGGAGTCTCCGCTCCCCGCAGAACTGAAGCTCCTCGTCGCGTAGACTCGCTTCGCATTGGGGAGTCGACCGACCGCGTACCGGCCCGGAAGTCGAGCACTAAGCAGCGAGCAGCCGTGTTTGGGAGCGTCGCGCGCGAGGTTCGCCTGCCGTCGCGCACAGTGAACGCGACTTCGCGCCAAGCGAGGTGGATTTCCAAACCTCACACGAATTTAGTCGCAGGCGCGTCAATTGACAACTCAATGAACTTGGGACGCACTTCTTGAGGGTGTTGAAAATGAATCGGTCGACCAGGGTCCGTTGCCCAAGGGCATAGGCGCGCCGTGCAACCGAGGCGAGGCTGGCCTGTGCGGTGCGCGGCTCTGTCTGACGTTCAACGTAGACGCGCCAGCCCAGGCCAACGCGAATGCATACAGTTGGTGTGTCGACCCGAAGATCTGCCAGGCGGCCGCCGCAAGCAACCGTGGCGTAACCTGCACCTCGGGGAAGCTATAGGTTCGTCGTCATTTTCGACGAGGAAGGTCGAGCATCGCGACGATTTCTTGGGCGCCTCGCTCGAGGTCGCGCTCCGGTGTGAGCAAGCTGAGCACCAAGTACGGCTCGCTCTCCATGTCGAAGAAGTGGCCCGGGTGCGCGTAGACGCCCCGGTCGAGGAGCGCCATCACCCACTCGTGTTCGCTCCGCGTCGCGGGGAGTCGAGCGATCGCGTACCAGCCCGCTTCGACGTCGAGCACGGTCGCGGCCGAGTTCGCGAGCGTCGCCCGCAGTCGGTCGAGGTTCGCTCTCAATCGCGCGCGGATCGCGTCGCGTGCGCCGTGCCGGATCAACTCGGGCAACGCGTGCTGCACGGGCGCGCCCACGGAGAGGAACGCGTCCGCAATCCACTCGAGTCGCTCGAGCAAAGGATCCGCGAGCGCGTCGGGGCCGCCGATCACCATCCAAGCGAGCTTCATCTGCGGAAGCCCCGCGAGCTTCGACAATCCGCCGAGAGAGATCACGAGTGAGCCCGACGCTTCGCGCGCCGCGCAGACGACCCGGTCCGGCGAGTCTCTGAACGTGTACTCGGCGAACACCTCGTCGGCGATCACCGGCAGTCCCAGCGCGCAGAGCGCCGCGAGCTCCGCGCGCGTGAGCGAGTTGCCGGTCGGGTTGTTGGGAGACACCGTGAGCACGGCGCGCGTGCGCTCCGTTCGTGCAAGCGAGGACGCGTCGAGGTGCCACGCGCCGTCGTACGCGAGACGGTAGGGCACGAGGCGCACGCCCTCGATGGCCGCGAGCTGGTCGAAGAGCGGATAGCTCGGCGCGGACACGAGCACCTCGTCGTCGGGATCGCAGAGCGCCTTCCACAAGAACGCATAGGCCTCGCTCGTCGACGCCGTGAGCACGACGCGACGCGAGTCCACGTCGTTGTATTGCGCGACTACTTTTCGCGCAGAATCCAGCCCGAACGGCGCGGGCTCGTACGTGAGCACGGCGCCATCGCCGAGCGCCCTCGTGATCGCGTCTTGGTCGTAGACGACACCCGCGGTCGTCGGGTTCGAGACCGTGAGATCGATCACGGGCAGACCCGCAGCGCGGCGCGACGAGAGCGCGACCGAGAGCGCGTTCTGTCTCGTCTCGTGCTCGGAGCGACGCGACAGTCGCATCACTTCTTCGCGGGCGGCGGCGCAGGGCCCGCGTCTTCCTCGTCGTCATCGAAGATCTCGAGCTTGGCCCCGCGCACCGTCGGGCCGGACGTGACCTTCTGCCAGGTGAGCGCCGGTGTGCACGAAGGCACCGCGCCGTACTGCGTGCACGAGGGCGTGAGCGTGTCCGTCGCGCCGACGAGTCTGCCGCTGTCCGGCGCAAAGTACTCGGTGACGCCTGCGTCCGAGCCGTTCACTTCCGCGAAGACGTCGTACGCGCCGCACGTCCCGAACGCGTAGCGCGACGGCGACGCCACGCGACGCGCATGTTTGCTGAGCCGACGCGAGTGGAGGTCCCGACAACCGAACCGACAGTAGCCAATGCCAGCGGCCCCCTCGATCGGTCTCGGGCACGGCGTCGCCTCGGGGGTCAGTGGCGGAGCCAAAGTGCTCGTCGCGCTGGCGGCCGACGACGCGTCCAGGTCCTTTATTTTGAGGCCTTTGCAAGCAAAGACGAGCGGCAAGAGCGCGACGAGCGCGACGCCGCTCCGTCGAAGGCGAGTACGCATTGGGCGGATGTTACTTTCCGATCGCGCTCGCCGGTGGGAAAGTAAGGGTCATCGGGAGAGGCGTGCTTCGATGAGGAGCGTCGACGCTGCGACCGACGAGCGCAAATTTGACGCCGCGTCTCCGCTCTCCGTGTCTTGGGCATAGACTCGCCGCATGGCAGAGACGTCTCCACACCACCTTCGCGCGCTCAGCTATCGCTTCCCCACGGTCGAGGCCGCGCTCGGGGAGATCGCGCACCTCGGCGCCGTGCTGACGTTGCCGCGCGGGACGATCCACGTCATCAGCGACGTGCACGGCGAGTTTCGCAAGCTCGAGCACATCTTGCGCAACGGCTCTGGCAGCCTACGGCCGCTCGTCGATCGCACGCTCGGCGATCGCTTGGACGAGCCGCAGAGACAGCGACTCCTCAATCTCATCTATTACCCACGAGAGACTTTTCACCGAGTGGTTGACGCGTTGAAACCCGAGGAGCGCGACGCCTTCGTCGCCGAGACGGTTGGTCACCAGCTCGAGCTACTGCGCGCGCTCGCGGCTAGATTCAGCCTCCGCCATGCGGAGCGAAGTTTCCCGCCTGCCTACGCGAAGATATTCTCCGAGCTGCTCGGGGCGCCCGCGTTGACACGTGACGCGCAGTACGTTCGGGCGCTCTTGGCTCCGTTCTTGGGAGAGGACGGCGGGCTCGAGCTCGTTCGCGCTGCGTCGCACACACTCCGCACGTTCGCGATCTACGAGCTCATCGTGGGTGGAGACCTTGGTGATCGAGGCCCGCGAATCGACCGGGTGATCGAATCGTTGCGCCATCAACGAAATCTCACCATCACGTGGGGCAACCACGACGCCGAATGGATGGGCGCGTGCCTCGGACAGGAGGCGCTCATCATGACCGTGGTGCGCATCTCGCTCCGCTACGGTCGCCTCGCGCAGCTCGAAGAGGGCTATGGCATCCCCGTCGAGCCGCTCGAGCAGCTCGCGCGAGCCGCCTACGCGGACGACCCGGCCGAGCGCTTTCGTAGCAAAGGCGAAGATCTGCGAGACGCGCTGTTGCTCGCGCGCATGCAGAAAGCTGCGGCGATCATGCAGTTCAAGCTCGAGGGGCAGACCACGCGACGCAACCCCGAGTTCGAGCTCGACCATCGCAACCTCCTTCATCGCATTGATCCGAGAGAGGGCAACGTCACCATCGACGGCCGCACGTACGCGCTGCTCGATCGCGCGTTCCCGACGATCGACTGGAGCGATCCCTATCGGCTCTCCGAAGGGGAGGCGAAGTGCCTCGAGCATTTGAAGCGCTCGTTCATGGACAGCCCGACCCTGTGGCGCGACATGAGCTTCGTCGCCGACAAGGGCGCGATGATGGCGGTGCGCGACGAGATGGTCGTGTTCCACGGCTGCGTCCCGTCTGATGCTTCTGGTGCGTACGCGACGCTCGTCGTCGATGGCGCGCCGCGAAAGGGCAAGGAGCTCTTCACGGCGCTCGATCGGGTCGTACGGCGCGCGTTCCGAGAGCGCGCGGAACACGACGTGGACACTCTCTATTATCTTTGGGCAGGCCCGCGCTCGCCGCTCTTCGGCAAAGACCGAATGGCAACTTTCGAGACGTACTTCGTCGCGGACAAGAGCACGCAAAAAGAGACCAAGGACCCGTATTTCAGCCTCATCCACGATCGCGCGTATTGCGAGGGACTCGCGCGCGAGCTGGGCGTGGATCCCACACGGGTATTGATCGTCAATGGTCACGTACCCGTGAAGCTCGAAGAGGGAGAGTCACCTCTCAAGAAGAGCGGGCTCGCCGTCACGATCGACGGGGCGTTCTCGGAGGCTTACGGCGACCACGGATTCACGCTCGTGTGGGACGCGGACGGCGTGGTCCTCGCGAAGCATCATCACTTCGAGTCCATCGAGGCGGCGATCGATCGGGGCGCGGACATCGTGCCGGAGCTCAAGCAACTCCGGACGAACGAGCGACCCCGCCGTGTGGCCGATACCCCGCAAGGCGCCGATCTGCGCGCCGAGATCGCCGACCTCGAGCGCCTCGTCGCCGCCTACCGCAGCCACGAGATCGAGCCGCCCATGCTGTAGAACGCAGACTTCCTGACCTTTTGGTCTTTCTGTGAACCCCTCTCGGGTCCGGTGCTCAGAAGCGAGTATGCTCGGAACCATGTCGATGACCTTCGTCGCCCGGCGCGTCACTCTCACCGAGCTCGCGCGGATCCAAGAGACCCCCGCGGACGCGCACCGTCTCCTGGGTGATCCCAAGAAGGGATGGACCTTCAGCGATCAGATGTACGCGGCCATCAATTATTGCGTCACCGGTGACGCCAAGGCGAACAAGGGACCCGGCGCGGCGTTCCACGGCGGCAAGGACATCGGCCCCAAGGGCGACCACGGTCCTGCGCGCTACGTGGAGCCCCCCGCCGTCGTGAAGGTCTCGGAGCTGCTCGCCAAGGTCTCGAAAAAGGGCTTCATGGCGAACTTCGAGCCGGAGGCGATGAACGAGGACGACGACATCGACCCGCCCGTGGAGGAAGACGACGGCGCCACGCTCTGGGAGCGCTTCTGCGAGCTACGATCGCTCTACGACGAAGCCGCCAACGCAGGCGATGCGATGTTACTTGGCGTCAGCTAGGAGCGAATCAGCTCGGCTTGTGACGCGTGGCCGCGCGGAGCTCTAGCTTCTTGTCGATCCAGTCGATGACGCGGGCGATCGGCGGAAGGTTCGTCTCTTCGTGCGCGGCCTTTTCGTGGACCGGAGCGACGTTCGTGGTCGGTGCGACGTCCTGCGCGGCCTCGGCTTCCGGCGGTAATTTCGCGAGCTCTGCGTTGACTTGATCCGTCAACGATTGCGCCGAGCACTCGCTCGCGACCTTACGCGCCCGCAGCAACAGCGAGCGCGCCTCTGCCTCGTCCGTCTCCCTTAGCAGCGCGCCGAGCTCGAAGAGGGCCTTCGCCTCCGCCTCGCGATTGCCCAGCGTCTCGCGAACGCGCAGCGCGCGCGACATGCATTCGATGGCCTCGGTGCGGCGGTTCAACTGCAACAGCAGCTTGGTCTTGTTGTCGAGCGAAGCGACGAGCCCGAGCACCGCGCCGATCGCCTCTCGGATCTCGACGCTCTTCTTGTAGTAGTCGAGCGCCTCGTCCAGCCGCCCGAGCGCGACCATCGCGTTGCCGATGTTCGCGAGCGAGTACCCCTGCCCCGCCCGATCTTTGAGCTGCTCGCGAAGCTTGAGCGCGCTGCGGTGCCAGTCGAGCGCCTCTTTCCATTTTCCGACCGAGTGGAGCGCGAGGCCCATGCTGCCGAGCGTGACCGCCTGTCCGCGTAGGTCGCCGACCTTCTCGCGCACGGCAAGACTCTCGCGCTGCACGTCCATGCCTTCGTTGGGGTGACCGAGCGCCGTGAGCACGAGGCCGAGGTTGTTGAGCATCGCGCCGCGTGTGCGCAGATCGCCCATTTCTTCGGCCTTTGCGAGCACCGCGCGTGTGCGCTGCTCTGCCTCTTCGTAGCGACGCGCGTTCTCGAGCGTGAAGGCTTCGCGGCCCATCACCCACAGCGCGCGAGCCTCCGCGCCGGGGACCATCGCGAGCAGCGCCTGCGCCTCGCGGAACTCGGCGAGCGCTTCGTCGTGGCGTCCGCGGAACTTGTGAACGAGGCCGGTGACGACGCGCGCGTCCGCATCGAGTCGGTGAAGGGTCGATGCGTCGGGCTTTCCGTGGAGCACGTGCGCGGTAAGCAGCGCGTCGATCTGCACGCGCAGCGTACTCAACACTCCGAGCGTCTCTTCTTCTGCGAAGCGCGACCAGCTCGCGTTGGCGCCGTTCAACAAGAGCTGAGCTGCGAACAGGCGCTCCTCGGGGGTCGCGGCGTGCGCGGCGAGACGCACCGCGAGGCCGACGATGCTCGCCTCCGCATCGTCTTGTGACGCGTAGTCCTCTTTGATCGCTTTGAAGATGCGCGCGTGGAGTTCTTCGCGTTCCTCCTCTTCGAGCGTGCCGTAGAGCGCGGACTGCATCACCACGTTGGAGAACTGGAACGCCGTCGTCTCGCTCGCGTAGATGCGCTGCTTGCCGAGGCTCTTCACGACGCCGTGCTTCTCGGCGATCAGGCGCACCTTCTGGAGCAGCTTCAATTTGGGCAGATCGGTGAGCGCCGAGAGCACCGAGGCGGTGAAGGTCGCGCCCTCGACCGAGGCGTAGCGCAAGAGCTCGCGCGAGTCGTCGTCCAGCCTGCGGATGCGTTCCTCCACGACGGAGAACGCGCTCGTCGGTACGCGTACGCTGTCGAAGCGCGCGTTGAACTCGCCGGTCGTCTCGTCGACGATGCCGTCCTCCTCGAGCGTGGAGAGGTACTGCGTGATGAACAGCGAGTTGCCGCCGCTGCGCTCGGCGAGCCATCGCTCGAACTCTTTGTTGCCTTGGTAGCGCGGGTAACGCTCGCGCAAGACCCCGTCGAGATCGACGGGCGTCATCTTCGGGACACTCACGTCCGTGAAGAGCGCGTACCGGCCCAGCTCGTTGCGCACGTGCAAGATCGGGTGGCCCTTGCCGTCTCGCGAGGAGGCCGCATCGTCCGCGCGATACGCGACGACGAAGAGCACGCGTTTGTTCGAGAGATGGCGCGCGGCCGAAAACAGGAGGTTCGTGGAGCTCGTGTCTGCCCAGTGGAAGTCGTCGAGAATGAGCACGAGCGGGTGCGTCTCGGAGGCCTTGCCGAGGAAGTTGATGTACTGCTGGAACATCTGCTCTTGGCTCGCCGCGTGGCTCTTGTCGTCGTGGCCGAGGTGCTCCTTGAAGATCGCCGCGGTCTCGAGCGAAGACTCGAGCAAGCCGCCGACGATGGGCACGACGTGAATCCACGCGAGCGCGAGGTGGCCCATGAGCTTGGCCATCTCCTTCGATTTGCCGGGACCTCCGTCGTACGCGACGATCTTCTCCATCAGCTCGGCCCACGGCTCGAGCGCCTCGACCTGACCGACGTCTTGTCCGAGCAGCGGAGTCGAGCACTCGGTCGCGACGACGACGGGCGCGTTGGGCCCGCTGCGCGTGAGCAGCTCAAGACGGACGGAATCGAGCATCGTCGTCTTGCCGATGCCGGCCTCGCCAGTGACGAACACGACGTTTTGCTTCTGTCTCAGCGCACACATCGCGTCCGCGTGACTGACGATGACGCTCATCTCTCTGCTTCGGCCGATCATTGCTGACGAGGGTGGCATAAAGTTGACCCCCGCGCGCGTTTCTCTTAACGGCCATGGGAGTGTCATCGGACAAAGACGCGTGGATCATGCGCGCTCGCGCCGCCGCGTTGTTCGGCTGTGCGGGCCTTGTCGTGTCTCTGTCACGCGGGTCTTCGCCGAAGAGTGACATCGGCGGGCTCGCGCAGGCGCTCGGGGACGAGATGCACGGAACCGTTCGCCCCGAGGATATCCGCTGGGAGCCTTCTCGTGGACCGCTCGAGGACTGGCTGTTCGGCCGCTTCGTGTTGTTCCTCTCCGCGGACAAGCCGGGCGCGCCGTGTGACGTGGTTCGCGCGCGCGTGCGCCTCTCGCCCGAGGGACACGTGATCGAGATCGCGGACACTCATGATCTGACATCGACGCCGCTCGGGGATGATCACTCGCTCGTGCTCAAGGGAACGCACGCGGCGTTCGCGACGTTCGCATTCGGACAGGAGCAGAGCGTGACCGCGCTCTATCTCGGTGGAGAGGGAGCGCAAAACTCGGCCGAAACATCGGTCGATCGCGCGATGGCGTGGCTCACCAACGTGCAACAGACCGGCTCGGGTGAAGGCGTGGGTCGAGTCGACGTGAGCTTCGACGCGCCCGCGAAGCGAGTGGGTCTCGCGATCGGAGACCTGTCTCTTTCAATCGACGCCGCAGACGACTCGGGTGCCCGGCGCGCGCAGCTCGATCTCGACAAGGGAGAGCTGGTCGGTGTGGTGGGCGGCATGCACGCGCAGTCTGCACGACACCTGCCGAAGCGGCTCGTGTTATGGGCCGTGGACACGGTGCGCGCCGTGCCTTGGATCGGACCCGCTCCGGTCGCCTGGCTCGAAGAGAGAGTGTTCGCGCTGCGCGATCGCGCCAAGATGGCCGCGTTCAAGCTTCACGGCGATACCCCGGAAGACACGCTCGCCGCGCCTAATTCTCAGCCGATCGCGATCATTGACTCATCAGGCATTGCGACGGACGACGGCGCGTGGCCGCCGAAGAACATCCCTTCGATCTGGAACGCGGAGCTCGGTGAGGGCGAGTGGCGACCGTGGGTGAAGCCGTGGCTTCGAAAGTTTCCAGCAACCGCCGGGGTAGAAGCGCCCACGCCGTTCATGACCACGTACGTGCGGCCCGACGAGGCGCGCCCCTACTCGCACGTGATGCTCGTCGAGATGGACATGCGGCAACTCGATCTCGAGATGGAGGCTGGCACCGACGACCCCAAGCCGCTCACCGGACAGCACGGACCGGGCCGTTTGCCGCGAGATCCTGCCGTGATGACGCGTGTGGTCGCCGCGTTCAACGGCGCGTTCAAATCCGAGCACGGCAACTACGGGATGATGGTTCACAAGCGCGTGCTGCTCCCTCCGCAGCCGTTCGCCGCCACCGTGATCTTGACGGACGACGGACGCGCGGGCCTCGGCACGTGGGGCGCAACGCCGGACATCGGCGGTCTCGTGAAGGCAGACGGCGTCGGCATCCCGGACGCGAGCATCGTCTCGTATCGCCAGAACCTCGACCCGCTGGTCGATCGAGGAGAGGTGAACCCCACGGGCCGCGCGCTCTGGGGCTACACGCTGCCCGGCAACGGCATGCAGACCGAGCGCACCGGCATTTGCGTGACCTTTGCGGGCCACATGATCTACGCGTGGGGCGACGACGCGAGCGCGACGACGATCGGCAAGGCGTTCCAGATGGCGGGCTGCGACTACGGCCTGCACCTGGACATGAACCCGCACCACACGGGCTTCATCTTCACGACCATCAACGCACTCAAGGGACACGACTACCACTCGGAGCTGCTCACGCCGCTGATGGAGATCTCGACGGATCGCTACATCGAGTACGCGCCGAAGGACTTTTTCTACATGCTGATGCGAGATCCGACTCCGCGCACCGGAGGCGTCGCTTGGGCGGCGGACCCCGGAACCCAGCCCGCGCCCGCGTGGGCTCCGAGCGTATGGCGGGGCAAGTCTGAGAGCGTCGACG
>JAYVYD010000267.1:0-8644 GCA_043784605.1 Myxococcales bacterium | reverse complement strand
GGCGCCGAGTGACGACGAGTCGTCGGATCAATCGCCGTAGAGGTATTTCACGATCGCCATCGCGAGCTTGTCTGCCTGAACGCGCGCGCCCGAGGCCTTGCCAGCGACTTTGTTGAACATGATGCTGAACGCGATCGGCGACTTGTTCGGCGGGCCAACCACGTACCCCGAGAGAGCGATCGCGTCGTCGAGCGTGCCCGTCTTGGCGCGGATAGAGCGGCGCTCGCGCTCCGAGCGGAACCGCTTGTGCAGCGTCCCGTCGACGCCACCGATCGCGAGCTGCGCGACGTACTCCGGGCCGATGCGCGGCGTGCGGTAGGCCCAGCGCAACAGCGACACCGTGCTCCATGCGGTCACGCGATTCGCGTCGTAGAGGCCCGAGCCGTTCTTGATCACGACACCGCCGTCCGTCGCGGACGCCTCCGCGATCATCTTGTTCACGAGGTCCGCGGAGTCGAGCGTCTTGGCGGGTTTGCCCTTCGCTTCGCCGGCGAGCGACTTGAAGACCATCTCGGCGTAGAAGTTATCGCTCTGCTTGCCGAGCGCGTAGAGCAGCGACGAGAGCGGCGCCGACGAGTGCCGCGCGAGCACGGCGCCTTTGCTGCTCCCGAGATTCACGACGCCGGATACCTTGATGCCAATTTTCTCCAACTGCGCCTTCAGCACGTAGCCGGCGAGCAGCTGCGGATCGTCCACGCGTGCCGTCTGCCGCGCAATGCGCGCATTGCTCCCGACGCCACCAGAGATCTTCGCCGTGAGCCTGCGACCGTTCGGCGCGAGCATGAGCACGATCTTGTCTGCGCCGTCGTCGCCTGTGGCGATGCTGCCCTCGGAGTCCACGAAGCCGGGCGGATCGAACCACACGTGCGCGTTCTCCCCGGACACCGTCGGGCGCACGGACAGCGTGACGGTGTTCTCGTCCACGGCGACCGCGGAGACAGGCGCGCGAAACGGCGCCCACTCGTTGGGCTTCTGCTCGAAGGCCGGTGGTGTCGTGTGATCGTCGTAGAAGCTCTGCTCGACGAAGACGTCGCCGTCCACGCGTCGCAGGCCTTGGTCGTGGAGGTCTTGCGCCATCGCCGCCAGATCGTCCGTGGAGAGTGACGGATCGCCATAGCCGCGCAGCGTGAGCGCCGCCACGGCGCCCGATTTCAGCTGTCCCGAGAGCGTCGTTTCATAACGGTGATCGCCGTGAAGAATGGCAAGGGCGGCGGCGGCGGTGTACAGCTTCGCGTTGGATGCGGGGTTGAGAGGATCGTGCTCTTTGTAAGACGCAAGCACGCGCCCCGTGGCGACGTCCACGATGGCCACGCCGATGGCCGCGTCCCTGATCGAAGCCACGAGCGAGTTGACGGCGGCTTGCAGCCCGGCGTCCGGAGCCGCGGGCGCTTGTTGGGCGGGGGCTTGTGGCGAGGCGTCCCGCGAGATCGCGAGCGCGCAGAGCGTGATTGCCAAGCTGGCGGCGCGGATGGCTCGCATGCTCCGTCGTTTACTACGCCGCATCGGTGGATCTTAGCGCTTTGTCTCGTAGTCGTCGTCGCGTGCCGCACGCACGAGCAGGGGTGCCGCACGCTCGAGCGTAGCGAGAGTACGGACCCACACTTGGACGAGCGGCAAGACGCGCCAATCGAGCTGCTGGTGACGAGCGACCCCGACACGCTCGACCCGCGCTACGTCACCGACGCGGTGGGCTTACGCGTGTCGCGGCTCGTGCACGCGGGCTTGATGCGCTTGGATCCCGACTCGGGCGCGCCGGTGCCCTACTTGGCCGAGCGCGTGGAGACCTCGGACGATGGGGCGTTCGTCACGTTCACGCTCCGCCCAAACCTCGAGTTCCACTCGGGCGCGCCGCTCACCGCGCACGACGTGAAGGAGACGCTCCTCGCGTTCAAGGATCCCGTCGTGGCCTCGCGTCACGCGCGCGTGCTCTCGGCGATCGACTCCGTCACGGAGGTGGACGCGCGGACCGTCCGCGTTCACCTCTCTCGCCCACACGCGACGACGCTCACGGACCTCGAGATTCCGATCTTGCGCGCGGATCAGGCTCGTTTGCCGCCGGATCCGAACGGCATGCTCGACGGCGCAGGTCCTTTCTTCGTCAGCTATCGGAGGCGCGGAGCCATCACGCTGTCCCCCGCCGCGCACGGTGCGATGCCTACGCCGAAGCACGCGGTGCGCGTTCGTGCCGTACGTGACGAGAACGCACGCGCTCTGCGAATGCTCTCTGGAGACAGCGACGCGGTGGCCGGAGGGATCTCGCCGCCGCTACTCGGGCCGCTCGAGCGCCAAGGCTTGCGCGTGTACTCGCGCCCCAGCCTAGCGCTCACGTACATGGTGCTTCGCGTCGACCGACCGCCGTTCGATCGCGACGTCGCGCGCGCCGCGCTCTCGCGATCGATCGATCGCGACGCGATCGTGAAGTATCTCCTCGGCGGCCGCGCAACCGCCGCCTCTGGCATGCTCGCGCCGACTCACTGGGCGCACGCGAACGCCCCTACCCTCCCGTTCGATCCGTCGAATGCGCGAGAGTCGCTCGGTGGCCGCGTTCACGCGACGCTCCTGTGTGGCGCCGATCGGTTGCGCGTCGACATCGCCCGCGCGATCGCACAGCAAGCCAAGGAGGGCGGCGTGGATCTCGAGGTGGTCCCGCTCGAGCTCGGCGCGCTGCTCGCACGGTTGGGCTCGGGGGACTTCGACGCATCGACCCTTCAGCTCGCGGAGCTCGTGGAGCCGAACACGCTTCGCGTCTTTTTGCATAGTACATCCATTCCGCCCGCCGGCAGTAACCGCGGCCGCGTGCACGACCCGGAGCTCGACGCACTGCTGGACGAAGGAGACGCGACGATCGACCGCGATCGGCGCCGCGACATCTACGCCCACATGGAAGCGTTGATCGCACGGCGCTCCTGGATCTTGCCGCTCTGGTACGAGGATCAGATCGTGGTGACGGGCCCGCGGGCGGCTAGGTTCATGCCGAGCGCGGAGGGCCGCTGGCTGTCGCTAGCGGACCTCTAGAAGATGCGGTAGCTCGGGGCGCGTGAAGATCCTCTCGTGGAACGTGAACGGTGCGCGCGCGCGTGAGGCGCAGATCCTCGAGCTCATCGCCGCGGAGTCTCCCGACGTGGTGAGCTTGCAGGAGACGAAGTCGACGAGCGAAGAGTTGCCGACGACGCTGTATGGGCTCCTGGCGCTCCCCGAGTACCACGCGCGCTGGCACGGGCTCGGCGGCTACTCCGGAGTCGCGCTGCTCTTGAAGCGGAGCGCGTTCGAGTCGCCCAAGTTCTCGCATCCGTCGTTCGACATGGAGAACCGCGTCGTGGAAGCCGTCGTCGGTGATCGCACGTTCGTCTCGATGTACGCGCCGAACGGCAACAAAGACTACGGCGCGAAGATGACGTTCTTCGAAGGGTTGCTCGCCTACGTCGAGGCCATCGCCAAAGAAGGGCGCGAGCTCGTCATCATCGGCGACATCAACATCGCTCGCGCGAACATCGACGTGCACAAGACTCACCGCAAGGCCAACGTCATCGGACAGCGCGACGAGGAGCGCGCGATCTTCGAGGCGCTCTTGGACAAGGGACGCCTCGTCGACGTGGGCCGCAAGCTCGCCCCGGACGACGACGCGCTCTTCTCGTGGTGGCCGTACTGGCAAAAAGCGCGCGAGAAGAACCAAGGCTGGCGCATCGACTACGCGCTCGTGAGCGAGTCGCTCGCCGTGCGGGCCAAGAGCCACGTCATCCGCAGAGAGTTCGGCGCGAGCGACCATGGGCCCCTCGTCGTGGAGCTTACCGGGTGCTAAAACTCGCCTCATGACGCAAGGCTTACCGGGGCTTCCCGAGATCGACACCAACGAGTACGGCGGCAAGAAAGACGGCATTCGCCAGTCCATGGACCGACGCCTCTTCATGCAGCTGCTCGTGTTCGACACGGTCGACGTCGCTCGCGCCATGCACGATCTGGAGACGGGCCTGCGCGCAGCCACCATCCCCGGAGTGATCTACGCCGACACGGCGAGCCCGCGCGGCATGGCACTCTTGACCTGGGCAGAAGACCCCGCGCGCTTCGTCCGCGACGTGCGGCCGATCTTCCAGAAGGGCGCGCTCGCGAACGTCACCATGCGCGATGAGTTCGAGATGTTGGGGCGCACCTACTCCACGGGTCACGAGCCGGAGCTCCAACACACGTTGTTGCAGCGACCGATCGAGCGAGTGATGGATCAAGAGTGTCCGTGGCACGTCTGGTACCCGCTGCGGCGCAGCGGCGCATTCGCGAAGGTCGAGGGCATCGAGGTCTCGCACATGATGCGCGAGCACGCGGCCATCGGGATGGCATACGGACAGAAAGGCCTCGCGCACGACGTGCGACTCGCCTGTCACGGCCTCGACGCGAAGGACAACGAGTTCGTCATCGGGCTCATCGGCAAAGAGCTATTCCCGCTCTCTCACCTCGTTCAAGCGATGCGCAAGACGCGGCAAACGAGCGAGTTCATCACGCAGATGGGTCCGTTCTTCGTCGGCTACGTGACGAACCGCGTGGGCTGATCTCCGTTGAGGGTTTTGTCCAAGAGTCTCGCCTTGGCGAGACTGCTTGTGTATCCCTGTGCGCCATGAAGAAAGCCCTCGCCCTCGTCATGGTCCTTGCTCCGCTCGCTATCGCTTGCGGCAAGCCCTACCAAGTCGTCAAGTTCGCGACGCCGAACCCCTTCGTAAAGCCGGGCTGCAAGCTCGCGGTCGAAGAGATCCACTACGACAAGCTCATGGTCGGTGACAAAACCGTGCCGCAGTATTTGTCGGAGAAGAAGGACACCTCGCAGGACAGCTTCCAGAAAGACCTGGTCGACTCGAGCGGTCGCTTCGTCGAGCGCGTGAAAGGCGACAACGTCGTCATCTCGCTCCCGCAAGGCGCAGCGCCGGACAACACGTTCACCCTCCGCTCGTTCATGACCGAGTGGGAGCCGGGCTTCTACGCGTACGTCGCATCACGCAAAGCCGAGATGAACATCGTCGTCGACGTGGTCGACAGCGGCGGAAACATCCTCGACGAGATCATCGTGCGCGGCTCGGTGGGCGCCGGCATGGAAGGCTCTGGCTCGCGGATGCGCAGCCTCGCCGAACGCCTCGGTCACCATATCAGCAGCTACATCGAAGACCGCTGGCTCTGCGCCGCGCACTGATCTAAGAGCCGCTGATCCAGCTGTCGTGATAGTCGCCGCGCTCGATCGCGGCGGCCTGCGCGGTCGGGATCAGCGGCTCGTACGTGTCGCACATGACGGCGAGCTCGTCCGTGCGGACGCTGCCGATGCTCGCCTCGTACGCGCCAGGGTGCGGGCCGTGCGCGATGCCCGCCGGATGCAGTGAAATCGCGCCGGGCCCGACGCCGCGACGGCTCGTGAAGTTGCCGCGGACGTAGAGGATGACCTCGTCGCAGTCCACGGACGAGTGCGGGTACGGGCACGGGATGGCGTTGGGGTGAGTGTCCGTCACGCGCGGGACGAACGAGCAGATCAAAAATCCCTTCCCCGCGAACGTCGAGTGGACGGTGGGAGGCAGGTGCACGAGTCCGGTCTTCGGTTGGTACTTCTCGATCGCGAACGCCCACGGATAGACGAAGCCGTCCCAGCCGACGACGTCCATCGGCGGAGCGTCGAGTGCGTAGCGCATGAACTTGCCACCGCGCTTGACGATCAGCTCGAGAGGGCCTTCGAGCGGCGCGTCGGGTGTCGAAATCGGGCCGATCGGCCGCACGAAATCACGATGCGTGTAGGGCGCATCCATTCGCAGCTGGCCTATCGGGTTGCGGAACTCGTCGGGCACAAAGACCGCGGCCGTCTCGAACACCATCGCCTGTAGCTCGGGCGTCTGGAGGTGCCAGCGATGCACCATCGCGCGCGGCACGTGCACGTAGTCGCCGGCCTTGACGTCGAGCCACCCGCACGGAGACTCGAGCCGCGCCTGGCCGGAGCGAATGAAGAACAGCTCGTCACCATCTCCGTTCGCGAAGTAGGCGTCGTCCGACTGTGTCGCGCGCAGCAGCTGCACGGTGATGTCGTGGTTGAACATCAGCGGCATACGCGCGTCGATCGTGCAGCCGCTCGTCTTGTGGTCGTCTGACAAGTACAGCCTGCGCTTGAGCGGGAACCTCCCCGCGTCGTTCGCGACGGGCGCGGGCCAACCGCGCGAGCTCATGGCGACCTCGCGGTGAGCCGTGATGGGGTTGCGATGATAGAAGTAAGAGAACGCGCCGCCGAACCCTCCGCGAGTGAACATCTCCTCGTGACACAGCCTCCCCTTGCCGTCGCGCATCGCCGTGTGCGGCTTGTCGGGCAACAAGCCCGCGCTCATGCGATCGATCATGTGGCGGCCCTTTGCGCGCGCTCGATGCTCTCGAAGAGCGCTCGGAAGTTGCCGTAGCCGAAGCCCGGATCGCCGGCGCGCTGGATGATCTCGTAGAAGAAAGGCCCCGCGCGCGAGTCGTCATACAGGACCGAGGCCTCGCGCATGAAGATCTGGAGCATGTATTTGTCGTTCTGCCCGTCGAGCAGAATTTGCAGGCGCTCAAGCTCACCGAGCTCTTCTTTTACGTTGTTGATGCCGAGCTTGACGAGGCGATTGGGCAGGTCGTCGAAGTAGCTCTTGGGCGTCTTGAGGAACTCGACGCCGCGTCGCTTCAGCTCTTCGACGGCGGGGATGATCTGCGGAACGGCGAACGCGATGTGCTGCACGCCATTGCCCATGTTGTCGTCCACGAACTTCGCGATTTGCGAGTCGCGAAATGCCGGTCGGAGCGGCTCGTTCGTGGCGAACTTCACGCCGGACTCCGGGTCCCACATCACGATCGATTTGAGGCCGGAGCCCATGCCGAGATTGTGCGTCACGTCTTGCGTGTGAAACGTGATGTCCCAGAACTTCTCCATGCCGAGCACCTCGCGGTACCAGCTCACGATCGGCTGCATCGTGAGGCCGTTCGAGGTGACGTGATCGATCGAGCTGATGCCGAACTTGTTCTCGGGTCGCGACGCGTGACCGCCGTTGGTGTCGACGAAGCCTGGCGCGAAGCCGCGAAAGTCCGTGCGCTCCACGAAGCGGAACGCGACGTCTCCGAGCGGCGTGGCGATCTCGACCGAGCGATAACGACCGCTTTCGTCTTTCGTCTCGACGGGGTCGCTGAGGAACGTGCCCCCGCGCTTGTCGAGGACGCCCATCGTCTTGTCGAGATCCTGCACACGGAACCCGAGGCTCATCACGCCCGCGGGGTGGCGCTTCATGTAGCGCGCGGCCTTGCTGCCGTGAGTGAGCGGAGTCGAGACGCACACGCGGACGTCTCCAGCGCCGAACACGATCGATTGCTGCCCGCTCTTCTTCGTGAGCTCGTCGCCGGAGCGCGCAACCTCTTTGAAGTCGAAGGCGCCCTTGTAGAACGCGATCGAACGTTCGAGGTTTGCGACGACGAAATGGAAGGAGTCGTACCCGATGATACCCAAGCTCTCGGCGGTCATGCGGCGGAATATGCCACAGATGGCGCGAAGCCTGCGACCGCCACAGTGCTCACCGTGACGAGGTAGCGCGACCCACGATTTCGTCGAGCTCGTAGGGACGTGCGAAGCGCGTCACGCACCTCGCCGATGGCGCACTACACGTCACGGTCACGCGAAGATGACCGAACCATGATGTGTCCGAAGGCTATTTTGAGGCAGATCAGGGACCCCGCCCCTTTCAGGAGTTGCTCATGGTCATCGCGATCTTCTTCGTCCTGCATTGGCAGCTGTCGGTCTTCTTGCAGAGCTTCTTCCTGCACCGCTACGGCGCGCACAAACAGTTCACGATGAGCCACGGCTGGGAGCGCTTCTTCCACCTGCTCACGTACCTCGTGCAGGGGCCGAGCTTCTTGTCGGCACGCGGCTACGCGATCTTGCATCGCATGCACCACGCGTACAGCGACACGCCGAAGGACCCGCACTCGCCTGAGAACCACTCCAACTTCTTCACGATGATGATCGCGACGAAGAAGATCTACGACGGCTTCGCGTACCGTCACGTGGAGCCCGAGGCGAAGTTCGATGGCGGCATGCCGGACTGGCCCGCGCTCGATCGTCTCAGCCAGAGCTGGCCCGCGCGCATCGCACTCGGCTCGCTCTATGTCGGCTTTTACGTCGCGTTCGCGACGCACACCTGGATGTTCGCGCTGCTCCCGCTGCACTTTCTCATGGGCCCGATGCACGGCGCGATCGTCAACTGGTGCGGCCATCGCTACGGGTATCGCAACTTCGACAACGGTGACGTCTCACGCAACACGCTCGTGTTCGATTTTCTGACCGCGGGAGAGCTCTTCCAGAACAACCACCACAAGTTCGCGATGAGCCCGAATTTCGCAGCGCGCTGGTTCGAGATCGACCCCACGTACGCGGTGATCCGGGTGCTCGCCGCCGTCGGCGTCATCAACCTCGAAGGCGCGCAAATCATTCGGTACCAGCACGCAGCGGCAAGCGCGAAGTAGGCCAGCCGCCTCAGCAGATTGATTCACAAAAAGATCAAAAGATCAGGAAGTGGTCGGGAGGCTCACCCAACTTTTGATCTTCTGATGTTTTGTTCATCTCTCGTCGCTCGCGGTTAGTCGTGCGTTCGAGGTCGTGATCGGTTAGTCTATG